>DASRRQ010000094.1:0-33404 GCA_035695505.1 Marmoricola sp. | reverse complement strand
TCGCCGGCGACGCGGCCGATCGCGCTGCGCTGGTCGGCAGCCCAGCGGTTGAAGTCCTCCAGCGTCGAGACCAGCATCCCGCCGACGCCCTGCTCACGTACCCGGCTGACTGCCTCGACGACCGAGCGCACCGCGGTGCCGGCGGTCAGGACCGCGCGCTGGGTCGGGTGGTCGGGAACCGCGACGGTGACCCGTGCCGTGGCCTGGGCGAGCTCGCTCCGGACGCCGTGGAGCTGCCGCGCCAGGACGCCCATGCAGGCCAGGGCGAGCGCCAGCGCGACGGCCAGGATCCAGACGATCGCCTCCACGCGTGAACTGTGGCACACCGATGTTTCGGCTGGTCACGCCGTGAGACACTGAGAACAGGTTCTAGTTTCGACAGGCTCAACCCAAGAGTTTCGACAAGCTCTACTCACAAGCCTCTGCGAGGAGCGTCATGACCGCCACGACCCCGGCCATCGAGGGCTGGTTCAGCACCGGCCCCGAACCGGCCCTGATCGGCTCGTCCTGCACCACCTGCGGCACGGTCTTCTTCCCGCGGACCCAGGGCTTCTGCCGCAACCCGGCGTGCAGCGGTGAGGAGTTCGACGACGTCGAGCTCTCCCGACGCGGCCGGATCTGGTCCTACACCGATGCGCAGTACCAGCCGCCGCCGCCGTACATTCCTGCGACCGACCCGTACGTCCCGTTCGCTCTGGCCGCCGTCGAGCTCCCCGAGGGACTGGTCGTCCTGGGCCAGGTGGCCGACGGGTTCGGCGTCGACGACCTGAGAGTCGGCGACGAGGTCGAGCTGGTCGCCGAGACGCTGTACACCGACGAGAGCGGCGACCGGTCCACCTGGCGCTGGAGGCCTGTCCGATGAGCCATGACATCGCTATCGCCGGGGTCGGCATGCACCCCTGGGGCAAGTGGGGCAGGAACTTCGTCGAGTACGGCGTCGTCGCCGCGCGTGCCGCACTGGCCGATTCCGGGATCCCGTGGACCGACGTCGACCTGATCGTGGGTGGCGAGACCGTCCGCAACGGGTACGGCGGCTACGTCGCCGGAGCCACCTTCGCCCAGGCGCTCGGCTGGAACGGTGCCCGCGTCGCCACGTCGTACGCCGCCTGCGCGACCGGGGCCCAGGCCCTAGACACCGCGCGCGCCCGGATCCTGGCGGGCCTGTCCGAGGTCGCTCTCGTCGTCGGTGCCGACACCACGCCGAAGGGCTTCCTGGCGCCCAACGCCGGCGAGCGCTGGGATGACCCGGACTGGCTGCGCTTCCGGCTGATGGGGATGACCAACCCTGGCTACTTCGCGCTCTACGCCCGGCGCCGGATGGACCTGTACGGCGCGACCCAGGCCGACTTCGCCGCGGTGAAGGTCAAGAACGCCAAGCACGGCCTGAGCAACCCCAACGCGCGCTACCGCAAGGAGGTTGCAGCGGCCGACGTGCTCGGCAGTGCGATCGTCTCCGACCCGCTGCACCTGCTCGACATCTGCGCGACCTCCGACGGCGCTGCCGCGGTGGTGCTGTGCTCGGTGGAGTACGCGAAGAAGCACGGCCTGGCCGACGTTCGGATCAAAGCGATCAGCACGGTCACCCCGACCTTCCCCAACACCGTGATCGACATGCCGCTGATGTCGACCGACTCCTCGGCAGTCGCCGGCGTACCGGAGCGGACGTTCAAGGAGTCGATCGGCGACGCGGCGTACGAGGAGGCCGGGATCTCGCCCGAGGACATCGACGTCGCGGAGGTCTACGACCTCTCGACGGCGCTCGAGCTGGACTGGATCGAGGATCTCTCGCTGTGCAAGCGCGGCGAGGCCGAGCAGCTGCTGCGGGCCGGCGACACGGCTATCGGCGGCCGGATCCCGGTCAACCCGTCCGGCGGCCTCGCGTGCTTCGGCGAGGCTGTCCCGGCCCAGGCGCTGGCGCAGGTCTGCGAGCTCACCTGGCAGCTGCGCGGTCAGGCGGAGGGCCGCCAGGTCGAGGGCGCCCGGATCGGCATCACCGCGAACCAAGGGCTCTTCGGGCACGGGTCGTCGGTGATCGTCGCCCGCGGGTGACCCGTGACGCGGCCCGGGGTCGCCTCGTTGGTCAACGCATGCGTCGCACTGCCCGTTGCCTGCTGCCGCTGTTCGGGCTGCTGCTCGGCCTGAGCGTGGTTCCTGCCTGGGCTGACGGCACCATCCCGCCCCCGATCGCGCCCCCGGGAGTGACCGTGCCGGGCAGCGCCGGCGGAGGCAGCACGCCGGGGCCGACGTACGTCGTCACTCCGGGCAGCACCGGTACCGGCCTCGGCCACCCGGTCGGCAAGGCGGGCCTGGAGCAGGCCAAGAAGGCAGATCAGACGGCGAAGGCCAAGCCCGGCGCTCCGCGTACCAAGGGCCAGCGGACCGCGACTCCTGTCGCCACCCCCGCCGAGGACGGAGACGTTGCCGGCGCCGGGGGCGGCGGGTCGACGGCGACCTGGCTGATGGTGGCCTCTGGAGGCCTGCTCGCCTACCTGCTGCTCGACCTGCTGCGGGTGGTCCTGCGTCGTCGGCTACGGTGACGGGTCGGGGTGCTGTCGTGGTCGGAAGGGGAGCTGTGAGGCGTCTGGTCGTGCTGCTGGCGGTCGTGATCCTCGGTGTCGGGGTCTCGGGCTGCCAGCACGTCCCCAAGGACGCCTCCAAGCAGGCCTTCTGCTCGGCCGGGGAGAAATTCTCCGAGCTGGACAAGGCGACGTTCGCCCAAGGCCGGAGTGCGATCAAGCGCCTCGCCGACGTCGGTACGCCGCCGAACATCGACTCCAGTGCCCGGGCCGGCTTCGTCGAGCTCGTCGACCGGATGCAGTCCGCGCACAACGCCGAGGACTTCCGGCACCGGACTCGGACGATGAGCTCCTCCCAGCGCAAGCACCTGCTCGCCTTGGACTCCTACATCCAGAAGACCTGCACCAGCACGATTGGCTGAGGACGGCTGAGCGCGGCTGAGCTGCTCTACCGCGTCTCACCATCGACGTAGACCCAGCGGCCCGCCCGCCGCGTGAATCGGCTGCGCTCGTGCAGCGCACCGGTCTGTCCGTGCCAGGTCCAGCACGCGCGGAACTCGACGATGCTGGCATCCGGATCGCCGTCGGCATCGGCGACGACGTCGAGGATCTCCAATCCCGTCCAGGCGAGGTCGTCGTCGGGGGCGACCTGCTCGGGACGCGTTGCCGGGTGCCAGGTCCGGAACAGGTGGTCGGTGCTGCCGACGGCGTACGCGCTGTAGCGCGAGCGCATCAGCTGCTCCGCCCCAGTCGCCTGCCGCTCGTTGCGCACCAGCGGCCCGCAGCACGCGTCGTAGGACGTCCCAGATCCGCACGGGCAGTCGGCCGGAGGGAGCAGCGCGGGCATGCCGGGCACGCTACCGTGTCGGTCGTAGGTATTCGGGTTCGCTGACCACCACCTGCTGAGTAGCCTGCAAGGGTGACGTCTTCCCCCTCCTCCAGCGCCCAGCCCACCATCGCAACGCTCGGCGAGCTCCGCGCCTCGGGATACGTCCCGAAGTCGCTGCGCGAGGAGCTGCGTAGCAACCTGCTCGACGCGCTGAGCGAGGGCCGTGACCCGTGGCCCGGGCTGCACGGCTTCTCGGCCACCGTCATCCCGCAGGTCGAGCGCGCGCTGCTCGCCGGCCACGACATCGTGCTGCTCGGCGAGCGCGGCCAGGGCAAGACCCGGCTGCTGCGCACCCTGGTCGGCCTGCTCGACGAGTGGATCCCGGTGATCTCCGGCTCCGAGCTCGGCGAGGACCCCTTCGACCCGATCACGGTCGGCTCGAAGCAGGCGGCCGTGACGTACGGCGACGACCTGCGGATCAGTTGGCGCCACCGCGACGAGCGGTACGCCGAGAAGCTCGCTACGCCCGACACCAGTGTCGCGGACCTGATCGGCGACGTGGACCCGATGAAGGTCGCTGAGGGCCGCTCGCTCGGGGACCCGGAGACGATCCACTTCGGCCTGATCCCGCGCAGCCACCGCGGCATCGTCGCGATCAACGAGCTGCCCGACCTCGCCGAGCGGATCCAGGTCGCGATGCTCAACGTGATGGAGGAGCGCGACATCCAGATCCGCGGCTACGTCCTACGGCTGCCGATCGACCTGCTGGTCGTGGCCAGTGCCAACCCCGAGGACTACACCAACCGCGGCCGGATCATCACCCCGCTCAAGGACCGCTTCGGCGCCGAGATCCGGACGCACTACCCGGTCGACATCGACGACGAGATCGCGGTGATCCGCCAGGAGGCCGACTTGGTCGCCTCGGTCCCGGACCATCTGGTCGAGATCCTGGCCCGGTTCACCCGCGCGCTGCGCGGCAGCCAGTCGGTCGACCAGCGCTCCGGCGTCAGCGCCCGGTTCGCGATCGCGGGTGCTGAGACGATCGGCGCGGCCGCCCTGCACCGGGCGACCGCCCAGGGCGAGCCAGATGCGGTCGCCCGGGTGGTCGACCTGCAGACAGCGGTGGACGTGCTCGGCGGCAAGATCGAGTTCGAGACCGGCGAGGAGGGCCGCGAGGAGGAGATCCTGACCCACCTGCTGCGGACCGCGACGGCCGAGACGGTCCGCGCCAAGCTGGCGGGCCTGGACCTGGCGCTGCTGGTGGAGGCGCTCGAAGGCGACGGCGTCGCGGTCACAACCGGCGAGCAGGTCACCGCCGCCGACCTGCTGGCTGCACTGCCGGATCTGCCGCCCTCCGGGGCCGGCGAGTCCGATCTCTACGACCAGATCTGCGAGCGGCTCGGCGCGGTCAACGACGGCGAGCGGGCTGGCGCGATCGAGCTGGCGCTCGAGGGCCTGTACCTGGCTCGGAAGGTCGCCAAGGACGAAGCGGCGGGGGAGACGGTCTACGGTGGTTGATCCCCGCCCAGGAGAGGGGCGAGCAGACCGGCACCGGGCCCGGTACGGGCGGTACTACGGCGGCCCAGACCCGCTCGCACCCCCGGTCGACCTAGCAGAGGCGCTCGGCGCCATCGGCGAGGACGTGATGGCCGGGTACTCCCCAGAACGCGCGATGCAGGAGTTCCTGCGCCGCGGCGGCCAGGAGCGCCGTGGGCTCGACGAGCTCGCCCGCGAGGTGGCCCGCAAGCGACAGGAGCTGCTCCAGCGCCACAACCTCGACGGCACCTTGAACGAGGTCCGCGAGCTGCTCGACAAGGCCGTCCTGGCCGAGCGCTCGCAACTGGCCCGCGACATCACGATGGATGACGGCGACCGCGCCTTCCGCGAGATGCAGCTCGAGGGCCTGCCGGCCTCGACGGCAGCAGCGGTCAGCGAGTTGGCGGCCTACGACTGGGCCAGCCCGGAAGCGCGCGCGGACTACGAGAAGATCAAGGACCTGCTCGGCCGGGAGCTGCTCGACCAGCGCTTCAAGGGCATGAAGCAGGCTCTTGAGGGCGCAACCGAGGAGGACCGGGCCGCGATCAACGAGATGCTCGGCGACCTCAATGCGCTGCTCGACAAGCGCCGCCTCGGGATCGACACCGAGGAGGACTTCACCGAGTTCATGGCCAAGCACGGCGGGTACTTCCCGGAGAACCCGCAGAACCTCGACGAGCTGATGGACGCGCTCGCGCAGCGCTCGGCAGCCGCCCAGCGGATGCTGAACTCGATGAGCCCCGAGCAGCGTGCCGAGCTGATGGAGCTCTCCGCGCAGGCGTTCGGCTCGCCGGAGCTGATGCAGGGCCTGTCGCAGCTCGACCAGAACCTGCAAGCGCTGCGGCCCGGCGAGGACTGGACCGGGTCCTCGGAGTTCGGGGGCGAGCCCGGGAGTTCCACCGGCCTCGGGCTCGGCGACGGGACCGGCGTACTGCAGGATCTGGCCGAGCTCGACGACCTCTCCGAGCAGCTCTCGCAGTCCTACGGCGGGGCGCGGATGGACGACCTGGATCTGGACAAGCTCGCCCGCCAGCTCGGCAACGAGGCAGCGGTCGACGCCCGCACGCTCTCCGAGCTCGAGCGCGCCCTGCGCGACTCCGGCTATCTCAAGCGCACCTCGGACGGCCAGCTCCGGCTCTCGCCCAAGGCCATGCGCCAGCTCGGCAAGGCGCTGCTCAAGGACGTGGCGAACCGGATGTCGGGCCGCCAGGGCCAGCGCGACATGCGCCAGGCCGGGGCGGCGGGGGAGAGTAGTGGGGCCTCGCGCGGGTGGGCCTTCGGCGACACCGAGCCGTGGAACATCCCGCGTACGGTGCTCAACGCCGTCCAGCGGCGAGCGGCTGAAGGGTCGTCGGTGCAGGGGCGAGGCACGAGCGTCACGAAACCCCGGTTCTTCGAGATGTCCGACATCGAGGTGCATGAGACCGAGGCACGCACCCAGGCAGCCGTCGCGCTGCTGGTCGATACCTCGTTCTCGATGGCGATGGACGGCCGCTGGGTGCCGATGAAGCGCACCGCGCTGGCGCTGCACCAGCTGGTCAGCAGCCGGTTCCGAGGCGACCATCTGCAGCTGATCGGCTTCGGTCGGCATGCCGAGGTGATGGAGATCGAGCAGCTCACCGCGCTCGACGCGATGTGGGCCAAGGGCACCAACCTGCACCACGGGTTATTGCTGGCCAACCGGCACTTCCGCAAGCACCCCAACGCCCAGCCGGTGCTGCTCATCGTCACCGACGGTGAGCCGACCTCGCACCTCGAGCCGGACGGGGAAGTCTATTTCTCCTACCCGCCGCACCCGCTGACGATCGCCTACAGCGTCCGCGAGCTCGACAACGCCGGCCGGCTCGGGGCCCAGACGACGTTCTTCCGGCTCGGCGACGACCCCGGCCTGGCCCGGTTCGTGGACTCGATGGCCAAGCGTGTCGACGGCCGGGTGGTGGCCCCCGAGCTCGACGATCTCGGTGCCGCGGTGGTCGACAGCTACCTCGGCTCGCGCGGCGGCGGGCGGACCGGGGCCTCGGCGGCCGAGGACTTCGGCGGCTGGTTCGGCAATCGCGGCTTCTGGGTGGGCTGATGACCACCATTCCCAAGCGCCGCGGGCGCCCGCCCTCCGGCGGTCGCGAGGACATCCTGCGAGCCACCCAGGAGCTGATCGCCGAGCGCGGGATGGCCAAGCTGACCACCCGCGAGGTGGCAGAGCGGGCAGGGGTCTCCGAGGGCAGCGTCTTCTATCACTTCGAGGACCGGTTCGGCCTGCTCAAGGCCGCCTTCGAAAGTGCGCTGGATCCGCTGCACCTGCAGCGCCCGAACCTGGCTACCGACGACCTGCGCAGCACGATCACCCGCATGTCCGAGGCGATCGCCGCGTTCCTCGCCTCGGGCCTGGACGTGATGATGGCGGCGCACTCGGACGCCGCCCTGCGCGAATCGCTGCACGGCTTCATGGCCGACAGCGACTACGGCCCGCACCGCGGCATTGCCGGGATCTCGGCGTACATCCGGCTCAAGCAGCAGGCCGGTGAGGTGCGCGCGGACATCGACGCCGCAGTCGTCGCCTCACTGATCGTCAGCGACGCGCTGATGCGCGCCGCGATCCCCAAGCTGATCGGCAATCGCAAGGGCGTGCAGTCCCGCAAGGCGTTCGTGGACACCGTGGTGACGATGCTGGAGCCACCGGTCAGCTGAACAGCTCTCTGCCCATCGCGCCGATGACTGCCTCCAGCGCCTTGAACGGACGCACCATGACCGTGAACTCGGTGATCACGCCGTCGTCATCCCAGGTGATCATGTCGATGCCTTCGACGTGCAGGCCGTCCACGACCGTGTGGAAGCGCAGAACCGCATCGTTCTCGCGCTGCCAGATATCGCTGTAGGCCAGCTCTGGTCCGAGCACGACCAAGGCGGCGCTCAAGTAGGAGACGACGACGTCGCGGCCCGCTTGCGGTGTGTGCACCGCGGGCGAGCAGAACACGGCATCCTCGGCGATCATCGCCGGCAGCAGGGCTGGATCACGGGTCTCGACGACCGTGTGCCAGCGCTGCAGGCCGGTCTCTGCGGGGGTGGGCATGCCGGGAGCCTAGACCTGCCTGCTCTCAGCCGATGACCTGCCCGCGGACCTTGAAGACCTGGCCGTTGTAGCCCGAGCTCGCGTTGGTCAGGGTGACCACGGCCGAGGCGATCTTCTTGTGGTTGAAGGACACCACCTTGCTGCCGTTGCCGCGAGAACCCAGCGGCACCGAGTAGATCGTCACCCGGCCCGACTTGTAGCGGACCTGCACCCGTGCCTGGGTGCCGTGCGAGCGGTTCGGGCCGTCCACGGTGATCTTCAGCCGCGACCTCGCCGGCAGGTTTCCGCCGGCCCGCAAGAGCAGCGGGGCGGTGGCGAGGTGGTTGAGCCTGACGCTGAGGTTCCTGCTGGCCTTGTGTTGCTTGGTCAGGGTTCCTGCCGCCCAGTAGCCGACGCTGTAGTGATGCGCGCCCAGCCACGACAGCATCGGCGAGCGGTCGGTGTAGGTGCCGGTCGGCAGAGTCAGCCAGGCGCCGTACTGGCCGAATTCGTTGGCGAAGCTGCGGTGGTGGGTGGCGAGCGCGGCCGTGACCGCCTGGATGGCGTTGTGGTTGCCGGCGCTGACCGCGGCGTGGTTCCACACCTGCTGGATGATCGTCCTGGTCTTCAAGCGGTCCGACAGGTAGCGCCAGAACGTGACCGAGCCGTACACGTTGTACGCAGCCTGGGAGTTGACCGAGGTGCGCGGGTTCACGATCTGGCTGTCAGGCAGGTACTGCAGGTAGTCGTTGATGTCCCCATAGACCTGGTCCTCCATCCATACAGCGGTGCCCTCCATCAGCCAGGTGTCCTGGTGTGCGTCGTAGGCGAACTGGATGGCATGGAAGAACTCGTGCGCGACGGTCACCTCGAGCGACCGCAGCGGCGCTGCGCCGAACTGGGCCTCGGCGAAGTCGTTGTCGAGGACCAGGTACGGCGCCTCGGTGAGGTTGCCCGGGGTGTCGGAGTAGGTGTAGCCGTAGAGGCCGTCCTCGCCGAGGTCGGCGAGGTAGACGTCCATCCGGCCGTCGGGGTTGCCACTGAAGGTGGAGGAGGTCTCTCTGTCAGAGAGAGGCGCGCGATAGCCGAGCGCGGTCACCTCGGTGGCCCAGACGTGCTCTAGCGTCGGTGCGATCTCGTTCTGCACCCAGGCCGGGTCGGCGGCGTTGACGCCAGCGGTCGTGTAGTGGATCAGGAAGTGCCCGTCCTGCGTTGGGTACGTCGCGGTCTGGTTCAGCTTGATCACCGGAACCGGGCAGCCGCTGCCTTGGTCGCAGATCTCGTCGCCGCCATCGGTTGGCCGCGCCAGGAATCCCTTCGCCTCGGCACGCTGCGCGTTGCTCAGCGAGGGCAGTGCCTCGCCGAGCGCCTTCAGCGTCATCGTCAGGTCGCGGTACGGCAGTCGGCCCCCGGCGCGCCGGTCAGCGTTCGCTGATGGTGTCAGCGCGCTGCGTACCTGCTGCAGGATCGTGGTCGCCTGAGCCCGGGTGTAGGGGTGTGACGTCGGGGAGCCACCAGAGCCGGCCGGTACGGCGGCCACGGCGCCTGCGGGGCTGGCGGTGAGGACGGGGACGCTCAGAAGGGCCAGGGCCGCCAAGGCGGCGCCGAGAGTGGCCCGAGGGGAGGTAGACACCCCGTGAGCCTAAATCAGCATTCTGTCCGTGAGGACCCATCTGTCCGTTATCGGCACCATTTCTAGCCGCATTCACAGGTCCGGTAGCGTCCGCAGCACCATGACGATCCCGATGGTCCTGCCCGGTGGCGCCGCGTCAGCGGACGCCGTACGCCGCCGTCGGCTGCGTCGGATGAAGTCACTCGCTTTCGGCCTGCTCCTGTTCGCCGCCGTCGTCTACCTGCTGACCCGCAACCACGGAGGCGCCCTCGGCTACGTCAACGCCGGCGCCGAGGCGAGCATGGTCGGCGCGATCGCCGACTGGTTCGCCGTCACGGCGCTGTTCCGGCACCCGCTCGGGCTGCCGATCCCGCACACCGCGCTGATCCCCAAGCGCAAGGACGAGTTCGGCAAGAGCCTGGAGGACTTCGTCGCGGAGAATTTCCTGCAGGAAGAGATCATCCGCGAGCGCATCACGGTGGCGACGCCGTCGGCGCGGGCGGCGGTGTGGGTCAACGATCCGGCGAATGCCGCCAAGGTCGTCGCTGAGGCGTCCTCGCTGCTGACCGTCGCCCTCAACCGGCTCCGCGACGCCGATGTCGAGGCGGTCGTCGCCGAGGTGCTGCTGCCGCGGCTGGTCTCCGAGCCGATCTCGCCGATCGCCGGCAACCTGCTGGCCGAGGTGCTCCGCGACGACGCGCACCACGGCTTGATCGACCTGGCGCTGGAGGAGGGCCATCACTGGCTGATCCACAACCAGGAGACCTTCACCTCGGTGCTCGGCGAGCGGGCGCCCACCTGGGTGCCGGACCGGGTCAACGAGCTGGTCACCGAGCGGGTGCATCGTGAGACGATCCGTTGGATCGCCGATATCCGGGCCGACCCGGACCATCGGGCCCGGCACGCGCTGGACAGCCTGCTGGCCCAGCTCGCCGACGACCTGCTGACCAACCCCGCCACCCAGGACCGCGCCGAGCGGCTCAAGACCCGGCTCCTGGAGCACCCGCAGTTCCTGGCCAGCGGGATGGCCTTGTTCGACGCGATCAAACAGGCCCTGCTCGACGCGCTCGCCGACGATCAAGGGCCGCTGCGTGCCCGGGCCGCCGCCGAGCTGGTGGCCTTCGGCGGCCGGCTCGGCGAGGACGCCGCCCTGCGCACGCGGCTGGATGCCTTCGCCGCCGACGCCGCGGTGTTCGGCGTACGCCGGTACGGCGGGGAGCTAACCGCCGTGATCACCGCGACGGTCGAGCGCTGGGACGGGCGCGAGGCGGCCGCCCGGATCGAGCTCCAGGTCGGCCGCGACCTCCAGTTCATCCGCATCAACGGGACCATCGTCGGCGGCCTTGTCGGCGTCGCGATCCATGCCGTCGCTACGGTGCTCTCATGACCCGGCTGATCGAGATCCGCGACGACTCCATCCGGCTCGGCCAGCTGCTCAAGCTCGCGGACTTCATCGACAACGGCAGCGAGGCCAAGGACCTGCTGATGACCGGTGCCGTGCTGGTCAACGGCGAGGTCGAGACCCGGCGCGGCCGGCAGCTCGTTGCGGGGGAGACGGTGACGGTGCGCGGCGAGACCGTTGGCATCGCGACCCGTGAACCCTAGAGTCGCAAGCATGAGGATCAGTGAGGTAGTCGCCGGGAAGGCGAGTCAGGACATCACCACGATCAAGCCCGAGGCGTCCGTCAAGGAGCTGGTGGCACTTCTCGCAGCGAACAACGTCGGCGCAGCCGTGGTCAGCAACGACGGCTCCGGCGTCGTCGGCATCGTCAGCGAGCGCGACGTCGTACGCCGCCTGAACGGTGACGACGATGCCTTGTCGGCCACGGTCGCCGAGATCATGACCAGCAACGTCCGCACGTGCGAGCCCTCCAGCTCTCTCGACGAGATCCGCTCGGTGATGACCGAGGGCCGGTTCCGGCACCTCCCGGTCGTCGAGGACGGCCGGCTCGTGGGCGTCGTCAGCATCGGGGACATCGTCAAGAACCACATCGACCAGGTCGAGTTCGAGCGCGACCAGCTTGATTCGTATGTGCACCAGACGTGAGAGCGCCGCGATGGTGGCCCAGTAGGGTTGGCTCCATGTCTGAGAAGCCTGAAGTCGAATTCTACGAAGGTCCCGTCCCCACCGATCTGGTCATCACCGACGTGGTCGTCGGTGACGGCGACGAGGCAGTCGCTGGCCACAACGTCGAGGTCCACTACGTGGGCGTCGCGCATTCGACCGGCGAGGAGTTCGACGCGTCGTACAACCGCGGGTCGGCGTTCGTCTTCCCGCTCGGGGGCGGTCGCGTCATCGCCGGCTGGGACCAGGGCGTGCAGGGCATGAAGGTCGGCGGCCGCCGCCAGCTCGTCATCCCGCCGCACCTCGGCTACGGCGACCGCGGGGCCGGCGGCGCCATCAAGCCGGGCGAGACCCTCATCTTCGTCGTCGACCTCCTCGCCGTCCGCTGACCTGTTGAGTTCGGGCTCGGTGCTCGTTGAGTTCGGAGTTCCGGTCGAGCAAGTCGACCAGAACTGCCAACTGAACGGCCGCTAAGCCCGAACTCAACTGTCTTCGGGGTCGCGGCGGTGGTCGGCGAGGTCGTGGACGGTGCCGCCGCCGCGCTGGGCGTGGCGGGACGCGTCATCAAGGGAGCCGAGGAAGGCGAGCGCCTGGTCGTGGAGCTTGCCGTTTGTGGCCAGGACGTTGCCGCCGTTAGGGCCGGGCTCACCGTCGAGTGAGGTGAAGATCCCGCCGGCCTCCCGGACGATCACGTCCAGCGCAGCCATGTCGTAGAGCTCGAGGTCGGGCTCGGCGGCGATGTCCACGGCGCCCTCGGCGACCAGCATGTAGGACCAGAAATCGCCGTACGCGCGAGTGCGCCAGCAGCGCCGCGAGAGGGCCAGGAAGTCGTCGAGCTGGTCGCGCTCCTCCCACCCGTGCAGGGAGGCGTAGGACAGCGAGGCATCCTCGATCCGGGAGACGTCAGAGACCTGGATCGCCGAGGCCCGCAGCAGCGAGGTCCCGGTCCAGGCATCGCCGTCCTTCATCGCCCACCAGCGTCGGTTCAGCGCCGGCGCGGAGACGACGCCGACGACGACCTCGTCGTCGACCATCAGTGCGATCAGCGTCGCCCACACCGGTACGCCGCGCACGAAGTTCTTGGTGCCGTCGATCGGGTCGACCACCCACCGCCGCTGGCTGTGGCCCGAGGACCCCTGCTCCTCGCCGAGGACGGCATCGCGCGAGCGGGCCCGCGACAGCGTCCGCCGGAGGCCCTCTTCGACGGCCTGGTCGGCGTCGGTAACCGGGGTCAGGTCCGGCTTGGTCATCACGTGCAGATCCAGTGCCTTGAACCGGGCCATCGTCAGTGCGTCCGCGTCGTCGGCGAGCACGTGCGCGAGTCGGAGGTCGTCGGTGTGGTCCAGAGCCATAAGGACAGGCTAGTCAGTCGGCGTCAGTCGCCGCTCTGGGTGTCCCGGGTGGCCAGCAACCGTCGGAAGGACTCGACCCGGTCGCGCTGGTCCCCGACCGCCTCGTCGAGACCGCATTCGGGCTCGCCGAAACCGTGGGTGCAGCCGCGTGGGCAGCTCTCGGTCAGCTCGTGCAGGTCAGGGAACGCCTCGATCAGCTGGTCCGGTTGCACGTGCGCGAGACCGAAGGACCTGATCCCGGGGGTGTCGATGATCCAGCCGTCGTCCGCGCCGCCGTCTGCACCCGGCAGCGGCAGCATCAGCGCATTGGTGGAAGTGTGCCGGCCCCGCCCGGTGACGGCATTGACGATCCCGGTCGAGCGCATCGCGTCCGGGACCAGCGCATTGACCAGGGTCGACTTGCCGACGCCGCTGTGCCCGACCAGCACGCTGGTCCTCCCGGCGAGCCGCTCCCGGACGTGGCCGACATCCGCGCCACGCTCGGTGACGACGTACGGGACGCCGAGCGGTCGGTAGATCGAGACCAGCGTCTCGGGATCTGCGAGGTCCGCCTTCGTCAGGCAGAGCAGCGGTTCCATCTTCGAGGCGTACGCCGCGACCAGCGCCCGGTCGATCAGCCGCGGCCTCGGCTCGGGATCGGCGAGTGCTGCCACGATCACCAGCTGATCGGCATTGGCGACCAGGACCCGCTCGACCGGGTCGGTGTCATCGGCCGTACGCCGGAGCGTGGTGACGCGCTCGTCGACCAGCACGATCCGGGCGAGGCTGCCGTTGGCGCCGCTGGTGTCGCCGACCAGCCGGACCCGGTCGCCGACGACGACGCCCTTGCGCCCCAGCGGACGGGCCTTCATCGCCATCACCGTGGTGCCCTTGTCGGGCCCGTCCTCGAGCAGGCAGGTGAGCCGGCCGCGGTCCACGGTCACGACCCGCGCCGGCACGGCGTCGTCGTACGTCGGGCGGTCCTTGGTGCGCGGGCGGGTACGCCGGCGCGGCCGGTCGAAGGCCTCGGGATCGTGCTCGTCGTACCGCGGGCTCACGAAGGGCTCTGCCTGTCGGCCAGCAGCCCGGCCCAGACGCGCTCGAAGCCGGGAAAGGTCTTCGCGGTCGTCGCAACGTCCTGGACCAGCACGCCCTCGACTGCGGAGCCGATCACCACCCCGGCATGCGCCATCCGGTGGTCGGCGTAGGTCCGGAACACGCCGCCGTGCAGCCGCGCCGGACGGATCGAGATGCCGTCGTCATGCTCGGTGACCTCGGCGCCGAGTCGGGAGAGCTCGGTCGCCAGGGCGGCGAGCCGGTCGGTCTCGTGCCCGCGGATGTGCGCGATGCCGCGCAGCTGCGACGGGGAGTCGGCCAGGGCCGCCAGCGCTGCGATCGCCGGCGCGAGCTCGCCGACGTCGTGCAGGTCGACGTCGATACCGGTGATCGTCCCGGTGCCGGTGACCCTCAGCCCGTCGGCATCGAGCACGACCTCGCCGCCCATCGCGGCCAGGATGCCGCGCAGTGCGTCCCCGGCTTGGGTGGTGCCGGCAGGCCACCCGGGGACTCGGACGGTGCCGACGCTGGTCAGCGCCAGCATCAGGAACGGGGCCGCATTGGACAGGTCCGGCTCGATGACAACCTCGCGCGCTGCGATCGGCCCGGGGAGCACGACCCAACGGTCCGGCTCGCTGTCGTCGACCTCGACGCCGCGTCCGCGCAGGCATGCGACCGTCATCTCGATGTGCGGCATCGAGGGCACCGGCTTGCCGTCGTGGATCACGGTGACGCCTGCCTCGTAACGCGGCGCGGCCAGCAGCAGGGCCGAGATGAACTGGCTCGAGGCTGAGGCGTCGATGACCACAGTGCCGCCGGGCACCGTGCCGGGCGTGCTGCCGGCGAGCACGGTGAAGGGGAGCGCATCGGCTTCGCTGCTCACCCGTACGCCGAGTCCGCGCAGGGCGGTCAGGACCTCGCCCATCGGCCTGGTGCGCGCGTGCGGGTCGCCGTCGAAGGCCACCGGTCCGCCGCGCAGCGCGGCCAACGGCGGGACGAACCGCATCACGGTGCCGGCCAGGCCGCAGTCGACCGCGGTGGGCTCAGCGCGGTCCGGCCCGATCCCCGGCGTCACAGCCCAGTCGTCGCCGGCGGTGTCGACCGGCGAGCCGAGACTGGTCAGGGCCCGGGCCATCAGCTCGGTGTCGCGCGACCGCAGAGCCTGCGCGACGACGCCAGGGCCGTCGGCGAGCGCGCCGAGCACGAGCTCGCGGTTGGTCAAGGACTTCGAGCCGGGGAGCGTCACCCGCAGATCGACAGGTACCCGGGCGCGCGGAGCCGGCCAAGGGTCGGCAGGGCTCACGGCGGTAACGGTCACAGGCGAAGGCTATCGACCGAAGGAGACGCAGGCCTCAGAGCAGGTCCTCAGAGCAGGCCGAGCAGCAGCGCGTCGCGGTTGTTGTTCATCTGCGGGTCCTCGACCGTGTCCGGTGCGGTGACCTCGGCCGAAGCGGTGACCGGGATGCCGTTGACCTTGAACACCAGCGGCGGCGCGTCCGGGCCGACCATGCAGGTCACCGTGGTGCTGAGCCCGGTCTCGGTGCAGCCGGTGCCGAGTGGCGACAGGGACCCGCCGACGATCGAGACGGTGACCATCCCGGTCGTCCCCTCCGGTACGCCGGTCACATCCGCGTTGAGGTTGCCCAGCGTGCCCGCGTTGGGCGCGCCGAGGAGGCCGAGCTTCGGCTGGAAGGCGAGCCGGACGCTGATGTCGGCATCGGTGATCGGCGTCGTCGTCGGGCCGGTCGGCGGGGGCGTGACCACGGTGACCGGTGACGTCGGGGTCTTGGTGGGCTTGGTGTGGTGCTTGGACGGCGTGCTCGTCGGCGAGCTCGAGGCCGAAGCGACGAAGCCGCCGGTGTCGATGGTCGAGGTGGTCTTCGAGGGCTTGGGGTGATGGTGACGCGTCGGCGTGGCCGTAGGCGTCGGTGTGGGGATCCCGGTCGTTGTGCCGATCGGGGTGTCGGAGGTGATCGGTGCCCCGTTAGGTCCGCCCGAGTTCGCGACCAGCACCACGAACGTCGCGAGGCCGGCGACGGCGAGGCCGCCGCCGATGCCGATGACGACGCGGCCTTGGGCCTGCACGGACTCCCAAGCCCGGGAGAGTGCGGCGAGCGCTCCGGCGAGCGGCTTGGCCAGCACCTTGCCCACCGCGCCGCCGAACCCGCCGAGGGCGCCAACGCCGTGAATGCTGTCGAGGTAGGCCATCGTCGCCGTGCCGAGCACGACCGGGCCGATCACGCCGGCCATCGAGGAGTTGACCTCGGAGAGCTCGACGAACAGCGCCGTGCACTTGCGGCAGGTGCGCAGGTGCTCCTCGACCTTGGCCGCATCGCGGCGGGAGAGGCCCTTGCGGACGTAGGCGCCCATCTTGTCGTGGACCCACCGGCAGTCGGTGTCGGAGATGTCGGCCGAGTGCATCTGCAGGTAGGCCTGACGGAGGCCCTCGCGGGCGCGGTAGGCCAGCGCGGAGACCGAGTTGGGCGTCATCCCGAGGAGCGGGGCGACCTCGGCCGGCTTCTGGCCCTCGACCTCGAGGTGCCACAGCACCAGCTGCCAGCGCTCGGGGAGACTCGCGTACGCCTTGGCGGCGGCACCGCCTTCGAACCCGGCGATCACGGTGTCCTTGAACGGCTCGCCCTGGTCGTAGACAGTCAGGTCGTCGGTCGGCATCGCCCGCGAGGTCGCCCGGATCTTGTCGACGTGCAGGCGACGGACCGCGGTGAGCAGGTACGCGCGAAAGGCGACATCCGGGCCGCCGCCGGCGAGCAGCACGTTGAGGACCTTCGCAAACGCCTCGGAGACCAGGTCGTCGGCGTCCGGTGCCGAGACGAGCTGACGGGCCAGCCGGGTGGCGGCGTCGCGGTGCCGGGCGAACAGATCGCCGTACGAGGACACGTCACCGCCGCGCACGCTCGAGATCAGCTCGGCGTCGCTCAACTCACCCTGGCCGGGCGCGCGCTCCATAACGGTCATTTGTCTCAATAACGGACTAGTCGGGATTAAGTGACGCCTCATCCTGTCACGGGCACTCGGAGGTGTCCTGTTTCGCAGTATTGCGGGCCGTCGGGAAATATTCTCGGTTCTGCGTCATGAAGCCTCCCCGCGCCCGTTCCACTGGTGCGTTCGGTCGTCTGGGGAGGACCGAAAGCATCAAGGAACAGTGAGCCCGGAGGACTGGTGGATGGGACTCTTCGCGACGATGTCGAGAAAGAGCACCGGCACCACCGGCGGTAAGAGCCAGGAGATGCCCGAACGCCTGCGGCAAAAATTGCCCGCACGCTTCGAGGCAGTTGGGGAAGCTCTGTCCGCTGGTTCCGAAGCTCATGCCGCCTGTGCAGTGGTGGGCCGGGACCTGGCCCGTGATGGCGTCGACCTGAGTGAGGCGCTCCACGGGCTCCGGTCCACCTTTGCGCTGGTCGTAGGACGAGAGCCCGACTTCGAGTCGACCCGCGCTCTCGGCATCGCCTGGAGCGACGAGACGCTGGGCTATCTCCACGAGGTGTCCTGCGAGAACCCGCTCACCGGGCTTGCGACCCTGGCCCACCTGCGCGGGAGGATCTCGGAGATCCAGCGCGGCGCAGAATCACGCGGTCTCGGCGGCGACTCCGGTCACGCCCTGGTCGTCGTGGACGTGCCGCAGCTCGCGTCGACCGAGCCGGACCAGCGCCTGGGAGGCGCGCTGGTGATGGCGCAGGTGGCCAGCCAGGTCCGGCTCGTCTTCGAGGGCGAGGAGAGCATCGGCGAGGCCAGCCCGAGCCGGCTCCTGGTCCTCGTCGAGCGCAATGACGCCTTGGGCAACCGGGTGAACACGCTCCGGGTGCTGCTCGGCGAGGCGACTCCGGACGGCAGCATGATCCGACTCTGGATCGAGGGTCTGCCTGGCAACCTCGCGGCCACCAGCGCACTGCTCGACGAGCTCGCGCGGACCTGATCAGGACCTAACCTGTCCTCATGTGCGGCCGTTACGCCTCGAGCCTGGATCCCGAGGACATCGTCGAGGAGTTCGAGATCCGTACGGCGCTGCCCGCGGACCTGCCGCGGTTGGAGCCCGACTACAATGTCGCCCCGACCAAGGAGGTCTACGCCGTCCTGGAGCGCCCGCCGCGCTCGGTCGACGGCGAGGAGCTGCCCGCCGAACGCCAGGTCCGGGTCCTGAACTGGGGCCTGGTCCCGTCCTGGGCGAAGGACCCGAAGATCGGCAGCCGGATGATCAACGCCCGGATGGAGACGGTCGCGGAGAAGCCGGCGTACCGGCGCGCGTTCGAGAAGCGCCGCGCGATCCTGCCCGCCGACGGCTACTACGAGTGGTACTCGCAAGCACCGCTCGTCGAGCCTGGTCGAGACGCGAAGGCCGCGAAGCCGAAGAAGCAGCCGTTCTACATCCGCCCTCAGGACGGCTCGATCCTCGCGATGGCCGGCCTCTACGAGCTCTGGCGCGACCCGACCAAGACCGATGACGACCCGCTGCGCTGGAAGTGGACCTGCACCGTGATCACCACCGATGCCACCGACGACCTCGGCCGGATCCACGACCGGATGCCGCTGATGGTCGCCCCCGACGCGTACGACGCCTGGCTCGACCTCTCGCCGCGCGGTCCGGACGAGCTGCTGAGCCTGCTGCAGCCCGCTGTCCCAGGGCTACTCGAGGCCTACCCCGTCCGATCCTTGGTCTCGAACGTCGCGAACAACGGACCGGAGCTCATCGAGCCCCTGCCGTTGGAAGCGCTGCCGCTGGAGCAGTGATGGCAACCAGGAGGCTCATCAGTACCCCGATCGGGGATGCTCGGGTCGAGGTCCACCGGGCCCGTACGCCGATCGCCACCCTGGTGCTGACTCACGGCGCCGGCGGTGGGATCGATGCAGCCGACCTGGTCCGGATCGCGTCCGACCTGCCCGGCCAGCAGCTCTCGGTATGCCTGGTGGAGATGCCGTGGCGCGTCCAGGGGAAGAAGCTGGCGCCCCGGCCTGCGGCGATCGACGAGTCCTACCGCGCGGTGCTCGACGGGCTGCGCCCGCGCGGACCGTTCCTGCTGGGCGGCCGCAGCGCCGGTGCCCGATCGGCCTGCAGGATCGGGCAGTCGGTCGGCGCTGTCGGGGTGGTCGCCCTGTCCTTCCCGCTGCACCCGCCCGGCCGCCCTGAGAAGACCCGCCTGCCCGAGCTCCTCGGAGCCGGGCTGCCGACCCTGGTGGTCCAGGGCGAGCGCGATCCGTTCGGTCGCCCCGAGGAGTTCCCCCAGGACGTCGAGCTCGCCGTCGTGCCGGCTGCGGACCACTCGATGAAGGTGCCCCGCTCGGCGCCGTTGAGCCAGGACGAGGCCCTAGCCGTCGTGCGCGAGGCCGTCTTGGACTGGGTGGTCCGCGAGGTCGTGGGGAATCCGTCGCGCTGAGGTGTTGTTGGCACCCATGACGGCACCGGGCCGTCGAGGCAACGCAGCGAGGGGAGAGGTGCAGATGCTGGCAGTGCTCGAGCGTCCCGCTTCCGAGGAAGGGTCGGTAGTCTTGGTGACGATGACCGAATCAATGGAGACCGATAAGTCCCCCGAGACCGTGGTGGCCGAGGAGACCGAGGCGGAGCGCCAGCTCCGGTTCGAGACCGACGCGCTCCCGTTCCTCGACCAGCTCTATTCCGCTGCGATGCGGATGACCCGCAACCCCCAGGACGCCGAAGACCTCGTGCAGGAGACCTTCGCGAAGGCCTTCGCGGCGTTCCACCAGTTCAAGCCGGGGACCAACCTCAAGGCATGGCTCTACCGGATCCTGACGAACACGTTCATCAACAGCTACCGCAAGAAGCAGCGCGAGCCGCAGCAGTCGATGGCCGAGGACGTCGAGGACTGGCAGCTGGCCCGTGCCGAGTCGCACAGCTCGACCGGCCTGAAGTCCGCCGAGATGGAAGCTCTCGAGCACCTGCCCGACTCGGATGTGAAGGATGCCCTGCAGCGCCTCCCCGAGGACTTCCGGCTCGCGGTCTACCTCGCCGACGTCGAAGGTTTCCCCTACAAGGAGATCGCCGAGATCATGGAGACGCCCATCGGCACCGTGATGTCCCGGTTGCACCGCGGGCGGCGCCAGCTGCGCGAGATGCTCTCGGACTACGTCCGCGACGGGGTGGCGTCATGACCGAGAAGATTCATGACACCGACTGCTCCGAGGTCATCCACCAGATCTTCACGTTCATCGACCGGGAGATGGACGACGCCGACTGCGCGGTCATCCAGAAGCACCTCGACGAGTGTGGCCCGTGCCTGGCGAAGTACGACCTCGAGCGGACGGTGAAGTCGTTGGTCGCGCGGTCCTGCTCCGAGCAGGCGCCGCACGAACTGCGCGACAAGGTGCTGGTCCGGATCCGCCAGGTCCAGATCACCCTGACCTCCGAAGGCCAGTAGCCGGACGCGATTCGCGCAGCGCGGGCTGACCTGAGAGGATGGTCGCCGCTCCGCGTGCTCGTGGAGGAACGATCTCCAAGGAGGACCCTATGGGTAAGACCGGACGCAAGCGCCGCGCTCGCAAGAAGAAGGGCGCCAACCACGGAAAGCGCCCCAACGCCTGAGGGCGTTGGCAGCAATGAATGAGCTCCTGGGTCGTACGACGACCCGGGAGTTCGCTGTCTCTGACGCCGACACCGCGATCGCCGTCGGCTCCGGGTCGCTGCCCGTGCTCGGTACGCCGGTGCTGCTGGCCTGGTGCGAAGCGGTGACCTGCGAGGTCCTCGCGCTTGAGGCCCCGTCGACCTCGGTCGGCACCCGGATCGCCCTGGAGCACCTCGCTGCCTCTGCGATCGGGGCGACGGTCGTGGTGACCGCGACGGTCGCCTACCTCGATGGCAGGCTGGTCCGCTTCGAGGTCGACGCTCGCGAGCCCAGCGGCAAGCTGCTCGGCTCCGGCGAGGTCACCCGGGTGATCGTCGACAGTGAGCGGTTCCTCTCCCGACTGCAGTGATCAAGCGGCTCGTCTAGATCCCGAACGTCGCCCGCGGGTACGCCGCGTCCACGTCGGTGATGACGTTGATCAGGTACGGCACGTTCGCCGCGAACGCCCGGTCCAGTGCGCCGCCGATCTTCGACGGGTCGGTGACCAGCTCGCCGGCGCCGCCCAGTGCTTTGACGACTTCGTCGTACCGGGTCGCCGGCGCCAGGTCGGCCGCCACGTCGTAGCCGTAGAGGAACTGCATCGGGCCCTTCTCCAGGCCCCAAGCGGAGTTGTTGCCGCAGACCATCACGACCGGCAGGTTGTGGCGGACCAGGGTGTCGACATCCATCAGCGACATCCCGGCGGCGCCGTCGCCGTACAGCAGCACCACCTGCGCCGAAGGGCGGTGCAGACGCGCAGCGATCGCCCCGCCCATCCCGGCGCCGAGGCAGCCATAGGGACCGGGGTCGAGCCAGCCTCCCGGCCGCTTCGGCTCGACGAATTTCCCGGCGAAGGAGACGAAGTCGCCGCCGTCGCCGACCAGGATCGCGTCGTCGGCCAGCCGGGGCAGCAGCTCGCCGTAGATGCGGGCCGGGTGGATGATCGCGGCGTCGGAGGCCAGCAAGCCGGCGTCGCGTGCATTGGTCGCCGCAACCGTGTCCTGCAATCCGCTGACCCAGCCACTCCAATCGGGGCGCGAGACCCGGCCGAACGCCTCGGCGAGGCCGTCCAGGACCAAGGTCAGGTCTCCGGACGCCGAGCCCGCGAGCTCGGCATGCCCGGAGACCTGACCAGCCGAGTCAGCGAGGTGGACGACCCGGGCAGGAGGAGCCCCGGCGTTCTTCTCTGGGCCACCGAAGACGCCGTAGCCGAGCCGGAAGTCCAGCGGCGTGCCGACGACGATGACGAGGTCGCTCGTGCCGAGCGCCTGCCCACGGGCCTTGGTCGCCAGCAGCGGGTGACCGCCCGGGATCACGCCGCGGCCCATGCCGTTGGTGATCACCGGGACGCCGAGATCCTCGACCAGCCGCAGTGCTGCGGCCTCGGCGCGGTCGGCCCAGACGTCGGTGCCGAGGATCACTACGGGCCGCGCCGACGCGGCCAGCAGGGCGGCGATCGCGGCGAGCGCATCGCTGTCGGGGGCGACCGGGACAGCCGTGGTCACGCTCGGCCGGACCACGTCCGCGGTCGCGAAGAACTCGTCCATCGGGACGTCGACGAAGACCGGGCCGCGGTGCGAGGAGCCGGCGACCGTGAACGCCTCGTGCAGTCCGTCGGCCACCTCGGCAGCGGTGTGCAGCGTCTTGGCGAGCTTGGAGACCGGCGCCACGATCGGGGGCTGGTCCAGCTCCTGGAGCGAGCCGGTGCCCCAGCGGTTCGCGGGCGCACGTCCGCCGATCACCACCATCGGCGACCCGGCGAACTGCGCCTGGGCGATGGCGCTGACGCCGTTCGTCACGCCGGGGCCGGCGGTGAGCACGGCCAGGCCGGGGGTCCGGGTGAGCTTGCCGGTGGCCTCGGCCGCGAACGCCGCGGTCTGCTCATGCCGTACGTCGAGGATCCGCATCGGCGGCTCGGCCTTCACCGCCCCGTCGTACATCGGGAACACGTGCGCGCCGGACAGGGTGTACATCGTCTCGGCGCCGTGGGCGCGCGCGACGGCGACGGCATGCGCGCCGGCGTGCGCCTCCACGGAGCTGTCGTTCTCGGGTGCGCCGTTCTGGGGTGCGGTCATGCTCGCGAGGCTACCGGTCCACGCGGCTGCTCAGTGTGCTCGCGGCGGGGCGAAATACGCGGGATTGGTGGCGCGCAGGTGCGCAATCAAGACCAGCAGCAGGTCCGTCCGGCAGGCCGGGTGACCGGGGGCCAGCGCGAGTTGGAGCTGCAGGCTGCGCAGGTAGCCCTGGACGTTGCCGGCGACCCGGTAGGGGTGGTGGAGAGCATCGCCGCTGGGCCGCGCACCGGCGGCGATCCGGGCCACCCAGGGCTCGATCACCTCCAGGCCGAGGATGTCGCGGCGCAGCAGGTGCATCGTGGCGTAGGCGAGCCGGTCGTCCTCTCCGGCGACGAAGAACGTATCGGTCGGGGTCAGCAGCCTGTCGCCGATCACATCGAGGATGACCGTCAGTTCGAGGCGCCCAAGGTGCGGCGACCGAGCCAGCGCACCGAGCGCATCGGCGCCATGCGCGACCGCGTGCGCCCAACCCTTGCCCGGTACGAACCCGCGTAGATCCTGCTCGCGGGCCAGCCAGCCCATCACCCGGTCGCCCCAGCGCAGCACGACCTCGGCGCCGGCCAGGCCGGTCGCGGTTGCCCGGTCGACGCACTCGGTCAGCGCCAGGGCGGAGAAGCTGCGCCGGAACACCGAGTCGTCCTCGACCCGGCCCAGGCCGATGTCCAGGCCGTGGCACAGGCCGTCGCCGAGACCGACCAGCAGGTCGTCGTAGACACCCTCGTCGATCCAGGTGGCCAGGGTGGGGAACGCGATCCCGTCGCGCACGTCCGGGTCGGGATCGCCGAGCATCCGGGTCAGGTCCTCGGTCATCTCCACCAGGGAGCGGTCGGTCGGTACCCGCAAGCCGCTGGCGACGACGTGCTCCCAGAATCCCGAGGCCATGCCTCGCATTGTTGCATCCGGGCCGCAGCGAGTCCGCCGGGTTCTCTACGCTGGCACAGTGCCGTCGCTGCCCGAGCTAGCCCGAGCCCATACCGACCTCACCGAGGACGACATGGCCTGGCTCGCCCTGCTCCAGGCCGACTGGCAGATCATTGCGGACCTCTCCTTCGCTGACCTGGTGCTGTGGCTGCCGGACCGGTCGGGGGAGGGCTACTGGGCTGCGGGGCAGATGCGCCCGACGACCGGGCCGACGGCGCTGGTCGATGACGTCGTCGGTGTCTATGTGCCGCGAGGACGAAGGCCGCTGCTGGATTCTGCGCTGGACCACGGCCGGATCGCCCGGGACGGTGACCCGGAATGGCGCGATGACGTCCCGGTGCGCGTCGAGGCCATCCCGGTACGGCGCGGCGAGGGGATCATCGCGCTGGTCGCCCGCAACACCAACCTGCACGGCGTACGGACGCCCAGCCGGCTGGAGCTGTCCTACCTGCAGACCGCGAGCGAGCTCACCCAGATGATCGCGAACGGCACGTTTCCCTATCCAGGGCAGCGCTCCGACCACGCCGACACTCCTCGGGTCGGCGACGGGTTCATCCGGCTCGATGCGGCCGGCCGGGTCGCCTATGCCAGCCCGAATGCGCTCTCGGTCTACCGCAAGCTCGGGCTCTCGACCGACCTGACCGACCAGAGCCTTGCCGAGGTGACCCGGACCTTGGTGCCGCCGTCGATGCGGCCCGATGAGGAGACGATCAGCGCCGTCTTGGGCACCCGGGTCCCGCGCGAGACCGAGATCGGCAACCGGGACGCGACCGTGATCGTGCGGGCGATCCCGTTGCGGCCCGCGGGCACCTTGACCGGCGGCGTCGTCCTGGTCCGGGACGTGACAGATCTGCGGACCAGGGACCGCGAGCTGGTCACCAAGGACGCCACCATCCGCGAGATCCACCACCGGGTGAAGAACAACCTGCAGACAGTGGCGGCGCTGCTGCGGCTCCAGGCCCGCCGGATCGAGTCGGTCAGCGGCCGCGAGGCGCTCGAGGAGGCCGTACGCCGGGTCGGCGCGATCGCCGTGGTCCACGAGACGCTGAGCCAGAGTTTCGAGGAGGCGGTCGAATTCGATGCGGTCGCCGACCAACTGATCAGCCTGGTGGCCGAGGTCGGCGGTCATGGTGGCTCGGTGCGTCTGCGGCGCTCCGGGTCGTTCGGCACGATCGGCTCGGACGCCGCGACTCCGCTGGCGATGGTGCTGACAGAGATCCTGCAGAACGCCATGGAGCACGGGTTCCCCGACGGGAGGCCGGGCTCGGTGGACGTCGAGATCGAGCGCGGCGACGGCTGGTTCAGTGATGACCCGAGCGCCCCGGTCAGCGTGCAGATCAACGTCCGAGTAGTCGACGACGGAGTCGGGCTGCCTGAGGGCTTCGACCCTGCGCTCAACGCGAGCCTGGGGCTGTCGATCGTGCAGACCCTCGTCTCGGAGCTGGGTGGCTCACTGACGATGGGCGCGCGCGATAGCGGCCCCGGGACCGTGGTGGAGTTCTGGTTCCCGTGCTGAGCGCCGGACGTTGATCAGGCGGTGCGCACCCGGGCGCGGGCGTTGCGACGCTTCAGAGCGCGTCGCTCGTCCTCGCTGAGTCCCCCCCAGACGCCGTGGTCCTGGCCGGCCTCGAGAGCCCAGGCAAGGCACTGCTCGCGAACGTCGCATCGACGGCAGACCTGCTTGGCCTCCTCGATCTGCAGGATGGCCGGCCCGGTGTTGCCGATGGGGAAGAACAGCTCCGGGTCTTCATCGAGACACGCGGAGCGGTGGCGCCAATCCATGGCTAGGAACTCCTGTTCGAGAGGTGTGTGAACGCGTTCACTAGGTCGGTCCTGGCTCCGGGCCGATCGGGTCCGGGCAGGGGAGTGTCGCGACGCCGGAGTGCTCAGGGCGTAGTTACCCCTAGATGTTGGCAAGATCGAGGCCCCGACACAAGACCCCCCGCAGGTCACGTTGGTCACAAAAGGTCTGTTTCGCGGTGTGGAGCCTGCGGTTTTCGTCGTCAGGAGGCCTACTAAGGTGGTTTCCCGTGGAGCCTGACCCGTCATCGGAGCCCAAAGCGCGGCGTTCGGCTGCCCCTGTGCCGCTGCTGGTCGCCTCTGCGATGGTCCTCCTCGAGGGCCTCGGGGTGCTCGTGTTCGGGGCTGCGGAGGCCCTCGACACGCATTCGTCACGGGCGGTGATGGGCGTCACGACCGCGTTCTTCTTCATCATCTTCGGCATCGCGCTGCTCGTCTGCGGCTGGGGCCTGACCCGCGCCCAGACCTGGGCTCGGGGGCCGGTGATGATCGGCCAGCTGATCTCGCTCGGCCTGGCCTGGAACTTCCGCACCGGCGACACCACCCTGCTCGCAGTGGTGCTCGCGGTACCGGCCGTGGTCGTCCTGATCGGCATGCTGCATCCGGCGACGATCGAGGCGATGAACGACTTGCCGACCGATGGCGACTCCGGCTAGCGGTCCTACTCGATCGAGTCGCGCAGCTTCTCTAAGGTCCGGGTCAGCAGTCGGGAGACGTGCATCTGGGAGATGCCGACCTGCTCGGCGATCTGCGACTGAGTCTGCTGACGGAAGAACCTCAGGACCAGGATCTGCTGCTCGCGGGCCGGTAGCCGCTCGATCAGCGGTCGCAGCGACTCCCGTATCTCCACGTGCTCGAGGGCGTCGTCGGTGTGCCCGAGGCTGTCGATCCAGGCTGGTGCGTCCTCGCCGGTGCCGGCGTCCAGGGACATCGTCGTGTAGGCATTCGCAGACTCGATGCCCTCGAGGACGTCTTCGACCCGGACCTCGAGTTGTGCGGCGATCTCGGCCGCCGTGGGAGAGCGGCCGAGCGTCTGGGTCAGCTCGGCGGTCGCCGTGGCGATCGACATCCGCAGTTCCTGCAGCCGGCGCGGGACCCGCACCGCCCAGCCCTTGTCGCGGAAGTGGCGCTTGATCTCGCCGATGATCGTCGGGGTCGCGTACGTCGAGAACTCCACGCCGCGCTCCAGATCGAAGCGGTCGACGGCCTTGATCAAGCCGATCGTGCCGACCTGGGCGAGGTCCTCGAACGGCTCACCGCGGTGCACGAACCTGCGGGCGCAGTGCTCGACCAGCGGGAGGTGCAGCTCGATCAAAGCGGCTCGCAGGTCTGCAGCTCGGCCGGGCTCGGCGGCACCGAGCTCCATGAAGAGAGCCTGACTTCGCTCGCGCAGGGTCTGGAGCAGCTGCGGGCTGTCGTCGCTCATCGTCAGGCGGGGTCGCGCGTCGAGGTCGCGGCGATCGTCAGCGTGACCGCGAGCTCGTCCGGCCCTGCGGCTGCGGTGACATCGGTGGCGGTGGTCGTGAGCACCTGCCACGCGAAGCTATCGGTGTCGGGGACCGACGGCTCGACGGCGTCGGCGGAGACGCGGACCTCGATGTGCTGCCGGTCCAGGTAGAACCGGGCCGTCATCGAACCGCCCGGGGTCGCATCGGTGAGCACCAGCGAGCAAGCCTCGCTGACCGCCATCCTCAAGTCCTCGATCTCGTCGAGGGTAAAGTCGAGGCGGGCCGCGATCCCGGAGGCGGCCATCCGCAGGACCGCGACGTACGCGGTCTCCGACGGCAGGCGGACTTCGGCGTCAGGGTGCATACGATCCACCTTAGGCGAGAATGCAGAACGGGGCCGGACCGTCAGGTCCGACCCCGCTCGAGGCTCTCAGGCCTTCTTGGTCTCCCAGAAGATCTCGGCGATCTCGTCGATCTTGGCCAGCAGCTGGTCCGCGATGGCGGCGTCCATCGTGCCCTTGGTGCCGGTAGCGCCGGCCAGTTTGGTGGCCTCGTTGACCAGCGTGTGCAGCTGCGGGTACTTCTCGAAGTGCGGCGGCTTGAAGTAGTCGGTCCACAGCACCCAGAGGTGGTGCTTGACGAGCTCGGAGCGCTGCTCCTTGATGAGCACCGCGCGGGTGCGGAAGTCGGGGTCGTCGCTGTCGTTGGCCTTGGCGATGACCGCCTTGATCGACTCAGCCTCGATGCGGGCCTGGGCGGGGTCGTACACGCCGCAGGGGAGGTCGCAGTGGGCCGAAACCTCAACGGTGGGTGCGAAGAGTCGCGCGAACATGCTCGGGTCCTCTCTGATGGGTCATGGGGGGTCACCTGCGACACTACTCCGCGTGCAGATCAGGCGTCGGTGGGGTCTCGCCCGGGTGACCGGACGCTCGATGGTGCCGACGCTGTCACCCGGTGACCGGCTGCTCGTCGAGTACGGCGCGGTTCCCGGCCCGGGCCTCCTGGTGCTCGCTCGCTTCGCCGACGGCACCCTCGCAGTCAAGCGGGTCGCCTACGCCGCGACCACCGGAGCGGGCGCAGCAGGCTGGTTCCTGCTCAGCGACAACCCCGAGGAGGGCATCGACTCCCGGCACCGCGGGGCTCTGCCTCCCGAGGCGCTCGAGGCCGTCGTCCTGGGGCGGGCGTGGCCGCATCCGGGACGGCTGCCGGGCCCGGCGCGCTGAGCGCTGCCCGGCCGCAGGATCAGGGCAGGAATGTCTGTTCAACCACAGTTGGCCCGCTCGATCGTGGTGGATCGACCCCTCTGTGAGAGGATTCTTCCCGGGAGATCCCCCGACTTTTCTGGCACTCCGTCGACTCACGCAAGGTCGCCGTTCGAGGAGCCTGCGCACCGCCGCCGTACCGCTTCCCCCGGAGTCCACGCGACTTCCCAATGTCACGAGAGAGCCGACTCATGGTTGCATCCGACCAGATGCCTGATCTGCGCCCCGCCCCCGAGCTTGATCGCCCGCACGCCGACAACCCCATCTTCGCGCTGCACGCTGGCGGCAAGATGGAGATCGCCGCGACCGTTGCGCTGAACGGCCCCGACGAGCTGTCGATGGCCTACACCCCGGGTGTGGCCCAGGTCTGCGAAGCGATCGCTGCGGACCCCTCGATCTACGGCGACTACACCTGGACCTCGAACACCGTCGCGGTGATCACCGACGGGACCGCCGTGCTGGGCCTCGGCGATATCGGCCCCCGAGGCGCGATGCCGGTCATGGAGGGCAAGGCGATCCTCTTCAAGCAGTTCGGCGGGATCGACGGCATCCCGATCTGCCTGGACACCACTGATACCGACGAGATCGTGGACACGGTGATCCGGCTCGCTCCCAGCTTCGGCGGGATCAACCTCGAGGACATCTCGGCGCCGCGCTGCTTCGAGATCGAGGAGCGCCTCAAGCAGGCTCTCGACATCCCGGTCTTCCACGACGACCAGCACGGCACCGCGGTCGTGACGCTGGCGGCGCTGGAGAACGCGATGAAGCTGACCGGGAAGTACCACGACACCGTCCGGATCGTCGTCTCCGGCGCCGGTGCCGCCGGCGTCGCGGTGACCCGGATCCTGCTCGCCGCCGGCTACCGCGACATCGCGGTCCTCGACCGCGCCGGCGTCCTGCACCGTGACCGCACTGACATGAACCCGAGCAAGCGCGCGCTCGCTGCCGACACCGCCGACACCACCGGCCGCTGGGGCTCGCTGGCCGCGGTGATGGACGGCGCTGACGTCTACATCGGGCTCTCGGGGGGATCGGTGCCCGAGGACGTCGTTGCATCGATGGCCGACGAGGCGATCATCTTCGGCCTCGCGAACCCGACGCCGGAGGTGCACCCCGACCTGGCGCACAAGTACGCGCGAGTGGTCGCGACCGGACGTTCGGACTTCCCGAACCAGATCAACAACGTGCTGGCCTTCCCGGGCATCTTCCGGGGCGCCTTCGACGCCCGCGCCACCGCGATCACCGAAGGCATGAAGCTGGCTGCCGCCCAGGCACTGGCAGCGATCGTCGGCGACGACCTGCGCGAGGACCTGATCATCCCCTCGCCGTTCGACCCGCGGGTTGGCCCGACGGTGGCGGCTGCGGTTGCCGAGGCGGCGCGGCGCGACGGCGTCGCCAGGCGTTAGTCGCCTCGGCGCGCGTCTCACCGGGTTTCGACCCGCCGTTGCGACTTCGCGAGCTCAGTCGCAGGGCTTGCTCAACCTCCCGCCCCACGCCGCGCCTCCTCCGTCGGCGCGGCTAGGGTCGTGACATGTTCGCCGTCTACGCCGAGAAGCTCTCCTCCGAAGACCCCCTGTCCGGCCTGGTGATCGGGGAGCGCCCCGACCCGGTGGTGCCTGACGGCTGGGCGAAGGTCACCGTGAAGGCTGCCTCGTTGAACCACCACGACCTCTGGTCGCTACGGGGGGTCGGGCTGCGCGAGGAAGCGCTGCCGATGATCCTCGGCTGCGACGCCGCCGGGTACGACGACGACGGCAACGAGGTCGTCGTGCACGCGATCGTGAACGACCCGTCGTGGTCGGGCGATCAGACCCTGGACCCGAAGCGGTCGATCCTCTCCGAGCGGCACGAGGGCACCTTCGCTGCGTCGGTGATCGTGCCGCGGGCCAACCTGATCCCGAAGCCTGCCTCGCTCTCGTTCACCGAGGCCGCGTGCCTGCCGACCGCCTGGCTCACGGCGTACCGGATGCTCTTCACCCAGGGCGGCCTGAAGGCCGGCGACACCGTGCTGGTGCAAGGCGCCGGTGGGGGAGTCGCCACCGCGCTGATCATCCTGGCCCGCGCCGGTGGGCTGAAGGTGCTGGCGACCAGCCGGGACGAGGCCAAGCGTGCCCGCGCGCTGGAGATCGGTGCCCACGAGGTGTTCGAGTCCGGCGCCCGGCTCCCGGTCAAGGTCGACGCTGTGATGGAGACCGTCGGCCGCGCGACCTGGTCGCACTCGATCCGGGCATTGCGCCCCGGGGGCGCGATCGTCATCTCCGGTACGACGTCGGGCCCACAGGTCGAGGACGCCGAGCTGACCCGGATCTTCTTCCTCCAGCTGCGGGTGATCGGCTCCACGATGGGCAGCTCGACCGAGCTGGCCAGCCTGATCTCGATGCTCGACGCGACCGGTGCCCGGCCGCTGATCGACCGGGAGCTGCCGATGGAGCGAGCAGCCGAGGGCTTCGCTGCCATCGCGGAGGGCAACGTCTTCGGGAAGATCGTGCTGACCCGATGAGCGCCGAGGAGCCTCGGGACCTGGCGGCCATCGGTGCCGAGCGCGAGCGGATCCGGGCGGCGTACCTGGTGCAGGAGGGTGCCCGGCCCGTCTCGACGGCACGGGGCCTGCACCACTTCGCGATCATCGCGCGCAACGTCGAGGAGACGATCGGCTTCTACCAGGGCCTGCTGGGGTTCCCGCTGACCGACATCTTCGAGAATCGCGACTACCCGGGCTCGAACCACTTCTTCTTCGACATCGGCAACGGCAATCTGATCGCGTTCTTCGACTTCCCCGGCCTCGATGTCGGGTCGTACGCCGAGGTCCTGGGCGGACTGCACCACGTCGCTATCTCTGTCGAGCCGGAGCAGTGGGCAGTACTGCGCGACCGGCTCGAGGCGGCTGGCGTCGATTACCAGAGCGAGAGCGGCTCCTCGATCTACTTCCGTGACCCGAACGGGGCGCGGCTCGAGCTGATCTCCGACCCGCTCGGCGAGATGTACGGCACCCATGTCCTCTAGTCCCTCGGTGCACCTCGTCACGGGCACGACGTCCGGCATCGGCGCCGACGTGGCGGCAGCTCTGGAGGCACGCGGAGACACGGTGATCCGGCTGACGCGCGAGCAGGCCGATCTTGCTGATGCGACTGCCGTGAGCGCGTGGGCAGCCTCGCTCGACCTGTCCCGGCTTGACTCGTTGCATCACGTCGCCGGGACCGTGGACCTCGGCCTCGTCGCGGACTTCGACCGCGAAGCGTGGGACCGGCAGCTCGCGGTGAACCTGACCGCCCCGGCGGTTCTGACTGCTGCGCTGCTCCCGGCCCTGCGTGCGGCCCGCGGGACGGTCGTGTTCGTGAACTCCTCGGCGGGGCTGGTCGCCAACGCCACCTGGTCGGCGTATGCCGCGTCGAAGTTCGGCCTGCGCGCGCTGGCCGACGCCCTGCGCGCTGAGGAGGCCGAGCGCGGCGTCCGGGTGACCACGATCTTCCCGAGCAGGACGGCGACCCCGATGCAGGAGAAGGTGCACGAACAGGAGGGCCGCACCTATGACGCCTCCCGGTGGATCCGCCCCGAGACGGTCACCGATGCGATCTTGCACGTGCTCGACCTGCCCGCGGACGCGACCGTGCCGGAGATCACGCTCCGTCCTCGCTGAACTGTCGGTAAACCATGCTGGGAATGTCTGTGCCCTCGCCTAGGGTTCAAGCCCTAGCCGGTGTCGTATTCGCAGGTTCCCGTTCGTCGTAGGTACGACAGGGGGGTTCTGGTGCGTAGCCCAGCCCCCGGCAGACCCGACCCAAGGATTCCCATGGCCCAGACAGCAACCTCTGCTCCCGCAGGCGGCGCCCGGACCAGCGCCGCCGATATGGCCGTTCTGCGCTGGCTCGTGGTGGCGACCTTCATCGTGATCCTCAACGAGACGATCCTCGTCAACGCGCTGCCGCGACTCCAGGTCGATTTCGACGTCACCGAGCGCGCCTCGCAGTGGCTGACCACGGCGTTCCTGCTGACGATGGCAGTGGTCATCCCGATCACCGGCTGGTTCCTGCAGCGGGTTACCACCCGGCAGGCGTTCGCGCTGGCGATGACCGCGTTCTGCGCCGGCACCCTGCTTGCGGCACTGGCGCCGTCCTCGATGTTCTGGGTCCTGATCGTCGCCCGGGTGGTGCAGGCCTCCGGCACCGCAGTGATGATGCCGCTGCTGATGACCACACTGATGTCGGTCGTCCCCGAGACTGACCGCGGCCGGGTGATGGGCAACGTCACCCTGGCGATGTCGGTCGCACCCGCCATGGGCCCGGCTGTCTCCGGCTTGATCCTGCAGTACCTGTCCTGGCGCTGGATGTTCGGGATCGTGCTGCCGATCGCTGCGCTGATCGCGCTGGCTGGCCTGTCCCGGCTCAAGAACGTCGGCGAGCCGACCCCGGGCAGCTTCGACGTGCCCAGCGTCTTCGCCTCGGCACTCGGCTTCGGCAGCGTGGTCTACGGATTGAGCTTGATCGGCGGCAATGACCCGGTCATCCCGCCGGGCGTGCTGATCCCGCTCGGACTGATCCTGGTGGCCCTGTTCGTGCTGCGCCAACTCCAGCTGCAGCGCTCCGGCTCTCCGCTGCTGGACCTGCGCACCTTGCAGCACCGGACCTTCTCGCTCTCGCTGGCGCTGATGGTGGTCGCCTTCATGGGCTTCCTCGGCTCGCTGGTGCTGCTGCCGTTCTACCTGCAGACCGCGCGCGGACTGAGCATCCTGGACACCGGGCTGCTCATGATGCCCGGAGGGCTGGCGATGGGCGTGCTCGGGCCGCAGGTCGGCAAGGTCTTCGACCGGGTCGGCGGCCGCCCGCTGGTCATCCCTGGTGCGATCGGCATCCTGGTCGGCCTGGCGCTGTTCACCCAGGTAGGTGCGCACACGCCGTACTGGCAGATCGTCGCGGTGCACGTCGTGATGATGTCCAGCCTGGCGTGCGTGTTCACGCCCGTCTTCACCCTGGGCCTCGGCGCCGTGCCGCCACACCTGTACGCGCATGCGAGCTCGCTGCTTGGTGCTTTGCAGCAGGTCGCAGGTGCGGTCGGCAGCGCGATCTCGCTGACGATCCTGGCCTCGTACACCAGCGGCATCGCGGCCAAGAGCGACGCGTTGAAGCCGGCCTTGATCCATGGCGTCGACCGCGCCTTCACCGTGAGCGCGGTGCTCGCGGTCCTGGTGGTGGCGCTGGCGGTGCTGCTCCCGGGCCGGCTGCCTCAGAGCCAGGGCGGCCAGGGCGAGTCAGAGCTGGACGTGATCGCCTCCGAGGGAGTCGGACTGGAGACGGCCGCCGAGGATCTCGACGGGGACGTCCTGCCGATCCACTAGCGC
>DASRRQ010000093.1:0-32039 GCA_035695505.1 Marmoricola sp. | reverse complement strand
TCACGACGATCATGGATGCAGGCTAGAGGAACCTCGCCGAGTACGCCGCGAACCGCCCGCGCAGGTCGTCTGGATCCAGGCCGATGTCCTCGGCGCGGTAGTCGATCCGTCCGTACCGGTCGCGCTGGTGGCCGTCGAGGTAGGCGCGCATCGCTGCGGCTGCAGCGTCGGTAACCGGCTCGCCTGCGAGCCTGTGCACCCGCTCCGCGGTCGCAAGGTCATCGGCCATGAACTCCTCGAAACGCACATCGATCGAGGCGCTCTGCGGCAGCACGTCACGGTCGCGCAGCAGGGCCCCGAGCATCACCTCGATCCGGTCGGCCCAGTACGCCGCAAGCCGCTCGACCGGGACCGGCGTCCGGTGCATCCGTGCGGTGTAAGCGACCATCGTGGCCATCGAGACCACCACGTTGACCGGATCGCGGTGGGTGATCACGACCGCCGCGCCGGGGAACGCCGCTGCGAGCACCGGCAACTGCTCGAGGTGCTGCGGCGACTTCAGCAGCCAGCGCAGCGGCCCGAGCTCTGCATCCCGCAGATGCTGCAGGGCTGCCAGTTGGAGCCGCAGATGCGCGTAGTGCGGCGTCTGGTCGCTAGTCAGGTAGTGGTCGCGCCAGGCCGGCACCTCGGCGATGGTCTCGTAGAACATCGTGGAGAAGTCGTTCGCCAGGAGCTGGATCTCCTCGTGCACGTGGTCGGTCGTCATCTCGTGCATCCGCTTGAAGTACGGCATCGCTTCGCCGGCGAACCAGACCGCCTGTTCGGTCCGTTCCCGACGCGGCTCGAGATCGGAGCCTTCCGCGGCGACCGGGAACGGCTCGACGCTCTCCCAGTACGGCAGCGAGCGGAAGGCCGGACCGGCTGAGAGCAGGTTGTGCAGGTGCGTGGTCCCGGTCCGGGGCAGCCCGGCGATCACCACCGGGGGTGCCAGGTCGAGGTCGCGGATCTCGGGGTGCCGGGCGAGCAGGTCGACGAGCAGCAACCGGTTCTTCAGCATCTGCAGCAGCTGCGTGTGCAGGTTGAGCAGGCCCGCCGGCGTGAGCCCGTCGACCTGGCGCATGGCGCCGAGGAGCACCTCGAGGCGCTCGGTGTAGTCCCGCGGCCCGAAGTCGCTCAACCCGGTCTGCTCGCTGGCCATCGCGTGCAGCTGGTCGGCGTCGAGGGCGAGCCCGGCGGCCATGGTGCCCATCACCTCGAAGATCGCGGTGACGTCCGGGCTGAACTGCGGCACAGCGAGATCAGTCAGTCTCACGGCTTCCACGACGGTCCCACTTCCGTTACGGTCTGTATCGGAATGGTGACACAGGCGTCCACGGCTGACCAGAGCCCCGGCAGGCCCCTCGACCGCAAGATCGACGAGGCCGTGCTGAACGCTGTCCGCGAGCTGCTGCTCGAGTCGGGCTACGTCGGGTTGTCGCTCACCGCGATCGCCCAACGAGCCGGCACCACCCGCCCCGCCCTGTCCCGGCGCTGGGCTTCACTGGACCACCTGGTACACGAGGCGGCGTTCCCGGAGTCGCTGGCAGCGCCTCGCGAGGATGCCGATGCCCGGCCGGTGCGCGAGCTCGTCGCCGGGTCGCTGGCGGCGTTCGCCGATCCCGTCGCCCGTGCCGCTGCCCCCGGGCTGGTCGCCGCCATCACGGCGGACCCGAGCCTGCACCGACGTCTGCTCGAGCGCTTCTCCCTGGCGCTCGGCGGGATCGAGCAGCCGCTGCTCGACCTCGTCGCCGGGGCCGCCCTCTTCGCACTCCTGCTCCACCCCGACGACCTGGACGCCGAACCGACAAGAAGCGCCTGGATCGACCGGATCACCCACCTGCTCACGAAAGGCACCTCATGACTGCGGACCGTTGGGAATCGACCACCGCGTGGAACGAGCTGCTCGCCGGGCTCGCCGAGCTCAAGGCGAGCTTCCTCGACGGCGACCGTGCCGTGACCACCGAGACCGGCGTCGCCAACGGCTACCGGATGCTCGCCACCATCCTGGGCATCGGCCTGGACATCTACCTCTACCCGGAGAAGACCCGGCCGGTGTGGGTGGACACGGTGACGCCGTTCCGGCGCGACCGGCGCTGGGGCGGGGACAACACCGACGCGGCGTACGCCTTCGCGGTGCTCGACCCGGAGCGGACCTACCGGATCTGGGGCACCCGCAACGACAGCGCCTACTTCTCGGTCACCGTCTACAACGAGCCGTCCCCGGGCGCGTGGTCGGACAAGGTGATCGGCGTGGTCAAGGACTCCGACCTCGATATCGGCGCGGACGGCAGCTTCTCGTTCTATCTCGGCACCCACAAGCCTGCCGGGTACGACGGCCCGTGGATCGAGTTCACCGCGGACACCGCCGCCGCCCTGACCCGCGACTACCAGGCCGACCCGCTCACCGCGAAACCGGTCGAGTGGCACATCGAGTGCCTCGGCGAGCCTGACCCCATCGTCCGCTCGGACGCCGCGACCGCTCAGGCGCTGCGCTCGACGCTGACCTGGATGCGGACGATGTTCATGATCGTCCCGATGACGATCAAGGAGCGCACCAACGACGACCGGATCGGGCTGGGTCACGAGACGCCCGACGGCGTGAACACGGTCGCCGAGCCCTACCGGGTGCCGGACTTCAACTTCGGCTGGTCAGCCACGGATGCCACGTACTGCTTCGGCAGCTATGACCTCGCGCCTGACGAGGCCCTGGTGCTCACCTACACCCCGCCGAGCAGCGTCCGGTTCTGGAACTTCATGCCGTGGTCGGAGTACATGGCCGGCCACAATGCGGCCGACGGCACCACCTCGCTGAACAACCACACCGCGGTCCTCAATAGCGACGGCACCATCACGATCGTGGTCGCGCGGCGCCAGCTCGTGCATCCCAACGCGGTGACCACGCTGGACAACCCGCGCGGGATGCTGGCGTTCCGCTGGTTCCTCGCCGACGAGGTTCCGGCGAAGCCGTTGGTCAGGCTGGTCAGCGTCGCGGAGGCACCGACCGCGCTGACCTGACGGAGCTGGATGACCTGTCGGTTTGACACTGGTTCTCACCAGAATGAGAATCATTGTCATGCAGCTGCGGCGTCGCCCCCTCACGGCCCTTCTGGCCGTGCTGTTCCTGCTCCCCCTCGCAGCCTGCTCCACGACGTTGGCGACCGACGGCAAGCCGCAGGTCGTCGCCTCGTTCTACCCGCTGCAGTTCGTCGCCGAGCGGATCGTCGGCGACCACGCGGACGTCACCAACCTCACCAAGCCCGGAGCCGAGCCGCACGACCTCGAGCTGACACCGCGGCAGGCGGTGCTCGTCTCCCAAGCGGAGGTGGCCCTCTACGAGAAGGGCCTGCAACCGGCGGTCGACCAGGTGATCAGCAACGACAAGCCCAAGCACGTGATCAACGTGACCAGCATCGTCAGCCTGTCGGCCGTTCCGCCGGGGCTCGGCGACGAATACGCCAAGAGTACGAGCGGCAAAGCCGGTGATCCACATTTCTGGCAGGACCCCACCTTGCTGGCCAAGGTCGCGGACGCGTTCGCGACGACGATGGAGAAGGCCGACCCGAAGAACGCGGCCGACTACCGCACCAACAATGCGTCGCTGCAGGCCGACTTGGCCGCTCTCGATGCCGACTACAAAGCCGGCCTCGCGCACTGTGCTTCGCGCACCCTCGTCGTCAGCCACGATGCATTCGAGTACCTCGGTCGCCGTTACGGCCTCGACGTCCACCCGATCGCGGGCATCTCGCCGGACGCCGAGCCGTCGCCCAAGCACATGCACGAGCTCTCCGACCTCATCAAGAGCGACCGCATCACGACCGTGTTCAACGAGCGGCTCGCGAGCCCCAAGCTCGTCGATGCGCTCGCCGGCGACCTGCACATCAGCACCGCCGTGCTCGATCCGATCGAAGGCCTCAACTCCTCAGACCCGCATGCGACCTACCTGAGCCTGATGCGGGACAACCTGGCCGCTATCCAGAAGGCAGACTCGTGCTCATGACACCCGCCGCGGATCCCGTCGAGGTACTGCGCGTCGCCGACGGCGCTGTCGCCCTCGGCGGACGCCCGATCCTGCGGGACATCGACCTCACCGTGCACCGCGGCGAGGTCGTCGCACTGCTCGGCGCGAACGGCTCGGGCAAGTCGACCCTGGTCAAGGCCGCCGTCGGCTTGAACCCGATGACCGCCGGCGAGGTACGCCTCTTCGGCACCCCGCTCGGCAGCTTCTCGCACTGGTCGCGGCTCGGCTACGTGCCGCAGCGCTCGACGATCGCCCAAGGCGTCCCCTCCAGCGTGTGGGAGGTGGTGGCGTCAGGACGGATGTCGCGCCGCCGACCGCTGATGCCGCTGCGCGCGGCCGACCGCGAGGCGATCACCGCGGCGATCGAGCAGGTCGGACTCAGCGATCGGACCAAGCACCAGGTCAGCACTCTGTCCGGCGGCCAGCAGCAGCGGGTGCTGATGGCGCGGACGCTGGCCGGCGAGCCGGAGCTGCTGGTCCTCGACGAGCCCAATGCCGGCGTCGACCTGGCCAGCCAGCACGACATCGCGGAGACCCTCGCCGCCCGCGCCGCCCTCGGCTCGACGATCGTGGTCGTGCTGCACGAGCTCGGCCCGTTCGAGCCGCTGATCCAGCGCACCGTCGTGATGCGCGAGGGCCGGATCACCTACGACGGGCAGCCGATCATCTCCCCCGGGCTCGACCATGGCCACAGCCACCATCACCACGACGCCACGCCCCGGGTCCCGATCGGACCGCGGGTGACCGCTCCCCTGGACGGCTCGCGCCTGGACCGGGAGGCCTGATGCTCGCCGTCCTGCTCTCCCCACTGATGCTGCGCGCGCTGATCGCGGCAGCAGTCACCGGACTGGCCGCGCCGACGGTCGGCACCTACCTGGTGCAGCGCCGACTGTCGCTGCTCGGCGACGGCATCGGCCACATCTGCGTCACCGGCGTCGCGCTCGGCCTGCTCACCGGAACGTCGCCGACGTTCTCCGCGATCATCATCGCGATCCTGGGTGCGCTCCTGATCGAGCTGATCCGCTCCAGCGGCAAAGCCTCCGGCGACGTCGCGCTGGCGCTGCTCTTCTACGGCGGCATCGCCGGCGGCCTGGTGCTGATCTCGATGGCCGGCAACGGCGCGTACGCGCTCCAGGGCTACCTGTTCGGCTCGATCACCGCGATCTCCTGGTCCGACGTCTGGGTTAGCGTCGGGCTCGCCGTGACGGTGATCGTGCTCTCAGTGACCCTGCTGCCGCAGCTGTTCGCGGTGGCCAACGACGAGGACTACGCCCGTACGACGGGCCTGAAAGTGCAGGTCTACAACGTCCTGATCTCCGTACTGGCCGCGGTCTCGGTCAGCGTCGCGATGCGCACTGTCGGGCTGCTGCTGGTCAGCGCGCTGATGATCATCCCGGTTGCGACCGCCGAGCAGTTCACCCGCGGCTTCCGCGTGACGATGGCGGTCGCGATGGGCGCCGGCACGCTGGCCGCGCTGAGCGGCGTGACCGCGACCGCATTCATGGACGCGCCTCCGGGACCGATGATCGTGCTGGTCGCCCTCGCCGGTTTCGCCCTGACCGCGCCGGTCGGCCTGGTGGTCCAACGCCGCCGGAAGGCCAGGGTCCCGTTCCCGGCCGACGTGCCTCCGGTGCCGCAGGCGGTGGAGGAGCCGCATCAGCACGAGCACGGCCGCGGCTGCGGGCACGTTGCCATCGAGCACGGCGACCACTTCGACTACATCCACGACGGACACCGGCACGCTGAACACGGAGGTCACTATGACGAGCACTGACGCCCAGCCCTTGCGCCCAACCCGCCAGCGCAAGGCTGTCGCCGCAGCCTTGGAGGGCTGTAACGAGTTCCGGACCGCGCAGCAGGTCCACGAGGCGCTGCGAGGCGGAGGCGACACCGTCGGGCTGTCCACCGTCTACCGCACGCTGCAGGCGATGGCCGACGCCGGCGAGATCGACATGCTCCGCTCCGACGCGGGCGAAGCGTCGTACCGGCGATGCAGCGACACCCATCACCACCACCTGGTCTGCCGCAGCTGCGGCGCGACCGTGGAGGTCGAAGGGCCGACCGTGGAGAAGTGGACGCGCGCCGTCGCCGAGCAGCACGGGTACTCAGAGGTAAGCCACACCCTGGAGATCTTCGGCACCTGCAGCAACTGCTAGCCGTCCGGCTGGTTTCGACCGGCTCAACCGGCGGAGGTCGGCTCGGCGCGAACCGCACCACCGCTGATTGAGCCTGTCGAAATCACGCAAGCACTAAGCGTTCGGGGCGAGATCCTCTGCGGCCCCGAACTTGCGGTTCCGCTGGGCGTAGAGCTCGATGGCCTTCCAGAGCTCGACCCGGTCGACATCGGGCCACAGCACGTCGGTGAAGACGAACTCGGAGTACGCCGCCTGCCAGAGCATGAAGTTGCTGAGCCGCTCCTCGCCTGACGTCCGCCACACCATGTCGGCCTCGGGCTGCTCGGGCACGTAGAGGTACGTGGCGAACATGCGCTCGTCGATCCGGTCCGGATTGACCTTGCCGGCGGCCGCATCGCGGGCGAGGGCTGCTGCAGCGTCGGCGATCTCGGCTCGGCCGCCGTAGTTCACGCACATCGTCAAGGTGAGCACGTCGTTGTCGCGGGTGAGGTCCTCGGCGACTTGGAGCTCCTTGATCACCGAGCGCCATAGCCGGGGCGATCGGCCGGCCCAGCGGACCTTGACGCCGAGGTCGTGCAGCTCCTCGCGCCGACGGCGGACCACGTCGCGGTTGAAGCCCATCAGGAAGCGGACCTCCTCGGGCGAGCGGGACCAGTTCTCGGTGGAGAACGCGTACGCCGAAACCGCCTTCACGCCGATCTCGATCGCACCCTTGACCACCTCGACCAGCGCCTGCTCGCCACGCTCGTGCCCGGCCGTGCGGGGCAGCCCGCGCTGGTTGGCCCAACGGCCGTTGCCGTCCATGATCACCGCGATGTGCTCGGGCACCAGGTCTGCGGGGATCCGCGGCGGTGTCGCCCCGCTGGGGTGCGGCTCGGGGTACGCGACCTCGCGCCGCGGGGCTGATCGACGGGACTTGCGCACGATCGAGGACTCTACTGAGTCGACGCGTAGGGCAGCGACCGCAGGCCCCGCTCCAGGTGCCACGCGAGGTACGCCGAGACGAGCCCCCGTGCCTCGCGCCGGTCCCGGTCCGAGGCGGCGTCGACGACCGCCCAGTCCCCGGCCAGCAGCGCACCGAGCAGCAGGATCGTCGTCGGCGCCGGGTGGGCCGAGCCCGGTGCCCTGCAGTCGGAGCAGAGCACGCCGCCCGAGGCCGGATGGAAGTCGCGGTGCGGGCCCTCGAGCCCGCACCGGGCGCAGCCGTCGAACGAGGGCGCATAGCCGGCGACGGCGAGCGAGCGCAGGACGAAGGAGTCCATCACGTCCGACGCGCGGTGCTCAGCGGCCGCCATCGCCCGCAGGCCGCCGATCAGCAGCAGGTACTGCTGGACCGAAGGCTCGCGCTCCTCCGCGACGAGCCGCTCGGCCGTCTCCAGCATCACCGATGCCGCGGTGTAGCGGTCGTAATCGGCGCTGATCACCTCGCCGAACGGCGACCGGGTGACCGCCTGGGTGATGGTGTCCAGGTTGCGGCCCTCGGCCAGCTGCAGGTCGACGTGGGTGAACGGCTCCAGCCGCGAGCCGAAGCGCGAGGAGGTCCGGCGTACGCCCTTGGCCACTGCGCGGACGACACCGTGCTGGCGGGTCAGGAGCGTGATGATCCGGTCCGCCTCCGCGAGCTTGCGCGTGCGCAGCACGATCGCTTCGTCGGTGTAGAGGGGCACCCGTCCATTCTCCCCCGTCAGGCAACGAATCCAGCGGCAGACGCGCGCTCCGGCCGCCTCACCTCGCGCGGGCGACCCGCGGGCCGGCCAGGGGGAGCCGGATCTCCAGGCTGGTGCCCAATCCGACCGTGCTGCTGACGTCGATCGCACCGCCGTGCGCCTCGATGATCGTCTTGGAGATCGCCAGACCGAGCCCGGTGCCGGGGATGGCGTCGGTCTGCACGCCAGGCGAGCGGTAGAACTTCACGAACACGTCCTGGAGCTCCTCGGGCGGGATGCCGCGGCCGGTGTCGGTGATCCGGACCACGGCGTGGCGCCCGTCACGCTTGACGTACCCGCTGACGGTGCCGCCCTTCGGAGTGAACTTGATGGCGTTGTTGAAGATGTTGTCGATCACCTGCGAGAGCCGCTCGCTGTCCCCGGTCACCTCGAGCACTGCCCGGCCGATGTCGACCTTGAAGTCCAGCCCAGCAGCCGCCGCGGCCTTCTGCGCCTCCACCGCCGAGGACCGCACCACCGCGGCCAGCGAGATCCGACCGAGGTGCAGCTCGGCCCGGCCGAGCTGCAGCGCATCGGAGAGCAGGTCGTCGACCAGGCGGTGCAGCCGGCGGGCGTTGCGTTGGACCGTCTCCAGGAACGGGCGCGCGTCGGCCGGGATGCCCTCGACATCCTCGAGCAGTACGTCGACGTACCCGACGATCGAGGTCAGCGGGGTCCGTAGCTCATGGCTGACGGTGGCGACGAACTCGTCCTTGAGCCGCGCAGCCGTCATCAGCTCGGTGATGTCGTGGTACGCCAGCACGGCGCCGTCGAAGCTGCCATCGGGGGTGAAGAACGGCGACACCGAGACCGCGAACGCGCGCCGGTCGGCGGCCTTCGCCCCGACCCAGATCAGGTAGTCGCGCAGGGTCTCGCCCCGCATCGCGCGCCAGGTCGGCAGCTCCTCGGCTGCGAGCATGCTGAAGCCGTCCGGGCCGAAGGTGCTGCCCACCCGGTCGAGGGTCCCGTCCCCATCTCCGACCGCCTCCAGGAAGCGCTGGTGCCGCGGATTGACCGAGTGCACCCGGCCCTCGGCGTCCAGGGCGACCAGACCGACGTCGACGCTGTTCAGGATCGCCTCGTTGAACCGCCGCTGGTCGGCACTGTCGCCTACGGCGCGCTCGAGCATCCGCTGTGCGTCGGCTGCTTCGACGACCTTGCTCTGCCACATCTCCGCGGTGACCGCGACGACCAGCGAGCACATCAGCGCCAGCACCAGGTGCTGGGCCGTCCGGGCGATGTCGGGCTGCGAGCTGTGCCGCCCGAACAGGGGGACCACGAATGCGATCGATCCGGCCAGTGCGGCCGTGGCCATCCCCTTGCGCCCGAATTGCAGTCCTAGCCAGATCGCGGGGAAGACCAAGGCGATCCCGGCCGTGCTCTCCTGGTCGATCCGCAGCGCGCCGAGGCCGAGGATGTCGATCGTCGGGATCGTGATGCTGAGCCACTCCGGCAGCGGCTGCGCGCGCAGCCCGATCACCAGCGCCAGCGCCGTCGCGAAGCCGATCACGCCGAGGCCGGCGAGGTAGTACCAGGGGACGTGCGGGCTGTCGTGGAAGTGCACGAACGCGACATCGAACAGGACCGGCACCACGAACAGGTACTGCGCGACCCGCGGGTCGGAGCGCTCACGGCCCAGCAACTGCTGGATGCCCCGGATGAAGGCGGAGCGTGAACGCATGCGATCCGCCCCCTTCTTCAGCGAGTACCCCGGCGACTCGGGTCAGACTGCTTGTCGAGACTAGTAGCCGGGCCCTGCGAACGCCCGTTAATGCTCAAAGCGCAGCAGCCTCAGGACGACGCGTCCAGCAGCCGGCCCGCCTCCGGCCGCGTCCAGCACTCAGCAACGAACGACGTAGCAGCCTCGTCGAGGCGCCGCGGCCGGACCCGCCACTCGAGCGCGCTGCGGGCGACAACGAACCGGGAGTCGGCGAGCTCCTCGGCCAGCATCGCCGCATCCGCGGCGGGATGGACCGGATCGTGGTCGTGGCCGATCACCAGGGCGGGCACGTCGATCGCGGAGCGCTGCTTGGCCGACGGAGCGGTGCGGCCGAAGAACAGGCCGTGCACCGTCGCTGCGACCGCAGCCGGCCGCTGGTCGAGAGTGTCGAGGCCGACGCCGACCCAGAACGGGACGATGCCGCGCGGGACCGCCCGCGAGAGCAGACGTACGCCGGTCACCGCGAGCGGCGCGATCCGGGAGACGAGCAGCAGCGGAGCGAAGGCGATGATGCCGGCTTCGACTGCGTTGTCGAGCACCGGCATCTCCAGGATCAGGCCCTTGACCCGCTCGGGCGCGAGGACCGCAACCTCCAGGGCGACGTTCGCCCCGAGCGAGGTGCCACCGAGGACGGCGCGATCGGCACCGAGGTGGTCCAGGAGGGAGATGACCTGCTCGCCGAACGCGGTCGCGGAGTAGAGCAACGGATCGGCGGGCCGGTCCGAGCGCCCGTGGCCGAGCAGGTCCAGGGTGATGACGTGGGCACCCGTCGCCGCGATCCGGCGGGCGAGCGGCTGGTGCATCGACCGCGGCATCAACTGACCTGCGAGCAGCACCACCCAATGGTCTCCCGAGCCGAACTCGGTGTACTCGAGGCGGTGGTCCTCGCAGAAGAACTGTCCGATGCGTTCGGAGACGAGCGTCATGGGACGAGGTTAGGACCTCGGCGGGCTGCGGAAGGGCGGTCCGGGCCAAAACGGCTCGCGGTGTCGCGGAGGTCTCGCGAGACTGGCTCGATGGACGAGTTCGCGACCCTGCTGCTGCAGCCCGACGACTGGGCGCTGTGGAGGCTGATCCGGCTGCGCTCCCTGGCTGCTGACCCCGAGGCCTTCGGCTCCACCTTCGAGCGGGAGGTGGTGCTCGACGAGGCCGGTTGGCGGGCGTCGCTCGGCACGGGCGGGCCGCGGGTCGTGGTGGTCGCCGGGATTGAGCCGGTCGCCCTCGGCGGCGGGTTCGTCGAGGACGCCGAAGACGGCCAGCACCTGCACGTGATCGCGATGTGGACCGATCCGGCGTACCGCGGCCGGCGGCTGGCCGCGCGGGTGCTGGACGCACTGGTCGAGTGGGCAGCACCGCGCGGCCTCGGGCTCGTGCTGGACGTCGCGATCGGCAACTCCCCGGCCCGGCACGCCTACGAGGCGTACGGGTTCGCTGGCACGCCGACGACCCGTCCGATCCGGGACGGGTCGTCGGCGCTGGTGGAGCAGATGGTCCTCAGGCGCGGTTGATGGCGGAGACGACTGCCTTGAGCGACGCGGTCACGATGTTGGCGTCGAGGCCGACGCCCCAGCGGATCTCCCCGCCCACGGTGCACTCGACGTACGCCGCCGCGATCGCGTCGCCGCCCTCGGACAGGGCGTGCTCGGTGTAGTCGAGAACCCGAACGTCCCAGCCCTGAGGGAGGGCATTGATGGCCTCGACGAACGAGGCGATCGGGCCGTTTCCGGAGCCCTTGAGCTCCATCGCCTCGCCCTGGACCACGACGCCGACGGTGAGCTCGTCCTTCTCGCCGGCTGCCGAGGAGGAGTGCACGGTGTCGAGTCGCAGCGGCGTCTCGCGGGTCAGGTACTCGGCGCCGAACGCGTCCCAGATCTCCGGCCCGGCCATCTCCTTGCCGGAGACGTCGGTGGCCTGCTGGACGACCCGGCTGAACTCGATCTGCAGCCGCCGGGGCAGGTCCAGCTTGTGCTCGGACTTCAGGATGTAGGCCACCCCACCCTTGCCGGATTGGCTGTTGACCCGGATGACTGCCTCGTAGGTCCGGCCGACATCCTTCGGGTCGATCGGCAGGTAGGGCGCCTCCCACGGCACCTCTCCGACCGGGATGCCCTGCTCGGCGGCGATCCGGTCGAGGTCCTCCAGGCCCTTCTTGATCGCGTCCTGGTGGGACCCGGAGAAGGCGGTGTAGACGAGGTCGCCGGCCCAGGGGTGCCGCGGGTGAACCGGCAGGCTGGTGCAGTACTCGACCGTGCGCCGGACCTCGTCGATGTCGGAGAGGTCGATCTGCGGGTCGATGCCCTGGCTGAACAGGTTCATCGCCAGGGTCACCAGGTCGACGTTGCCGGTCCGCTCGCCGTGCCCGAACAGGCAGCCCTCGACGCGGTCGGCGCCGGCCATCATCGCCAGCTCGGTCGCCGCGACGGCGGTACCCCGGTCGTTGTGGGGGTGCAGGCTGATCGCGGAGTGCTCGCGCCGGGTCAGGTTGCGGCCGAAGTACTCGATCTGGTCGGCGTAGGTGTTCGGCGTCGACATCTCGACCGTGGCCGGCAGGTTGAGGATGATCTCGCGGCCAGCCTCTGGCTGCCACACGTCAGAGACGCGCTCGCACACTTCGAGGGCGAAGTCGGTCGGGGTCTGAGTGAAGATCTCCGGGCTGTACTGGTAGCCGAAGTCGGTGCCGGCGAGCAGCTGCTCGGCGTACTTCATCACCCACTCGGTGCCCCGCGTCGCGATGCCGATGCACTCCTCGGGGCTGACCCCGAAGACGACCCGCTGGAACAGCGGCGCGGTCGCGTTGTAGAGGTGCACTGTGGCGTTGGCCGCTCCGGCCAGCGACGAGACGGTGCGCTCGATCAGGTCCTCGCGCGCCTGCGTCAGCACCGAGACCCGTACGTCGTCGGGGATCTTGTCGCCCTCGACGAGCTGGCGGACGAAGTCGAAGTCGGTCTGGCTCGCGGCCGGGAACCCGATCTCGATCTCCTTGTAGCCCATCTGGACCAGGAGCTCGAACATCCGCATCTTGCGCTCGGGGCTCATCGGGTCGATCAGCGCCTGGTTGCCGTCGCGGAGGTCCGTGGACAGCCAGCGCGGCGCGTGCGTGATCTTGCGGTCCGGCCAGGTGCGGTCCGGCACGGTGACGGGTTCGAAGGCGCGGTAGCGACCGACCGGCATGCCGCTGGGCTGCTGGGTGTTGCTGGTCCGGCTCAGGTGGATGCCGGACGGGTTCTGCTCAGTCATGGATTCGTCTCTCGCTGGAGGTGGGTGCCGGCGTACGCGAAGCCTCCGCAGCGAGGGGGTCCGACGTTGTTCAGACCTCGCTGCGGCAGCGAAGAAGGAGCTGGCGCATCAACATGACCCGGTCAGCATAGCGAATACCTCACCGCTGTGCGCCCGGGGTTACGGAGCTCGACGACTAGCCTGACCGGGTGCCGCGCCTCCTGGTCCTCCACCACTCCCCGACCGCTGCCCTGCGGTCCCTGACCGAGGCGGTGGTCGCCGGAGCCCACGACGACGCGATCACCGGCGTCGAGGTCGCCGAGACCGATGCCTTGGCGTTCGTCACCGGCGCAGCCGACCACGCCGACCTGCTGGCCGCGGATGGCTACATCCTCGGGACCACCGCGAACTTCGGGTACATGTCCGGAGCGCTCAAGCACGTCTTCGACTCCACGTTCCTGCAGATCGGCGGCGCCCTGGATGCGGGCGGAGGTGCGGGCGACGGCGGGTCGAAGGCCGCACGCCGTCCCTTCGGGCTCTACGTCCACGGCCGGTACGACACCACCGGCGCGGTCCGCTCGGTGCTGGCGATCACGAGCGCGCTGGGCTGGCAGCAGGGATTCGACGTCCTGGAAGCGCTCGGCGAGCTGACCCCGGAGCACCTCGAGAAGGCCTATGACCTCGGCGGTACGATCGCCGCGTTGGTCGCAGGCTAGGAGGGTCGGTGCTTCGACGTGGCGCCCGCCTCGGGCTCGTGCTCGTGCTCGGCGTCCTCGTCCTCAGCGCCTGCAGCACGCCGTTCACCTCCGCCGACTCCGCGGACAGCACCACCCCGCCGCGCACCGGCAGCTGCCGTGACCTCGACGCCGGCGACCTCGACGCGACGAGCAACAGCTCCGCCGTCGTACCGTGCAGCCACCGGCACACCGCGCAGACCTTCCTGGTCGGGACGCTCCCGCGCAGCACCGGGTCGGCGTACAACGACGCCCGCCAGGGCACCTACGCTGACGCTGCCTGCGCGCAGGGGTTCGCGACCTATCTCGGCGCTGACGCCGGCCAGGTGCTGCAGGCCTGGTTGAGCTGGTCGTGGTTCGGACCCTCCGAGCACGGCTGGCAGCGCGGAGCCCGTTGGTTCCGCTGTGACGTGATCGGCGGACCGAGCGGCGTGAAGACCCTGGACGCACTCCCCGAGTCCGCCGCGGGCCTGTTCTCCCCGACCCCGCCGGACGCCTGGCTGACCTGCTCCCAGGGCGCCGAGGTGGTCGGCGGCACCAAGGTCGCCTGCTCCCAGCCGCACACCTGGCGCGCCGCGACCACTGTCGAGATCGGCAAGCCCGCAGCCTCCTATCCCGGTGACCACTCCGTCGGGGTCCGCTCGCAGGAGCGATGCCACGACTCCATCGGGAGCTACCTGCATCACCCGGCATCCTTCGGCTTCGCTGTCACCAGCTTTGGTGCCGACCGCTGGGCTGCCGGCAACCGGCTCTCCCTGTGCTGGGCGAGGACGAGCCTGTGAGCGTCGTACGACGCCTGCTCGGCGCTCTCGCCGTCCCCATCCTCGCGAGCGGCCTGCTCGCCGGGTGCGGCGGCAACAACGACCCCACCGGCGCCGGCAGCGCGCAGCCCTCGGTGGCTCCCGACCCGCCCAAGCCGCCAGCGGTCAGCGCCTGCTACAACCTGACCGTCGCTGCAGCACTGAAGGAGACCGCCTCCTCGGCTGCGGTCCCGTGCGACAGCCGGCACACGTCCCTGACGGTCGCCGTCGGCACGTTCGACCCGCTGCGGGCCGGCCACTTGCTCGCGATCGGGTCAGCTCAGGTGCAGCAGCAGATCGCAGCAGCCTGCCGCCGCCAGGTCGACACTTATGTCGGCGGGAGCACCGAGAACCAGCGGCTCAGCCAGGTCCAGGCGGTGTGGTACTCCCCTACCGCGGCGCAGGGCGACGCAGGGGCGCTCTGGTACCGGTGCGACCTGGTGATCTCAGCCGGCGGCACCGGCGCGGATGGTGGGTTCGTCGCGTTACCGACGCGGACCCGCAGGCTGCTCGAGCCGCACGGAGCGCTGGACCGCTATGGCACCTGCGGAACGGCAGCGCCTGGCGCGCCCGGCTTCGGGCGGGTGCCGTGCGCAGAGCACCACACCTGGCGCGCGAAGGCGACGATCGCCCTGCCTGCCAGCACCCGCTATCTCGCCAAGCCCGCCGGCAGCAAGGCCGAGTCCGCCTGCCGCGACGTTGCCTCGCAGCGAGCGCCCGACATCCTCAAACTGCGGTGGACCTTCGAGTGGCCGACCCAAGCGCAGTGGGCCGGCGGGCAGCGGTACGGCCTGTGCTGGCTGCCCGATAAGGGCTAGCGGACCGGGTGCCCTGCCTGGCTCAGCGCACCCTTGACCTCGCCGATCCGCAGCGTCCCGAAGTGGAAGACGGTCGCGGCCAGCACCGCGTCAGCGCCCGCCTCCACCGCAGGGGCGAAGTGCTCGACGGCGCCGGCTCCGCCACTGGCGATCACCGGGATCGCGACCGCAGCGCGCACCTGACGGATCAGCTCGAGGTCGAAGCCGTCCTGGGTGCCGTCGGCGTCCATCGCGTTGAGCAGGATCTCGCCGGCGCCGAGCTCCGCGGCCTGCACCGCCCACCCGATCGCGTCCAAGCCCGAGGACTGACGACCGCCGTGGGTGGTGACCTCGAACCCTGACTCGGTACCTACCGCTCGCCGGGCGTCGACCGAGAGGACCAGCACCTGGTTGCCGAACCGGTCCGCGATCTCGGCGACCAGAGCCGGCCGGGTGATCGCCGCGGTGTTGACCGCGATCTTGTCCGCCCCGGCGCGCAGCAGCCGGTCCACGTCCTCGACGCTGCTGATGCCGCCGCCGACCGTCAGCGGGATGAAGACCTGCTCGGCGGTACGCGAGACGATCTCCATCGTGGTGGCGCGCCCCTCGTGCGAGGCCGAGATGTCGAGGAAGGTCAACTCGTCAGCACCCTCGGCGTCGTACACCTTGGCCAGCTCGACCGGGTCCCCGGCGTCGCGCAGCTCACGGAAGTTGATGCCCTTGACGACCCGGCCGCCGTCGACGTCGAGGCACGGGATCACCCGGACCGCCAGGCTCATGCGCGGACTCCGTCCGGCCAGGTCAGGCGCAGCGCCTCGGTCAGCGTGAACCGACCCTCGTACAGCGCGGTGCCGATGATGGCGCCCTCCACGCCGATCCCGACCAGGCCCATCAGGGCCTCGAGATCGGCCAGCTCGGTGATCCCGCCGGAGGCCACCACCGGACGGTCGGTGACACCGCAGACATCGGTGAGCAACTGCAGGTTCGGGCCCTGGAGCATCCCGTCCTTATTGACGTCGGTCACGACGTACCGTGAGCAGCCCTCGGCGTCGAGCCGGGCCAGCACCTCGTAGAGGTCGCCGCCCTCGCGGGTCCAGCCCCGGGCGGCCAGAGTGGTCCCCCGAACGTCGAGCCCGATCGCGACCCTGTCGCCGTACGTGGCGATCGCCTCGGCGCACCACTCCGGCTGCTCCAGCGCAGCAGTACCGATGTTGACGCGACGGCAGCCGGTCGCCATCGCAGCCGCCAGCGACTCGTCGTCGCGGATGCCACCGCTCATCTCGACCTTGATATCGAGCCGGCCGACGATCGCGGCCTGGAGCTCACGGTTGTTGCCGCGCCCGAACGCGGCATCGAGGTCGACGAGGTGCAGCCACTCGGCGCCCGCCTCCTGCCAGCGCAGGGCAGCCTCGATCGGGTCGCCGAACTTCTTCTCCGAGCCGGCCACGCCCTGGACGAGCTGGACGGCCTGGCCGTCAGCGATGTCGACGGCGGGCAGCAGTTCGAGGTGGTCGGTCACGGTACGGCTCCGGTTCGTGTTCGTGGGGTCGGTTCAGAGTGCGAAAGCGGCGATCACCGGGAAGGCGATGACGGCGACGACGATGGCCGCGAGTCGGGCCTGCCAGTCGGGACGGACGACCCAGGTGATCACCTGGATGAAGAGCAGCGAGGCGATGATCAAGTTGAGCCGGGTACGTCGCCGGTTGGCCAACAGCCCCGTCTGCCTCCCGGTCGGGCCGCCTGGCAGCAGCGGGCCGAGCCGACGCCTCCAGGCCGCCTTGCGGGCACGCTGGCGAGCCGCCTTCGCGTCCGCCACGGCGCGTTCCTGGGCCCGCGCTGCCGCCTCGCGTTCGCGGACCTCCCGGCGACGGGCTCGTTCCTTGCTCATCGGGCGGCCAACGAGCCGACCCAGTTGGCGAGCAGCCGAGCGCCGGCGTCGCCGGACTTCTCGGGGTGGAACTGGGTCGCGCACAGCGGCCCGTTCTCGACTGCCGCGACGAACCGGTCGCCAGCGCCGGCAACCGACCCGGTCTCGGACCAGGTCACTCCCGGCGCCTGCGTCCGGTTGTTGGTGACCAGCTCCCAGTCCCGGACCCCGTAGGAGTGCACGAAGTAGAACCGCTCCCCTGCGACCCCGGCGAACAGGGCACTGCCCTCGGGGACGTCGACGGTGTTCCAGCCCATGTGCGGGACCACCGGAGCCTGCAGACGCTCGACCGTCCCCGGCCACTCGCCGCAGCCCTCGGTAGTCACGCCGTGCTCGACGCCGTGGCCGAAGAGGACCTGCATGCCCACGCAGATGCCGAGGACCGGCCGGCCCCCGGCCAGCCGGCGGCCGATGATCTCCGGGCCTTTGACCGCGTGCAGTCCGGCCATGCACGCGGCGTACGCCCCAACGCCCGGGACCACCAGGCCGTCCGCGTCCAGCGCGGCGGCCTTGCTCGAGGTCAGCTCGACCGCCGCGCCGGCACGCTCCAGTGCTCGCACCGCGGACCGGACGTTCCCGGAGCCGTAGTCGAGCACGACGACTCGGGGAGTCACCGCTACAGAGTCCCCTTGGTCGAGGGCACGCCGGTCTCCCGTGGGTCGAACGCGACGGCGTCGCGCAGCGCCCGGGCGACCGCCTTGAACTGCGCCTCCACGATGTGGTGCGGGTCCCGGCCCGAGAGCACCCGGACGTGCAGCGCGAGCTGTCCGTGGTGCGCCAGCGTCTCGAAGACGTGCCGGGTCAGCGAGCCGAGGTAAGCATCCCCGATGGAGACGAACTGCTGGCCCTCAGGCTCCCCGAGGTGTACGCAGTACGGGCGGCCGGAGACGTCCACAGCACACTGCACCAACGCCTCGTCCAGCGGGACCAGGGAGTCGCCGAAGCGGCGGATGCCGGCCTTGTCGCCCAGTGCCTGGTGCAGCGCGTCGCCGAGCACGATCGCGGTGTCCTCGACAGTGTGGTGGGCGTCGATGTGGGTGTCGCCCTCGGTGCGCACAGTCAGGTCGAACAAGCCGTGCCGGCCGAGCGCGGTGAGCATGTGGTCGTAGAAGCCGACGCCGGTCGAGATCTCGGTCCGGCCGCTGCCGTCGAGGTCGAGCTCCACGAGGACCTTGGACTCCTTGGTCTCCCGCTCCAGGCGGACCTTGCGGCTCATTGCGTCTCCTTCATCAGCGCTGTTCTTCGCTCAGCTGCATAGTCAGTGTCTCGGTCAAGGCGTCCTTGAACGCCATCATCTCGGCGGCCGTCCCGATCGAGACGCGGAGCCAGCCTTCGGGCCCAGTCTCCCGGATCAGCACCCCGCGATGGAGCAGGCCCTGCCAGACCGCGTGCCGGTCGGCGAACACGCCGAACAACGCGAAGTTCGCGTCCGAGTCCGCGACGGCGTGCCCTTGGGCCCGCAGCCACGCGACCGTGCTGTCCCGCTCCTCGCGTAACTCGGCAACCTTGGCGAGCAGCTCGTCCGCGTGGCGCAGCGCAGCATTGGCCGTCGCCTGGGTCACGGCGGAGAGGTGGTACGGCAGCCGGACGACCCGGAGCGCATCGCAGATCTCCGGGGCGGCCGCCAGATAGCCGAGCCGGGCGCCGGCTAACGCGAACGCCTTGCTCATCGTCCGGGTCACGACCAGGTTGCGGTACGTCGACAGCAGCTCGAGCGCCGAGGGCACCTCCGCGCGCCGAAACTCGCCGTACGCCTCGTCGATCACCACGATGCCGCCGGGCATCAGCTCGCAGAGCTGGCCGATCACGTCGTGCTGGAGCGCGGTCCCGGTCGGATTGTTCGGGGACGGCAGCAGCACTACGTCCGGGGCGTGCTCGGCGAGCAGCGCGGCGGCGTGGTCGAGGTCGAAGGAGAAGTCGTCGTGACGGCGTCCGGCCACCCACGCTGTGTTGGTGTCACGGGCGTACTCCGGGTACATCGAGTACGTCGGCGCGAACGACACCGCCGTCCGCCCGGGACCGCCGAACGCCTGCAGGAGCTGCAGCATGATCTCGTTGGAGCCGTTCGCAGCCCACACCATCTCTGCTGTCACGCTGGTGCCGCCGGAGGTGTTCAAGTACGCCGCGAGGCTCTCGCGCAGCTCGGTGAACTCCCGGTCGGGGTAGCGGTTCAGGGACGCCGCGGCGTGAGCGACCGACGTCGCGATGTCCGCCACCACGGCAGCCGACGGCGAGTACGGGTTCTCGTTGACGTTGAGGCAGACGGGCACGTCGAGCTGCGGCGCGCCGTACGGCTCGACGCCCTGCAGCTCGGTGCGCAGGGGCGGCCAGGTCATCGGTCCCCCGCCTCCGCACGTCCGGCGTCCAACCGGACCCGGACCGCAGCACCGTGGCCGGGCAGATCCTCCGCGTCAGCGAGTGTCATCACGTGCCCACCCACCTCGGCGAGCGCCTCGGCGGAGTACTCGATGACGTGCACGGCACGCAGGAAAGCGCGCACCGACAGGCCTGAGGAGTGGCAGGCGCAGCCCGCCGTCGGCAGCACGTGGTTGGACCCAGCGCAGTAGTCGCCGAGCGAGACCGGCGCGTAGTCGCCGACGAAGACCGCGCCCGCGTTGCGCACCCGCGCCGCCACGGCGGAAGCGTCGCGGGTCTGGATCTCGAGGTGCTCCGCGGCGTAGGCGTTGACCACGTCGAGGCCCTGATCGACGCCGTCGACCAGGACGATCCCCGACTGGGGGCCCGACAGCGCGATCCGGATCCGCTCGACGTGCCGGGTCACGGCGACCTGCTTGTCGAGCTCGGCGTCCACGTCGTCGGCGAGTCGGAGCGAATCGGTGACCAGGACCGAGGCGGCCATCGGGTCGTGCTCGGCCTGGCTGATCAGGTCGGCCGCGACGTACGCCGCATCAGCGCTGTCGTCAGCCAGGATCGCGATCTCGGTGGGACCGGCCTCGGAGTCGATGCCGACGATCCCCTTGAGCAGCCGCTTGGCCGAGACGGTGTAGATATTGCCGGGCCCGGTGACCAGGTCGACCTTGCGGCACGGTCCGGCGCCGTAGGCGAGCATCGCGATCGCCTGGGCCCCGCCGACGGCGTACACCTCCTCGATGCCGAGCAGTGCGCATGCCGCCAGGATCGTCGGGTGCGGCAGGCCGGCTCCCCAGTCGTTGGGGACGGCCTTCTGGGGAGAACTGGTCAGCGCGATCGAGCCGACTCCGGCCACCTGGGCAGGCACCACGTTCATGACCACGCTCGAGACCAGCGGCGCGACGCCTCCGGGGACGTAGAGCCCGACCCTGTCGACGGGGATCATCCGCTGGGTGACCCGCGCTCCGGCGCCCAGGTCGGTCACGACGTCGTTCTCGAGCTCGGCCTCGCAGGTCGCCCGCAGTCTGCGGATCGACTCCTCCAGCCCGGCCCGGACGGCCGGGTCGAGCTCGGCCAGGGCACGGGTCAGCGCCTCGGGCGGCACCGTGATCGTGGTGCCCTCGACGCCGTCGAACATGGCGGAGTACTCCAGGATCGCCTCGACGCCCCGGTCGCGGACCGCGTCGCAGATCGGCCGGACGACATGCAGCGCGGACTCGACATCGAAGTCGGCCCGCGGCACCATGGTCCGGTAGTCCGAAGACGCGCCGGACGCGCCTCTCAGATCGATCCTGCGCAACATGCCGCCCAGTCTAGGGAAGACAGGCGTGCGACTCCGACCCGATTTCACCGCTCGGTCACGCATCGAGGTGCTCAGGACCGTCTAGGTTGGCGTGGTGACGATGATCCCGGTCTTCCCGCTGAACGCGGTGCTGTTCCCCGGCGTCGTCACTCCGCTGCACGTCTTTGAGGACAGGTACCGCGCTCTGATGCGCGACCTGCTCGAGATCGCCGACCCGGCTGAGCGCGTCTTTGCGGTGGTGGCCATCCGCGAGGGTTACGAGGTAGGAGACCACGGCATGCAGTCGATGGCCCGGACCGGGACCCTGGTGCAGCTCACCGAGTCCGAACGGTACGACGACGGCCGGTTCGACATCGAGGTCACCGGGCGGCAGCGGGTGATCCTCAACGAGGTTGATGGCAGCGGGGAGTATCTGCGTGCTGCCTGCGATCTGATCGACGACGCGGCCGACGCCGGCGACCCGCTGGCCCCCGAGGAGGCGAGCCGCACGCTGGACACCTTCGAGGAGTACCGCGACCAGCTCTCCGAGCTCCGCGGCGGCCCGGTCCTGGCAGGGCCGATGCCAGCCGATCCTACGTACCTGTCCTACTCGCTGGCAGCCACCTGCCTGCTCAGCCAGGCCGAGCGCCAGGAGCTGCTCGAGGCAGCGGACGCCGGTGAGCGGCTCCGGATGCTGCGCTACACGCTGCGCCAGGAGATGCGGGCGATGCGTGCCGTCCCGAGCCTGCCGGCCACCGAAGTAGCGCGCACGCGCTGGTCCCCCAACTAGGACGGACCGATGACGCCCAAGCCGCCGGCCGGCACCCCTGCGATGGTCGCCTTGACCAGGGCAGGCCTGCCGTTCACGGTGCACACCTACCAGCACGACCCTGCGGTGACCGGCTACGGCCTCGAAGCAGCAGACGCGCTCGGCCTAGCCGCCGAGGTCGTGTTCAAGACCCTGCTCGCCGATGCGGACGGCGAACTCGCCGTGGCGGTCGTCCCGGTCAGCGCCCAGCTCGATCTCAAGGCGCTAGCCTCAGCGCTGCACGTCAAGAAGACCGCGATGGCCGACCCGGTCGTGGCCGCGCGAGTCACGGGATACGTCGTCGGCGGCATCTCGCCGATCGGCCAGAAGCGCAGTCTGCGCACGGTCGTCGACGTGTCCGCTGCCGAGCACCCCTGCGTCTACGTCAGCGGCGGCCGCCGCGGGCTGGACCTCGGGCTGAGCCCGCAGGATCTGCTGACCGCCACCGGCGGCGTACTGGCCAGGATCCGCCGGAGCTCTTGATCCGTTCTCAGTCGGTCGCGACTTTGAGTAGGAAGTGGCTGGTGCTGCCGGTCACCCAGGTACTGATCCCGAGCGACTTCAACGGCTTGGTGTTGGCATCCGCCGAGGCCACCTCGCTCTCGGTCCCACCAAAGTCCTTGATCAGGTTGACGATCGTAGAGCGCCAGGCAGAGTCGAAGTCGACGTAGAAGATCGCCGAGGCGCGGTCAGCGTCCGGGACCGCATCGGTGAACCGCGAGCTCGAGCCCAACGTGCCCTTGGTCAGCAGCGCGTCCGCGTAGTCCTTCGACGGGCTCAGGACGACCTCCGACGGCGAGCTCTCGAGGCCGATCTGGTAGTCCGACAGAGCCACGCCGAGGTGGTCTTGTGCCGTGGCGATGAGGTTCTTGATCGCACTGCCGTCACCGTGCAGGGTCAGCCCGAGCGGGACCTCGGCCAGGTTGTTGATGTTCTTCAGGTCGGGCGGAGCGTCGCCGCCGACCGAGAGCGTGATCGCCGAGCCGAGCAGCGTCTGCAGGTCACCGGGCAGCTCCAGTCCGGTCTCCTTCTGCGCTTCGGCGACCAGGTCGACCTTGCTGCCCGAGACCGAGGCCTTCATGTTCGCGACCAGGGTCTTCGCGTAGTCCTTCGGGACCGCGAGGCCAGCGGCGATCGCGGTGTCCTTCGGGAGTGCCCCGATCTTCTTGCCGACGCCGCTCCCGCTCGTGTAGCTCTCCAACCCGCCACCAGCCAGCGACATCTCCATGCCGCCACCGGCGAATCTGATGGTGCCGGCGATGCCCTGGAAGTCCTTGAGCTGGTCCTGGACCGTCGCGAAGGGGTCGGTCGACGAACCGGAGCCCGAGCCTGTGGCCGAGTCCAGGCCGGGCACGCTGCCGGCGACCGACTTGAGGCTGTCGGCAAGGTAGGAGACCGCCTTCTTGGCGACGTAGAACGTGACCACGCCGCGGTCGCCGGCCTGGTCGGTCCACTTCTTGTACGACGCGTTGTCGGCGAGCGGCTCCTTCTTCCCCTCGTCGAGGATCTTCGCGGCATGGGCGGTGGTGTCGCTCGCGATCAGGTAGTGGTCACCGATGGCGAAGCCGAACCCGTCGCCGCCGGTCGCGCACGCGGCGATCTTGTCGAACCCGCTCTTCGCCTTGCTGCGGTCAGTGATCTGCAGGGCGATCACCGGTACCGGCTTCGCGCCGCCGAGGTCCACTGCGGCAACGGCGCCTCGCTTGCCGACCCACGGCTTCATGTCCTTGTCGTAGGTCAGACCGGGGCACTTCGAGGACTGGACTGCCTTGTCGAAGATGAACCGGCGCAGGTCGTCCTGGGTATGCAGGCCGAGGTCCTTCTTCAGCGACGGGAACTTGCGGATGGTCCGGATCGCAGCGATCTTCTGCCCGGCCGAGGGGTCGAGGTCGATGCTCATCATCGCGACCGTGGTCGAGGGCAGAACGTCTGCGGGCTGCGGCCCGCCGCCGAAGAACGCGACGTAGACCGCGTAGGCGCCGCCGCCGAGCACCGCGACGACCAGGACCGCCACGGCCGTGATGATCGCCGTACGCCGCGTGTGACGCCCGGACGCAGGCTGAGACTCGACGGCTTCGCCTTCCCCGGGCAGGACCGCCGTGTGCTCGGTGTCGTTCGCCTGATCAGGAGGCTGCTGGTCGGACATGGAGATCCCTCGCGGAGGTGGCTGGTCGTCTCGGTGGTGCGGGTTGGTACCGGTGGTGCCGATCGGCGCACCCTACCCGCTGAAGCCGTGCGGACATGGTGATCTCCCGGGCGCTCGGATCAGAGCGGTTCTACGCGCTCGTCGCTGCCTGCGGCCGATTCGCGTCCCCACAGCGCGAGGACCGCGCCGACCAGGGCCGTGATCGACCAGACGAGGTATACGGCGTGCACGTCCGGCTTGAGCTGGACTGGGACCGTGCCGCCGACCTTCACCTTCGCCAGTGTCGTGCTCGGGCTGTCCGGGCCGAGCGCGAGGCCGACCTGGAGCATGATGATCGTCGCCAGGGCGCCGCCTGCGGCGACGAGGAGCACCATCGCGATCGGTCGCCGCCGGCGCACCAGCAGCAGGGCGAAGCCGCTGGCCAGCCCGCCGACCGCGGCGATCACCAGGAACCAGCCGTTGGTCGCGAACTGCTTGACCAGCTGGTCCTCGCCCATGGTGCCGTTGTCGGCCGTCCGGGTGAACTCAGGAAGCGGCGTCACCTGGACCCAGATGACGGCGGCGATCACGGCCGCGACCGCGAACCAGGCCACCACCACCGAGAGATCAGTGAGCAGCGCGAGCCGGTCGGCCGTCTTGCGAGGGCCGTCGGCAGGACCGGCCGTGGGCATTGCCAGCTGGCCCGGCTGCCCGAACGTGCCGGCCCCGTAGGCGGGAGGCTCGGCGCGCACAGGCTCGTCAGCCGCGCCAGGCGCGGCGAAGGTGTCCTCGCTCATCCCAGGCACCCTGGCCCGAGCAGCTGCTTCAGGTCGGCGAACAGGGCAGGGCTGGGTGTCACCCGGAGCTGGTCGGGCATCCGGAAGACCTTCGTGGATTCTCTGGACATCAGTTTCAAACGTACCTCTGACATCCCCGGGTGCGTCGCGAGGACTTCCTTGAGCTGCTCCACCACCGGCCCGGTGCACCGGGTCGATGGCATCGAGATCTGTACCGGGCCGCTCGGCCCGTCGCTGATGTCGGGGAGCGTGACCTCCTGACCGTGCAGCTCGGGCTGGTCCTTCTGCCGCGACAGGCGGCCCTTGACCGTGACCACCACGTCCTGAGTGAGCAGGGTCGCCGCGAGCTGGTAGGCGCTCGGGAACAGGAGCACGTCGATGGCGCCCTCGAGATCCTCGACGGTGACCATCGCCCAGGTGTCGCCGCGCTTGGTCAGCTTGCGCTGCACGCTGGTGATCAGGCCGGTGATCGTGACGGTGGAGTTGTCGGCGCGCTCGTCGTCCTCCATCAACTGGCCGATGGTGCAGTCGCTGCTCGAGGACAGGATGTGCTCAAGGCCGAGCAGCGGGTGGTCGGAGACGTACAGGCCGAGCATCTCCCGCTCGTGGCCGAGCAGGGTGGTCTTGTCCCAGTCCTCAATCTCCGGGATGCGCACCGAGACGCCGAAGCCCTGGTCGTCCTCGCCGAGGTCGCCGAACAGCGAGTCCTGCCCGATCGCCTCGTTCTTCTTGATGTCGATGTACTGGTCGACCGCGACCTCGTGGATCGCTACCAGCGCGCGGCGGCGGTGCTTCATGTCGTCGAATGCGCCGGCCTTGATCAGCGACTCGATGACCCGCTTGTTGCACACGACCAGCGGGACCTTCTCCATGAAGTCGTTGAAGTCCTCGAAACGGCCGTGCTGCTCACGCCCCTGGGCGATCGCGTCCACCACGTTGTGCCCGACGTTGCGGACGGCCGTCAGACCGAAGCGGATGTCGTTACCGACCGGGGTGAAGTTGTGCGCCGAGGCGTTCACGTCGGGCGGCAGCACCTGGATCTTCATCCGGCGGCACTCGTTGAGGTAGATCGCCATCTTGTCCTTGTCGTCCTTCACCGACGTCAGGAGCGCGGCCATGTACTCGGTCGGGTAGTTCGCCTTGAGGTAGGCGGTCCAGTACGTGATGACGCCGTACGCCGCGGAGTGCGACTTGTTGAACGCGTAGTCGGCGAAGGGCACCAGGATCGCCCACAGGGTCTTGATCGCCTCGCGGGGGTAGCCGCGCTCGAGCATGCCGGCCTCGAAGCCGTCGTACTCCTTGGCGAGCTTCTCGGCATCCTTCTTGCCCATCGCGCGGCGCATATTGTCAGCCGCGCCCAGCGAGAAGCCGGCGAGCACCTGAGCGATCGCCATCACCTGCTCCTGGTAGACGATCAGGCCGTAGGTCTCGCCGAGCACAGGCTCGAGCGCCTCGGCCAGCGCCGGGTGGATCGGCTCGATCGGCTGCCGGCCGTTCTTACGGTGCGCGTACTTGTTGTGCGAGTCGGCACCCATCGGTCCGGGGCGGTAGAGCGCGCTGACGGCGGTGATGTCGGCGAACTGGTCGGGCTGCATCGAACGCAGCAGCGCCCGCATACCGCCGCCATCAAGCTGGAAGACGCCGAGCGTGTCGCCCCGCCCCATCAGCTCGTAGGTCGACCGGTCATCGAAGGGGAGCTCCTCGAGGACCACCTTCTCCGCGCGGTTCGCGTCGATATTGATCAGCGCATCCTCGAGGGTGCGCAGGTTGGACAGCCCCAGGAAGTCCATCTTGACCAGGCCCAGTGACTCGCACATCGGGTAGTCGAACTGGGTGATCACCGCGCCGTCCTGCGGTCGCGCCATGATCGGCACGATGTCGATCAGGGGCTCGCTGGACATGATCACGCCAGCAGCGTGGACGCCCCAGTTGCGGATCTGGCCTTCGAGGCCCAGGGCCGTCTGGTAGATCGTGCGCACATCGGCGTCGGTGTCGTGCAGGGTGCGGAACTCGCCGCCCTCGGCGTAGCGCTTGTGTTCGGGGTTGAAGATGTCCTTGAGCTGCACGCCCTTGCCCATCACGTCCGGCGGCAGCGCCTTCGTGATCTTGTCGCCGATCGCGAAACCGTGGTCTAGGACGCGGGCGGCGTCCTTGATCGCGGCCTTGGCCTTGAGCCGGCCGAACGTCGCGATCTGGGCGACGCGATCGGCGCCGTACTTGTCGCTGACGTAGGCGATCACCTCGCCACGGCGGGCGTCGTCGAAGTCGATGTCGAAGTCGGGCATCGAGGGTCGCTCCGGGTTGAGGAACCGCTCGAAGAACAGGCCGTGCTCCAACGGGCACAGGTCGGTGATCCGCAGCGCGTACGCCGCGATCGAACCGGCGCCGGACCCGCGGCCCGGCCCGACCCGGATGCCGTTGTCCTTAGACCAGTTGATGAAGTCGGCGACCACGAGGTAGTACCCGCAGTAGCCCTTCTGCGAGATGATCGCGAGCTCCATCTCGACGCGGTCCCGGACCTCCTGGGTCATCTTCTCGCCGGGGTACCGCACCTCGATGCCGCGCCAGACCTCCTGGCGGAACCAGGAGTCCTCGGTCTCGCCCGCCGGGACGTCGGCACGGGCCATGTAGCCGCCGGTCGACTCGGTGAACTCGACTCCGCAGCGCTCGGCGATCGCGAGGGTGTTGTCGCAGGCCTCGGGCATGCCGAAACCGTCGGCCCACAGCGCCCGCATCTCGGCCGCCGACTTGATGTAGTACCCGCCCCCGTCGAACTTGAGCCGGTTGGCATCCGAGAGCCGCTTGCCGGAGGCCACGCAGATGAGGGCATCGTGGGCGTCGGCGTCCTCGGGGTTGTTGTAGTGCGAGTCGTTGGTCGCGATCGGCGGGATGCCCATCTGCTTGCCCAGCTTGAGCAGGTCGTCGCGGACCCGCTTCTCGATCGAGATCCCGTGGTCCATCAGCTCGAGGTAGACGTTGTCGCGGCCGAAGATGTCCTGCAGCTCGCCGGCCTCGGCGACCGCCTCGTCGTACTGGCCCAAGCGCAGCCGGGTCTGGATCGCGCCACTCGGGCAGCCGGTGCTGACGATCAGCCCCGAGCTGTGCTCGGCGAGGATCTCCTTGTCCATCCGGGGCTTGTAGAAGTAGCCCTCGAGGCTGGACCGGGAGGAGAGCCGGAACAGGTTGTGCATGCCCTCGGTGCTCTCAGCCCACATCGTCATGTGGGTGTATGCGCCGCCACCGGCGACGTCGTCGCCACCTTCCTCGGCGGCGTCGCCCCTGCCCCAGCGGACGCGTCGACGCTCGCCACGCAGCGTCCCGGGCGTGATGTACGCCTCGATGCCGATGATCGGCTTCACGCCGTGCTTGAGGGCTTTGGAGTAGAAGTCGAAGGCTCCGTGCAGGTTGCCGTGGTCGGTCATCGCGATCGAGGTCATCCCCAGGTCGCGGACCCGCGAGAACAGACCGTCCAGCAGCGAGGCCCCGTCGAGCATCGAGTACTCGGTGTGCACGTGCAGGTGGACGAAGTCGTCACCGGAGCCGGTCGTCATGGAGCGGGGGTACACCTTCCCGAAGGGTTGCGAGCAGTGCTGAGGAGCCTGTCCGAGAGTGCTGGACAGTGGATCGGGGAAGAGCGTCAGCCTACGTCAGGTACACCCCGGAGCCTGGCACCTGCCTCCGACATTCCCAGGTGTCGAGAACGCCGTTCGAGCGGGGTGTGGCTGCGTACCGGCGAGCCGCGCACGACACGCCGGAACTGCGCTCAGCCCCGAGCCATCTCCTGCAGCCGGGCGATCCGATCGGCCGTCGGCGGGTGTGTGGAGAACAGCTTGGAAACATCCTGGGACCGGAACGGGTTCGCGATCATCAGGTGGCTGGCGTTCTGGAGGTCGGGAGTCGGCTGCAGCGGGTACGCCGAGACTCCGTGCTCGAGCTTGTTCAGCGCGCTGGCCAGGGCCAGCGGGTCGCCGGTCAGCTTGGACCCGTCCTCGTCGGCATCGTACTCGCGGGTGCGGCTGATCGCCATCTGGATCACGGCAGCGGCGATCGGAGCGAGCAGGGAGACCGCGAGCAGGACCAGCGGGTTCTGCCGTCGGTTGCCGTTGTTGCCGCCGAAGAGGTTGACCCACATCAGCATCTGGGCGACCGAGGTGATCACGCCGCCGACCGCGGCTGCGACCGAGCTGGTCAAGATGTCCCGGTTGTAGACGTGCATCAGCTCGTGACCGAGCACGCCGCGCAGCTCACGCTCGTCGAGGAGGGTCAGGATGCCGGCTGTGCAGCAGACGGCGGCGTGCTGCGGGTTGCGGCCGGTGGCGAACGCGTTCGGGGCCTCGGTCGGCGAGACGAACAGCGCCGGCATCGGCTGGCCGGCCTTGCTCGAGAGCTCACGCACGATCCGGTACATCGCCGGCTGCTCGGCCTCGGTGACCGGCTGCGCGCGCATCGCCCGAATCGCCAGCTTGTCGCTGTTCCAGTAGCTGTAGGCCGTCATGCCCAGGCCGAAGAGCGCGAAGATCCAGATGAACCGCCCACCGCTGACGACAGCGCCGATCGCGAGCAGGAGACCGAAGATGCCGCCGAGCAGCACGGTGGTCTTCAGGCCGTTGAAATGCTTGTGCATGTCTTCCTCAACGAAGCGCTGGCGGGCCGGGTTCCCCGCTCGGGGGGTGACCCAGCCCTCAGTGGTCGGTACTGGTCCGTCCATCGTAGGCGTCGAGGGACTCGCCGATCACGGCATGCATGATCCGGCCGATCGCGGCCGCCCCGAGCCCGGGCGCGTGCGCCGCCATCCGCTCGGCGATCTGGCGCTCACGATCCAGATCACGCCCCTGCTGGCCCGGTCGCTCCTTGAAGCCCTGGACGGTCGCCGTCAAAGCAAAGCGGCGCGCGAGGAGCAGGGCGATCTCGTCGTCGACCTCGTCGATCTGGGACCGCAGGTAGCTGATCGGGTCCAGCCCCGGCCACGCCATCCGTACGTCGGGCGAGCGCTCCTCGTTGGCCGAGCCGTCGGTGTGCTCGAGCTCGACGAGCCCATGTCGGTGGTAGAACCCGCGTGCACCGGTGTTGCTGGCGAAGACCCAGAGCCCGAACCCGGTCGGCCTCAGCGATTTGACCAGGTCCAGGAGCGCCGACCCGATGCCCCGGGCCTGATGCTGCGGCCCGACGTACAGGGAGTGCAGCCAGAGCCCGTCGAGCATCGCGAAGGCGAGCAGGTCGCCGTCGTCGCCGGCCTCAGCGACCCAGATCTCCTTGGTCGTGCTCGACCGGTCGAATCGGGCCCGGATCTCCTCGGCGTCGGGGACCGGGGCAGGCATCGCGGGCACAGCCGAGCGACGGGTCGCGATGTAGAGCTCGGCGACCTCCGGCACGTCGGCAGCCGTCGCCGGGCGCAGCACCAGGTCCGACCCGGTGTGCTCAGTGGGCGTCACGGATCTTCTCCAGCGCGATCGCCAGGTCCTCGGGGTACGGCGAGGTGTAGCTGACGTACTCGCCCGTGTCCGGGTGCGTGAACCCGAGCCGGACCGCATGCAGCCACTGCCGCTCGAGACCGAGCCGCTTGGCCAGAGTGGGGTCGGCACCGTAGGTCAGATCGCCGACGCACGGGTGCTTCAACGCGGCCATATGCACCCGGATCTGATGAGTGCGTCCGGTCTCTAGCTGGATCTCCAGCAAGCTGGCGAACCGGTGCGCCTCGAGCGTCTGGTAGTGCGTGACGCTGTGCTTGCCATCCTCACGGACCGCGAACTTCCAGTCCGACTTCGGCGCCCGGCCGATGGGCGCGTCGATGGTGCCCTCGAGCGGATCCGGGTGCCCCTGGACCAACGCGTGGTAGGTCTTGTCGATCTCGCGGTGACGGAAGGCGTTCTTCAGCACGGAGTAGGCGCGCTCGCCCTTGCAGATGACCATCACCCCCGACGTGCCGACGTCGAGCCGCTGGACGATGCCTTGACGCTCGGGTGCGCCGCTGGTGGCGATCCGGTAGCCCGCAGCCGCGAGGTGGCCGACCACTGTCGGCCCCGTCCAACCCATCGACGGGTGCACCGCGACACCGACCGGCTTGTCGATCACGACGATCGACTCGTCGTCGTGCAGCACCGTGATGCCCTCGACCATCTCGGCCTTGACCTCGAGCGGGTCGGCGGCCGGCGGCAGGCTGACCTCGATCGTCGTGCCCGGCAGCAGTCGGTCGGACTTGGCCGCGGAAGCGCCATCGAGGCGGACCAACCCGGACTGCACCATCTCGGCAGCCTTGGACCGGGAGACGCCGAAGAGGCGGGCCAGGCCGACATCGACCCGTTCACCGGCCAGCCCTTCGGGGACCGTCAGGGCCCGCTCGTCGCTGACCGGTCCGGTCACTGCGGCACCTCGGCCTCGGCGGCCGCCGCGGTCGATCGGCCGCCCATCGGGATCCCGCGGAGGGACTGGATCACGATCAGCACCGCTGCCACGTTGATGCAGATGTCGGCGATGTTGAAGATCGGCCAGTTCGGCAGCTCCAGGAAGTCCACGACATGGCCGCGCAGGGGGCTCGGGTCCCGGAACATCCGGTCGGTCAGGTTGCCGGCGATGCCGGCGAGCAGCAATCCGATCGCAACGGCCCAGATCGGCGTACGGACGCGGCGGGAGACGACGACCACGACGACGAGCGCGACGCACCCGAACAGCGTGATCCAGGGCGTCAGACCGGTCCCGGTGCTGAACGCGGCACCCGCATTGCGGGTCAGGTGCAGCTCGAGCAGCGAGCCGACCAGGTGGTGCGGGCGACCGTCGGAGAGGTGGTGCACGGCGAGCACCTTGGTGCCGAGGTCCACGAGCCACGCGAGGACGGCGATACCGGCGATGAGCCCGGCACGGGGCCGGCCGATGAAAGGGTGGGCGTCGCTGGTCAGCGACGCTCCTCGCGCTGCTTGCATGTCATGCACATTGTGGCACGGGGGAACGCCATCAAACGATTCTTGCCGATCGGGTTGCCGCAGATCTCACAGACGCCGTAGGTCTTGTCGGCGATCCGGTTCAATGCGTGCTCGGACTGCACGAGCATGTCCCGCGCGTTGTTGACGATGGTCATCTCCTGGTCGCGCTCGAAGGTGGCGGACCCGACGTCGGCAGTGTCGTTGCCGGCGCCCTCGCCGGCGCTGCGCATCAGGTGCGCGAGGTCACCCTCGACCTCGTCGAGCTCGCTGCGCAGCCGCTTCACGTCAGCCTTGAGCTGATTGCGGACCTCGTTGAGCTCGTCCTTGGTCCAGGGGCTCTCGCCCTCGAGGACCACCAGGGTGCTGCCACCCGTCTTCGTCGCTGTCTTCGGGGCTGGCGTCGCGTTCACGGGCGCTACCTTGACAGGTGCCTCCAACTTCGGTGCCACCGGCTTGGTCGGAGCCGCCTTCTTGACCGGCGCCGCCGCCTTCACCGGTGCCGCTTTGGCGGGGGCGGCCTTCTTGGCCGGGGCCGCCTTCTTGGCCGGGGCCGCCTTCTTGGCCGGGGCCGCCTTCTTGGCCGGGGCCGCCTTCTTGGCCGGGGCCGCCTGCTTGGCCGGGGCCGCCTTCTTGGCCGGGGCCGCCTTCTTGGCCGGTGCCGCCTTCTTGGCCGGGGCCGCCTTCTTGGCCGGGGCCGCCTTCTTGGCC
>DASRRQ010000092.1:0-20899 GCA_035695505.1 Marmoricola sp. | reverse complement strand
GAGCCGATCGGCAAGGTGGCCAAGGAGCTCTTCGGCCGTGGCGAGTACGCGACCATGGCCGAGTTCGTCGGCACCGTGACCGTCGACGCCCTGTTCGCGGCGCTGACGGCGGCGACACCGCACGACCTGCTCGCGGTAGTTCCGCTGCTGGAGTGGAACGCCAACCTCGACCAGGTCATCGCCGAGCTGCCTGACGCCCAGGTCCACCAGATCGCGACGGCTCTGACTCCTGAGGAGCTCGCTGAGCTCGCCCTGGCGTTGGACCCGAGCCGGATCGGCCCGATCGTCGCGGCCGTGCCCGCCGAGACGGTGGCCGGTATCGCGCGCGCCCTCTTCGAACGCCGCGAGTACGCCGGGATGGCGGTGTTCGTGAGCGTCGTGACGCCGGAGATGCTGCGTGCCGCGCTCGGGGTCGCCTCGGCCGGCGATCTGCTCGCCGTCGTACCGCTGCTGGAGTGGACCCCTCAGATCGACGCCGTGGTCGACGACCTGCCGGACTCCACGCTGGACGGTCTGTTCGCCGAGATCGCGCAGGGTGCCGACTGGGACGCCGCCAAGGCCGCCTTCGAGCGGCTCGGCCCGACCGCGCAGCAGCGGTTGTTCGCGCGGTTCGGCCGGCTGTCGGCAGCGAACCAGAAGCGCATCCGCACGGCTGCAGAGGCGGGCGAGCTCGGATCGGCGGCGGCGGCGCTGATGGCCGGATCCACAACCTAACCATTGACCAATGGCACAGTTAGTGGTGTCATCGAATGGTGCAGTCACACACCGAAGGTTCGACCGCCGCGTTCACGCCACGCCCGCCCTCACCGCAAGCGCGTCTGGCGCACTGGATGACCAGCCGGACCGTGCGCCCGCTCCAGTACGTCGTCCCCGACGGCGTGCTCGGGGTCCGGATCACCCGGGGCGTGCTCGCCGGCCTGATGGCCGGTTCGGGACTCACGGCCAGTGATGTGACGGTGACGCCGGTCGACTCCGAGACCGGCCGCAACGGACGGGTCAAGGGCGAGTGGTCGCGGCCGAGCGATGCCCGCGCCGACGGCGTCGTTCTCTACATCCACGGCAGCGGTTACAACCTCTGCTCGACCCGGACGCACCGGCCGCTGGTCAGCCGGATCGCCAGCCAGAGCAGGCTCCCCGTGTTCAGCGCCGAGTACCGGCTCGCGCCGAAGCACCCGTTCCCGGCGGCCGCTGACGACGTCGAGCGGGCCTTCGACTGGCTGCTCGACCAGGGCTGGACCGCCGACCAGGTGGTGCTCGCTGGCGACTCCGCCGGAGGACACCTCGTCCTGGATCTTGCCGTGCAACTGGTCCGCAGCGGCCGCGAGCTCCCGGCTGCCCTGGTGATGCTCTCGCCGCTCGCGGATCTCAGCTGCGACCTGATCGCCGAGCGCGAGCGGATCGTCCCGGACGCGATGGTCTCCGCGGCCGCCGTACGCCGTCTGTTCGCGCACTACCTCGCCGGCACCGACCCGAAGCACCCGCGCCTGCTGCACGTGCTCGAGCGAGGCGAGGTGCTGCCGCCGACGTTGATCCAGGCCGGTGGAGCAGAGTTCCTGGCGGCGGACGCGCACCATATCGCCGACATGCTCGCGGCCACTGGGACCGACGTCTCACTCGAGGTCTGGCCCGGTCAGATGCACGTCTTCCAGGCCGCGGCGCGGTTCGTGCCCGAGGCCGATGTGGCGCTGCGGCGGGCCACGCGTTTCATGAGCGAGACCTTGGCGGCTCGGCGGTCGGGGGCGACAGCGCGGACGTCACGGCGTCTCGACAAGCTCGACGAACGGACCGCGCTCGACGCGCGGGACGGGGTCACGGCATGAGCAAACGCAGCCACAACGCCCGGGCCGTCGTCACCGGAGCTGGGAGCGGCATCGGGCAGGCGTTCGCGGTCGAGCTCGCCCGGCGCGGCGGGCAGGTCGTGGTCAGCGACATCGACCTGGTCGGCGCTAAGCGGACGGTCGAGGCGATCACCGACCAGGGCGGCTCGGCGATCGCGCAGGCCTGCGATGTCTCCGACCTCGACCAGGTCCACCGGCTGGCTGGTGACGCGCAGGACTTCTTCGGCGACGCACCGACCCTGGTGGTCAACAACGCCGGCGTCGGCGCCGGTGGGCCGCTGATCGGCGACGTGCCGATCGAGGACTGGCGCTGGACCTTGGGCATCAACCTCTGGGGGCCGATCCACGGCTGCCACGTCTTCGCGCCGATCCTGCGCGAGGCCGCGAGGAACGGCCAGCCTGGCGGGATCATCAACGTCGCCTCTGCCGCGAGCTTCGGCGCAGCGCCCCGGATGGCGGCGTACAACGTCAGCAAGGCGGGGGTGCTCTCCCTCTCGGAGACGCTGGCCGCCGAGCTCGCCGGCACCGGCGTCAATGTCTCAGTGCTCTGCCCGACGTTCGTGCGGACCAATATCGTCGCCAACGGACGGATCAACGAGCGGTCCAGCGCGGCGGCGAACACGTTGATGCGGCTCACCGGGATGTCCGCGGCCAAGGTCGCGCGGACGTGCCTGAACACCCACGACCGCGGCGGGCTCTACGTGCTGCCACAGGTCGACGCCAAGATCGGCTGGCAGATCAAGCGGACCGTCCCCGGCCTGTACACCCGCGCGGTCGGGCTGCTGGAGCGGGTCGGGCCGCTGAAGGACGACGAGTCTGAACCTCACCGCGTATCGACTGGCTCGACGAACGACCCGTTCGTCGAGCTTGTCGAGACGCCTGGACCTGCACAGGAAGGCAACTGACATGACCATGGACTTCGACGAGATGCTCGCCAAGATCAAGGACCGGCAGTGGGCGCTGGCCGACATCGACTGGGAGGCTCCCGGCGCGGAGACGATCAGCGAGGAGTTCCGACCCAAGCTGAAGGAGTTCATGGCCGACCTCTGCTGGATCGAGAACGTCGGTGCCCGCGGCTTCGCCGCGCTCGCGACCAAGGCGCCGACGCCCGTGATCGCGGAGATCTACCGGTACTTCCACGCCGAGGAGCAGCGGCACGCCAACGCCGAGCTGTCCCTGATGAAGCGGTGGGGCATGCTCGAAGAGGGCGAGATCCCGGAACCGAGCGTGAACATCCGGATGGCGATCGAGTGGCTGGACACCTACGGCGACGATATGCCGCTGGCGATGCTCGGCACGGTGATCCCGATGCTGGAGGTCGCCTTGGACGGGGCGCTGCTCAAGTTCCTCCTCGAGGAGGTGCACGACCCGGTCTGCCATCAGGTCTTCGAGAAGATCAACAATGACGAGTCTCGCCACATCGCCGTCGACTTCGCGGTCCTCGACATGATCGGCAACGCCACCGCGCGCAAGCTCGCGATCGACTTCGTCGCCAACGTCGCCTCGCCCGGCATGATCGTCGGGGCCTTGATGTACGTGCCGCTGCTCAACCGGATGCGCAACAACATCGTCGCGATGGGGGTTGAGCCGGAGAAACTGTACGTCGCGATGAGCCGGTTCGAGAAGCTCGGACTGCGCGGCGACTTCACCAAGCGGGTGCCGCTCTTCCAGGTGCTCCGGGTGCACTCCAAGATGGTGATCGACTCCGAGCACCCCTACCACCTGTTCGCGAACGCGATGGTGAAGGCCAGCGAGCTGTACCCGAAGGCACTGTTCCGGCCGTTCCCGACCTGGTTCAGGGAGATCACCTTCGAGCCGGTCAGCACCGGCGTGAAGAAGGGGATGAACGCGGCATGAGCACCTCGGACGTCGAGCCTGTCGAGACGCGGCGACGTACCCGCCGTGCGAAGCCGCCGCAGGTGCACACCACGCTGATCATCGGCGCCGGTTTCACCGGCCTGGGCACGGCGATCAAGCTGGGGGAGTCGGGAGTCGAGGACCTGGTGATCCTGGAGCGCGCCGACAGGGTCGGCGGGACCTGGCGAGACGCGACGTACCCGGGCGCTGCCTGCGACATCCCTTCGCTGCTGTACTCGTTCTCGTTCGCCGCAAACCCGCACTGGTCGCGGGCCTACTCCCCGAGCAAGGAGATCTGCGAGCACATCGAGGAGGTTGCCGAGCGCTTCGACCTGCTGCGGCTGATCGCCTTCGGCACCGAGGTCGTCGAGATGGCCTTCGACAAGGTCGAGGGCGTCTGGGACGTCTGGACCCGGCTTGCCTCAGGCAAGGCCGGGCCGACGTACCGGGCCCGCAGCGTCGTGGTCGCGTCCGGGCCGTTGAGCGACGCGAGCCTGCCTGACATCCGCGGCATCGAGGACTACCAGGGCAAGAAGCTGCTCAGCGCGCGGTGGGACGAGACCTACGACCTGGCCGGCAAGAGCGTCGCGGTGATCGGCACCGGCGCCAGCGCTGTCCAGATCATCCCCGAGGTGGTGAAAACCGCCCGGTCGGTGAAGGTGTTCCAACGCACCGCCGGCTGGGTGATGCCGCGGCTCGACGCGGAGATCCCGCAGGCCGCCAAGACCGCCTTCGCGAAGGTTCCCGGGCTGCAGCAGGCAGCCCGGACGGCCCTGTTCTGGTCCCATGAGGTCGCCGCGACCGGACTGGTCTGGGACACGCCGGTGACCACGCTGATCCAGCAGGCCGGACGGCTGCATATCCGGATGGCGGTCAAGGACAAGTGGCTGCGCCGGCAGCTGACGCCCGACTTCCGGGCGGGCTGCAAGCGGATGCTGATGTCCAGCGACTACTACCCGGCGCTGCAGGCCGACAACTGCAAGCTGATCACCTGGCCGATCGCGACCCTGACGGCCGATGGCCTGCGCACCGGCGACGGGGTCGAGCACCACGTCGACGCGATCATCTTCGCGACCGGGTACGACGTGCACCTCGAAGGGCCGCCGTTCCGGATCGCCGGGATGGACGGACAGGTCCTCGGCGAGGAGTGGCAAGGGCGCCCCCAGGCCTACAAGAGCGCCAGTGCGCACGGCTTCCCGAACCTGTTCTTCACCTGCGGGCCGAACTCCGGTCCCGGTCACAACTCGCTGCTGGTCTACGTCCAAGGCCAGATCGCCTACGCCGTTGCCGGGATCCGCCGCATCGTGGAGGACGACCTGCGCTACCTCGACGTGCGCCAGGACGTCCAGGACGAGTACAACGAGTCGATCCAGAAGCGGCTGCGGAGCACGACCTGGATGTCCGGTTGCAGCAGCTGGTACCTGACCTCGGACGGGTTCAACGCCTCGATGTACCCGGGATTCGCGACCCAGTACCTTCGTCAGATGCAGGACTTCCAGATCCGTGACTACGAGGTCGCCTCGCATGCGGCCCGCCGGCTCTGGAACGCCTCGGTGGCGGCGGTCTGATGGCGGCTCCGTCGCTGAACGTCCGCGCCGTCGACGCGGTGCTCGAGTCGTTGCGCCGCGGCCAGCGCCAGCTCGCCCGTGACCCGCGGGGGACGGTTGAGGCGGCGGTCAAGCAGCTGCTCACGTTGGGCCGCAGCCGTACGCCGCACGCGGAGGCGAAGACGTACCGGATCGACGATCTGGCCCGCGCTAGCGCGGTGACGGTGCGAAACATCCGTGCCTACCAGGAGCGCGGCCTGCTGCATCCGCCGCACCGTGAGGGCCGGGTCGCGATCTTCGACGACAGCCACCTGTCCCGGCTGCGGATCATCACCTCGATGCTCGAGCGTGGCTACACCAGCGGGCACATCACCGAGATGCTCACCGCTTGGGAGAGCGGCCACGACCTGGCCGACGTGCTCGGTTTGGAGAAGGCGCTGGTGCCGCCGCGGCTGGAAGACCCGTCTCGGACGATGACGCTGGCGCAGGTCCGCGAGCTGACCGGCGACAAAGCAGCGCTGCAGCGCTACCTCGATGTCGGGCTGGTCGAGATCAAGGGCGCGAAGGCGGTCGTGAAGCGGCCCGAGCTGCTGCGCGCGTTCGCGGAGATGCGGGCCTACGGGATGCCGACCGAGGCGCTGGTCCGGCTGCACAGTGAGGTTTCGATGGCCGTCGACGGGATCAGCCGGGCGCTGGTCGCCGAGGGCGTGCGCCAGGTCGGCGACCGGTTCGACACCACGTCGGTCCCGAGCGGTGCCGAGGTCGGTGAGCTCGTCGCCACCCTGACCCGCTTCCGCGAGCTGGCGATGAGCACCGTCATCGGGACGCTCTCGGAGTCGATGGAGCGCACCATCGAGGACCTGCTCGCCGATTTCCTGGCAGGTGCCCTGCCGGTGGCCGACGGCGAGGTCGGCTGAGCCTCAGTTGACGGTGAGCTTCCCGGTGCCGGTGGTGGCGTTGTAGTTGGCCGCTGCCGGCGCTGTGGCACTGAAGGACTCCCCGCCCAGGGTGAGCAGCAGGTTGCCGTTGGCGTTGCTGCAGGTCGCCGTCCCGGTCGCATCCGTGATGCCGGTGCAGGTGAGCTTGTACGTCGTCAGCGACTTCAGCGTGAAGGTCACCGGGACGCCGGGGGCGGGCAGCCCGCCACTGGCATTGGTCACCGTGGCGATGAACGTCATCTTCCCGTTCGACGCGGACTTCTTGATCGAGATGGACGCGACGGTGGTCACGAGCGTCGCCTTGGTGATGGTCGCCATGCCCTTCACGTAGGTGAACGCGTAGTTCGCCGCGACTGCTCCGGCACAGCTGGTCGTGCTCGGGTAGGAGCCGATGTTCTGCAGCACCGTCGTGCCGTTGACGCAGGTCGGCGCCGTGGTCAGGACTCCCGCGGTCGCGGCGGTCTGGCCGTTCTTGAAGCCGGCGTACGACGGCGCCGGCACGGCGCCGGGGGAGTCCCAGACCTTGCTGATCGCACTCGCGGTGATCACGACCGGGGCCTTGGTGACGGTGACGGTGCCTGCTGGGAAGGTGACCAGGTAGTTCGGAGCCACGGCTCCCGAGCAGATCGACTTGTTCGCGTACGTGCCCGCCGGCGTGGTGGCGTTGACGTTGGAGACGCAGACGGCGGCGTGGGTCAGGACGCCGGAGGCGGTGGCCGTCTGGCCGTTCTTGAACCCGGCGTACTGGGCGGTCGGGACGGGTGGCGGCGTCGAGCCGTAGACCTGGCTGACGGCGCTCGGGCTGATCGCGAGAGGAGCCGGGGTGATGGTGACGGTGCCAGCCGCATAGCTGAACGAGTAGTTGCGTGCCACCGCCCCGGAGCAGGTCGCCTTGGCTGCATAGGCTCCGACGGCGGTCGTCGCCGTGGTGTTCGACGTGCAGGTCGGCTGGGTGCTCAACGCGGTCAGGGCGAGGTCGCCGTTGACCAGGCCTGCATAGCCGCGTGTGATCGTGACCGGGTCGCCGTAGGCAGCGGTGGCATCGCTTGCGGTGATGGTCGCCGGCGCCTTGGTGATGCTCAACGAACCGGCTGCGTAGGTCAGCGCGTACCGGCTGCTGACCCCGCCGGAGCAGGTCACCGGGTAGCTGTCGACCGGGCTGCTCGCCAGAGCGGTCGTGGTGCAGGTCGGTGCGGTCTCCAGGGCACTGGAGCCCTGGCCGTTGACGAACCCGGAGTAGCCCGCCGGGAGGGGCGGGTTCCCCGCGCCGTAGACCTTGGTCGTGCTCGGAGCGGTGACGTGGAGCGGCGCCTTCGCGATGGTGACGGTGCCCTTGGCGTAGCTGATCGCGTAGTTGGCCGACGCGGCGCCGGAGCACGCGGAGGTCGCTGCATAGCTCCCCGGGACTGTCATAGCGTCAGTGTTCGACGAGCAGGTCGGCAGGTGGCTGAGGCTGGCCGCTGAGTCTCCGGGACGGAAGCCGTCGTAGCCCGGCGTCACGGCCGAGGCCGCGCCGCCGTAGATGCCGGACGCATCGGAGGCGGTGATGGTGAGCGCCCGTGCCGAGACGGTGACGTCTCCGTTGACATAGGAGAAGGAGTAGTTTCCGCCGGCGGCACCTGAGCAGGTCGCGTGCCCGGGGTAGATGCCGGCCGGCGTCGACGCGGTGGTGTTCGGCGAGCACACTGGTGCCGTCGTGGCGGCCGTAGCCGGGGTGTCGCTGTTGACCAGGCCGTCGAAGGTCGGCGTGATCGCCGGCGGGTTGTCGCCGTAGACCTGCTGGCCGTTGCTCGCCGTGATCGCGGCCGCGGCCTTCGTCACCGTCAGGGTGCCCCCGGCGTACCCGAAGGTGTAGTTGGTGCTGACGCCGCCCGAGCAGGTGACCGGGTAGCCGGCGGCCAGCACCGAGCTGTGCTTGTCGGCCGTCGTCGTGCAGCCCGGGGCAGTGTCGAGCGCCGCAGCGCCTTCGCCGTTCTTGAACCCGTTGTATGTCGGGGTCAGAGCCGGCAGCACCGCGCCGTAGACCTTCGACGGGCTCGGCGCGAAGACGCCCAGCGAGGCCTTGGCGATGGTGACCTTGCCCGGTGCGTAGACGAGGTCGTACTTGCTCGATGAGCCCCCGGAGCAGCTCGAGGTGCCCGGGTAGACGCCGGCGGGCGTCGTCGCTGTCGTGTTGGTGGCGCAGGTCGGCGCGACCTCGACGCTGTTGGCGGCGTTGTCGCCGGGCAGGAAGCCGGAGTACGTCGGGGCCGTCCCACTCGTGGCGGAGCCGTAGGTACCGGTCGCGTCCGCCGGCGTGACGGTCAGGGAGTTCTTGCCGACGGTGACGTCACCCGCGACATAGCTGAACGCGTAGTTCGCCGCGGCCGCGCCCGAGCAGGTCGCTGCGCCGGTGTAGGTGCCGGGCGTGGTGCCGGCGCTCGAGGAGCAGGTCGGAGCGGTCGTCAGCACCTCGGCCCCTTCGCCGAGCATGAAGCCGGCGTACGAAGGCTTCACCACCGCAGCCGTGCCGTAGGTGACCGGGTCGGCTGTTGCCGTCACGACCACTGGCGCTTTCTGCACGACGACACCGGTGCCACCGGGGTAGACGATGTAGTACTTCGCGCTGCTCGCTCCCGAGCAGATGATCTGCGAGGAGGACTGCGCCGGGCTCGAGACGGTGTCGCCGCTGGTGCAGGTCGCCTTGCTGTCCAAGGAGTTGGCGTTATCGCCGTCGACGAAGCCGCTGTACTGAGGGTTGGTCACCGGGACCGGGGCGCCGTACTTCTTGATCACCTGCGCTGCCGTGATGGTCAGCGTCGGCCGGATGGTGACGCTTGCCGGCACGAACGTGACGACGTAGTTGCTGTTGCCGAAGCCGTGGCAGGTGGCGGCACCCGGGTACGTGCCGGGGTTGCTGTTCTGGTTGACCGTCGAACTGCACACGGTCGAACCGCTGGCGTCGTCGCCGTTGACCAGTCCGTCGAACGTCGGCGTGACGGTGACGTGGTTGTCCGGGGTGACCGAGGCAACCGCGGTGATCGTCACCGGGACCGGGTGCACCTGCACCCCACCCGGGTTGTAGGTGAAGGTGTAGTTCGGGCTGGTCGCGCCGCCGCAGTTCACCGGGATCGGCGGACCGACCGGCGAGCTCGCGTCGGCATTGGTGCCGCACGTCGGCGGAGTGGTCAGGTTGACGACGCCCTCGCCGGTGGCGAAGTTGCCGTACGTCGGGGCGGGCAGGTTCGGGACGGCAGCGCCGTAGTCCTTGTCCACGCTCGGCGCGGAGATCGTCAGCGGACGCTTCGTGATCGTCAACGAGCCGGCCGTGTAGGTGAAGGAGTAGCCGGGGGCCACGGCACCCGAGCAGGTGACCGGGTAGCTGGCGGGGCTGCTAGTCGAGGTGGCCGTCGTCGTACAGGCCGCGGCCGAGGTCAGCGCGCCGACAGCGACGCCGCTGTAGCTCGGGAGCAGCGCCGGGACCGGGTCGCCGTACGTCATCGTCGGGCTGGGGCCGGTCACCGTAGCGGGGGCGGTCGTCACGGTCAGGGTGCCGTTGTAGCTGAGGAACCAGTTCGATGCCGGGTTCGAGACGAAGCCACTCACGAACACCCCCGAGCACGACGCTCCATCGATCGTGTGGTTGCCGGTGGCGAGTCCCGAGGTCACGGCTGTGCCGCCGTCTACGGTCGTGCACGATGCCGTCCCGCCGGAGCTGTAGCCGGTCGGCAGGTTGGTGAAGACGTAGGAGTACGCCGGGGCGCTGCTGCCGTCGGAGGCGCCGCTGACGACGACGAAGATCGGTGCCGGGTTGACGGTGATCTTGCCGCCGACGTAGTCGAACTCATAGGCGCTGGCACCGGGCCCGCTCAGGCTGAGGCCACTGCAGCTCGAACCGGCGATCGTGAAGGTGCCGCCCGCGTTCTCCGCATTGTTCGGGTCGCTGGAGACGAGGGTGTGCTCGAGCGTGTCCTGGGTGCAGGTCACGGTGCCGTCCAGCGAGAGGCCTGCTGGGAGCACCGTCGTCGCGAACGTCTGGTCCTGGCTGGCGACCGTGGCGAAGGTCGGTGCGCCGCCGAAGGTCCGGGTCGCGGTGACCTTGACGTAGATCGTCGCTGGGAAGACTGAGAAGCTCGCAGGAGTCACGGTCAGGGTGTAGTTACTGGCGAGAGTGCCGCCCAGGCTCAGCCCGGTGCAGGCGCCCAAGGTGTAGTCGCCGACGGCGAGCGTCGAGGTGATCGTGGTGTTGTTCGAGAGCTTCGGGCAGGTGGCTGAGCCGCTGACACTCACCCCGCTAGGGACGGACTCAGCATGCGTGAAGGTGGGAGCGCCCCCGAAGGTCTGGAAGCCGGACACCGTCGTGGTCAACGCTGCCTTGCTAACGGTGATGGTCCCGCTGTACGACGGCACCGAGAGCGCGGCGGTCCCACCGAAGGTCACTCCGCTGCAGCTCGCCGGGTCGAGGGCGTGGCTGCCGACGCTCAGGGCGCTGAGGGCGACGCCGCCGTCTGCAGTCGCGCAGGTGACTGTGCCCGCCGACGTGCCCCCGCTCGGCGGTGTCGTCGTGTAGCCGAACGAGGCGGCTCCGCCGTACACCTGCGACGCGGTGACCGCCACCGGGATGGCGGTCGCGGCATATGCCTGGTTCAGGACGGCGGACGTCCCAGGCTCGACGGTGCCGCTGAACCCGTCGGTGTCCGTCCCGCCGGTGTAGCTGGCAGTGAGATGGACCAGATCTGGGGACACCCGCGGCGGGCCGGTCAGGGTGGCGTCGCCGTTGTCGTCGACAGGCTGGGTGTCATAGGTCGCACCGGTGTCGGCGTTGCGCAGTGCGACGGTGCCGATCGAGGAGCCGGTCGGGTAGCCGGTGATGTGGACAGTTAGCGAGATGCTGTTGGTTCCGAGCGGCGCCGGGTTGGTCACGCTGGTCAGGGTCACCGTCGGTGTGTAGACCGGGGTGATCGCCACGACCGCGCCGCCGCCGGAGCCGGTCGCGGTGCTGATCACGCCGGGCACGTCGAGCGATGCCGGCGCGGACGTCGGGATGCTGGGGTCGACGTAGTTCGCGCCGCCGCCGCCGCCGGTGCCTTGGTCCGGACCCGTGCCGCCGCCACCGCCGCCGTAGAGGCCGGCTCCGCCGCCGCCACCGCCGACCGGGAAGTTGCCGGTCCTGGTCATGGCGGTGCCGCCCCTGCCGCCCGTCTTGAAGCTGCCTGCGACACCGTCGGTGATTCCCTGGAACTTCACGCTCTGCCCCGGCGCGCCGCCGGCGGTCGTCGTGCCTGGCTGGCCGCCGAACGGCGGGTCGGAGAAGCTGAAGCCCGGGACCCCTGGGGCGCCGCCGCTGCCTGCGGTGTCGTCATAGGCGTCGCCGCCACCACCACCGCCGCCTGCGACCATGACGTACCCGCTGATCGGAACGGTGCCCGTGCACGGATCCACGGTGGAGACGGCCGAGGCCAACCCGCCGTTGCCGTACGGGATGGACTCGCCGCTGCCGGCCGTGAACTGGCTGGTGGCGGGGGCGACGTACAACAGCTCGCCAGGGGTGACGCTGACCTGGGCCTGGATCCGCCCGCCGATGCCACCGACACCAGGGCTGTACCCGCCATCGTCGACGGGCGATCCGATGGTCCCGTTGCCACCTTGTGCCGTCATGATCACGATGTGCACGCCGACGGGGACGGTGTAGACGGCGGTATCGCAGCCGGACCCGGAGAGATCGCCCCTCCAGATGCTGACCTGGGCCGAAGCCGGTGATGGAGTCACGACAGCGGCGGCCACGAACGAGGCAACGGTCAACCCAGACACCACGAGCGCACCGGTGGCGAACGACGCCAGGCGCTTGGTGAGGCTGTCAGGCAGGACGCGAGCGACGTGGTGCGGCATTGCAGACCCCTAGGTCGGATGCGGGAGGGAGGGGCTCTCGCGACGACCCGAGTCGACGGTTCAGAGTAGGGGCGATCGGCACTTACCGAACACTGTTCAGTACATATTCGGGCGGTATGTCTAGTCAAGAATTCGGCACCTCCGGGTCTCACAAAGCGACCGGTGTGATCGGCGGCACGGACGCCGCAGCAGCGTCGATCCAGAGGCCAAGGCATGATGAGCCGGTGACCTGGTTCGACTCCGCGGCGGATGCCGACAAGCGGCTCGCAGACGCCGGCTACCTCTCTGATGCCGCGACCGCCACCACCACCTACCTTGCCGGCGCGCTGGAGAAGCCGCTGCTCGTCGAGGGTCCGGCCGGGGTCGGCAAGACCGAGCTGGCCAAGGCGATCGCGAAGGCGACCGGGTCGGAGCTGATCCGGCTGCAGTGCTACGAGGGCCTCGACGAGGCTCGTGCCCTGTACGAGTGGAACTACAAGAAGCAGCTGCTCCGGATCCAGGCCTCTCAAGGCGACGACCAGACCTGGTCGGAGACCCACGACGACATCTTCACCGACGAGTTCCTGCTGACCCGGCCGCTGCTCACCGCCATCCGGCGCGAGGGCTCGACGGTGCTGCTGATCGACGAGGTCGACAAGACCGACGTCGAGGTCGAGGGCCTGCTGCTCGAGGTGCTCAGCGACTTCCAGGTCACCATCCCCGAGCTCGGCACCATCACCGCCGTACGCCGGCCGCTGGTGCTGCTGACCTCCAACGCAACCCGCGAGCTCTCCGAGGCGGTACGCCGCCGCTGCCTCTACCTGCACATCGACTACCCCGACGCCGACCGCGAGCACGCGATCCTCCTCGGGCAGGTGCCCGGCATCGAGGACAAGCTCGCCCGCCAGGTCGTCGACACCGTCACCCGGCTGCGCGCGCTGGAGCTGCGTAAGGCGCCGTCGATCGCCGAGTCGGTTGACTGGGCCCGGACGCTGGTAGCGCTCGGCACCGGCACCCTCGACCCGGCAACGATCGACGCAACCCTCGGTGTGGTGCTCAAGCACACCAGCGACATCGACCGCGCGGTCCGCGAGCTCAAGCTGCGCCAGGGCTGAGGTCGCCGTGACCCTGCTGGACCGGCACATCGCGTTCATGGACGCACTGCGCGCTGCCGGTCTGCCGGTCTCGCTGTCGGAGGGTCTCGACGCCGCCGAAGCGGTCCTGACCCTGGGCCTCGGCGACCGCGAGGGCGTGCGTGCGGCGTACGCCGCGACCTTGGTCAAGCGGCAGCCGCACCGCGCCAGCTTCGACCACGTCTTCGACCTCTACTTCCCAGCCCTGGTGGGCGACCCGACGCAGCAGCCGGTGTTCGATGAGGACGGCAACCCGCTCGATCCCGATGATGTCGCGGAGATGTCTGGGCAGGGCGACGGTCCCGGCAGTGGGATGGGCGACGGACCAGCCGACCTGGCCGAGTTTCGCGACGCCCTGGTCGACGCGCTGGGGATGGGGGACCCGGACGCGCTCCAGACGATGGCGCGCGAGGCGGTCCAGCGGTTCGGGCTGATCCGCGGCCGTGGTCCCGGCGAGCAGCGCTGGTCGTCGTACAACGTGATGAACCGGGTCTCGCCGGGCGAGCTGATCGACCGGGTGCTCGAGGCGATGATGGCCGATCTCGATACCGACCCGACCGTGCGCCGGCTGGTGCAGGCGCAGGTCGAGGTGTTCGAGGCGATGGTCGACGCCGAAGTACGCCGCCGCGCCGCCGAGGTGCGCGGCCCTGAGCACGTCGCGAAGTACACCGTCCGCAAGAGCATCGACCAGATCGACTTCACCTCCGCCCGCAAGAGCGACCTGGAAGAGATGCGACGCGAGATCGGCCCCCTGGCGAGGCGGCTGGCCACCCGGCTGAACAAGCACAAGGCGTCCCGCCAGCGCGGACCGCTGGACTTCCGGCGTACGGTCCGGGCGTCGGTCTCCTCCGGTGGCGTGCCGCTGGACACCCACCACAAGCCCCGGCGCCCGAGCCGCAGCGACTTGGTCGTCCTGTGCGATGTGAGCGGGTCGGTGGCGAACTTCGCGAACTTCACGCTGATGCTGGTCTTCGCGCTGCGCGAGCAGTTCAACCGGGTCCGCGCGTTCACCTTCGTCGACGAGATCCACGAGGTCAGCGACCGCTTCCACCCCGGCGCCGATCCGATCGAGACGATGGCGTCGCTGGCCGCCAGCGCGCAGTACGCCTCGCTGTGGGGCCGCACCAACTACGGCCGTGCGCTGACCCGATTCAGCGAGCTGCACTCTGACGCGCTCGGGCCGAAGACCAACCTGCTCATCCTCGGCGACGCCCGCTCGAACTACTCCGACACTGCGACCGACGTGCTCAAGCAGATGGTCAAGGACTCCCGGCACGCGTGGTGGCTCAACCCCGAGTCGCCGCGGCATTGGAACACCGGTGACTCCGCGGCCCGCGAGTACGCGAAGGTCGTCTCGATGGTCGAGTGCAGGAACCTGATCCAACTGGGTGACTTCGTGCACGACCTCGCCTGATCCGCGGTCGTACTGAACAGCGTTCGGTAGCCTCCCGCCATGAGCCGGATCGCCCAGCAGCGCGACAGCCACCTGAGTCGTGGCGAGATCGCGGCGACGGCTCTGCGCCAGTTCGACGCGCGTTCCTCGGAGCCGACGATCCGCAGCCTGGCTGTTGAGCTGAAGGTCGCCCCGACGGCGATCTACCACCACTACCCGTCGCGAGCGGCACTGTTCCAGGCCGTTGTCGAGCTGGTCTGGGACGAGGCGACGGCGGGGACGCTGGGAAGGTTCCCCGACCCGTTCACCGCCGACCCGATCGACGTCCTGGTAGCAGCCGGCCTGTCAACCCGCCGGGCATGGCTGGCCCACTACCGGGTCGCGCGCTATATGGCCGCGACGCCGGAGGCGAACCGGTTCGTCAACGAGACCGTCGGGATCATGGCGTTCCTCTTCGAGCGGCTCGGTCTCGACGGCGAGGACGGCGCGGGGGCGTTCCACTCCTACTCATCGTTCATGATCGGCGCAGTGCTCTTCGCGGCCGACCGGAAGGCCGCCAACGAACAACTTTCCGATGCCTCAGGGATCGAGTGGAACCCGGCGTACGAGAGCCCCGATCGCGCCGGGGTGGGCAAGGCCACCCGGCTCGCCTTCGACGACGTGATGACGCTCTCGGTGACCGACCCGGCGCGCGACGAGGTCTTCTTCGAGAAGGGCCTGCGCCGGATGGTCGAGGGCTTCGTCGCCTGAGGGCCGAAGCGCTGGACTGGTCCGTTTCCGGGACTTCCGCACAGCACGAAACCTGGCACGGGTAGAGTGGACGACTCCCCGATTCCGTTGTGAAGGATCGCGAAGTTGAACGATGACGTCGCCGCTCGCGAGGTTGCTCGCGAGCAGGAGTTCGTCGACACGGTCTACCGCCAGCTCGCGGATTCGGCACGGTCAGCGGAGCAGCTCGCAGCAGAGGGGCGCGCCCGCGGGCAGCTCGGCCACGAGGGCGGCCTGGTCGAGCGCGACGCGATGCTGTTCCAGGCCGCGCGCCGGATCGCGACCCTCGACGCCGCCCACGAGGGTCTCGTCTTCGGACGCCTCGACATGCGCTCCGAGATCGACCCGGAGCCGCGGTACGTTGGCCGGATCGGCCTGCGCGACGCCAACCGCGACGTCCTGCTGATCGATTGGCGGGCGCCTGCGTCCGCGGTCTTCTATCAAGCCACCCACGCCGATCCGCACGGAGTCATTCGTCGTCGGATCCTGCGCAGCCAGGGTGTCACCGTCGTCGGCGTCGAGGACGACCTTCTCGATCCCGAGGCCGATGAGGCGTCGGACCGCGAGCTCCCGATCGTCGGCGAGGGTGCGCTGATGGCGCAACTCTCACGGGCCCGGGACCGCTCGATGCACTCGATCGTCGCCACTATCCAGGCCGAGCAGGACAAGGCGATCCGCGCGCCGGAGAAGGGCGTCGTCCTGATCAGCGGCGGACCCGGCACCGGCAAGACCGTCGTCGCCCTGCACCGCGCCGCGTTCCTGTTGTACGGCGACCGCCGACGCTACGAGACCGGCGGCGTCCTGGTGGTCGGACCGTCCGGTGTCTTCATGCGCTACATCGAGCGGGTGCTGCCCTCACTGGGCGAGACCGCCGTTGCGCTCCGGTCGCTCGGCGACGTCGTCGACGGCCTGCGCGCCTCGCGTCGTGACGACCCGCGGGTCGCCGAGGTCAAGGGCTCGGTGCAGATGGCCGAGGTCCTACGACGTGCTTCGCGCCAGTCGGTCCCTGGAGGCCCGCGCGAGTTCCGGGTCTTCTATCGCGATGACGTGCTCCAGCTCGGCTCGCGCGAGCTCGGCCAGGTACGCCGCCAGCTGCTCTCGATGGGCCCGCGCAACCGGTCGACCAACAAAGTCGCCTCGACGCTGATCGACCATCTCTGGCGCCAGGTCCGCTCCGAGCGTGCGCGCGAGCGCACCAAGGAGGACTTCGCCGACGAGATGCGCACCAGCGATGCGTTCCTTGACTTCGCGGCCGGCTGGTGGCCGGTCCTCGATGCCGCCACCGTGCTCGGCTGGCTGCAGGAGCACGACCTGCTGACCCGGGTCACCGAGGGCGTCCTGGACGACGAGGCGGTCCGACTGCTGGAGAAGTCGTGGGGCGAGGAGCTCTCGGTCGACGACATCCCGCTGATCGATGAGCTGCGCTACCTGCTCGGCGACCCGCCGCTGGTCAACGACCTCGACGAGGATCCGCTCGCGCTCGCCGACTCCTCGCTGGTCGAGCTGACCACCGCCGCGGAGCGCGAGTACGGCGGCCGCCGCTCCTGGAGCCCGCCGACCAACCGGGTCGAGGACGACGGCTATGCGCACGTGCTGATCGACGAGGCCCAGGACCTGACGCCGATGCAGTGGCGGATGGTGGGCCGGCGCGGGCGCGCTGCTACCTGGACGATCGTCGGCGACCCGGCGCAGTCGTCCTGGCCAGTCCCCGAGGAGGCTGCGAAGGCCAGGGCTGCTGCCTTGGGCGACAAGGCGATCCACGACTTCCATCTCTCGACCAACTACCGCAACTCCTCGGAGATCTACGCCTTCGCTGCGGCGTACGCCGAGCGGGTCGGCCTCGCCGCCGACCTGCCTAACGCGGTCCGCTCGACTGGCGTCGAGCCGCGCGAGGTCGTCGACCTCGACCTCGAGGCCGGCACGCGGCGTGCACTCGTCGAGCTCGTCGACGCGGTCGCCGGCACCGTCGGCATCGTCGTCCCGGTGGCGCGTCGCGCCGATGTCAGCCGCTGGGTGGCGGGCTGGCCGGAGACCGACGGCCTGACCGAGGGCGAGGACGCCCGCGTCGTGGTGCTGACCGGACTGGACACCAAGGGGCTCGAGTTCGATGGCATCATCGTGGTCGAGCCCGGCGAGATCGAGCGCGAGTCCCCGACCGGCACTGCGACCCTCTACGTCGTCTACACCCGCGCGACCCAGCAGATGGTCACCGTCTCCGGGGCCTGAGTTACGCCGCGCACGAGGTTTCGACAGGCTCAACCGCCGGAGCCAGGCTCTGCGGGGCCCCAGCCACCGCCGGGGCCGGGCTCTGCGGGGCCCCAGCCACCGCTGATTGAGCCTGTCGAAATCACCCTCGCGACGCCGCGAGCGACGGCGGGAAATTCTCAGGTTCACAATCAGTGACGCGAGTCATACCAGGGAGTAACCTGCCCGGGTGGGAAACCAAGAACGTGTTCTAGGAACTGGCCGACCGGCGACACGTCGCCGGATGATCGTCGCGCTCACGGCTGTCGCCGCGCTGCTCGTCGCCGCCGTCGGACTCGCGCCGCCGGGCGCCCAGGCGGCCGCCGCGATCGTCGCGCACGGCAGCGCCGAGCAGGTCTGGCTGACCGGTCTTCCCGCCGGCGCGAGCATGACCTTGGTCAACGGCCACGGCCACAAGGTCGCGACCAAGCGCGCCGACGCGCAAGGCGGCCTGCTGTTCCGGCTCGTGAAGCCCGGCTCGGGCTACCGGGTGCGCAACACGTCGGGCCAGACATCGGCCGCGGTCACGGTGCACACCACCGCGTCGGCCCCCTGGGACCCCAGCATCTACAAGCAGAAGATGAATCCGAACGGGTACGGCTACATCACCACCCGCGACGGCACCAAACTCGCCTACACGGTGCACCCGCCGACGAGCCCCGCCACCCTCGGCGTCGGCGTCCCGGCCGGTGTTTCGCTTCCGAACCTGCACCTCGACTACACCCCGCCGTACCCGACGCTGATCGAGTACTCCGGCTACGGCACCGCAATCCCGAAGGGTCCCGAGAACGGCATCGCCATCCTCGCCAACCTGATGGGCTTCGCGGTCGTCGACGTCAGCATGCGCGGCACCGGCTGCTCCGGTGGTGCCTTCGACTTCTTCGAGACGATGCAGAACCTCGACGGGTACGACGCCATCGAGACGATCGCGCAGCAGCCGTGGGTCAAGGGCCACACCGTCGGCATGATGGGGATCTCCTACGGCGCGATCAGCCAGCTGTTCACTGCGCAGACCGACCCGCCGCACCTGGCTGCCATCTCGCCGCTGTCGACGATCGACTCGGTCGCCACCACGCTGTTCCCGGGAGGCATCCTCAACACCGGCTTCGCGCTGCAGTGGGCCGAGGAGCGGGTGCACGACGCGCTGCCGGCCAGCCCGACCGGCGGCCAGCCGTGGGCCTACCAGATGATCCAGAAGGGCGACCAGACCTGCAAGGCCAACCAGGACATGCACGGCGAGGCCGTGGACCTGCTGGCCAAGGTCAAGGCCAACAGCCACTACATCGCCAAGATCGCCGACCCACTCGACCCGATCTCGTTTGTGAACAAGATCAAGGTGCCGGTCTACCTGGCCTGCCAGTGGGAGGACGAGCAGACCGGCGGCCACTGCCCCGCGCTCGTCAAGCACTTCACCGGTACCAAGAACAAGTGGTTCACGTTCACCAACGGCGCCCACGTGGACTCCGTCGATCCGCAGACGTTCAACCGCTGGTACGACTTCCTGGAGCTGTTCGTCGCGCATCAGTCACCGGCGGTCAACGCCGTGGTGATGAAGGCGACCGCGCCGCTGATCTACTCCGACGCGCTCGGCGTCCCGTCGTCGGACACGATGACGCTGCCGAACGACCCGATCCAGAACAAGCTCGCCTATGGGTCGGCGCTGAAGGCGTTCAAGAAGATCCCCGAGGTCCGGGTGCTCTTCGACAACGGCGCCGGCAAGACGCCCGGTACGACGGGCGGTCAGCCTGGCAACCCGTACCCGACGTACGAGCACTCGTTCAGCACCTTCCCGGCGCCGAGCGAGGTGGCGCACTCCTGGTACCTCGGGAGCGGCGGGCGGCTGACCAACACCGCGACGAAGACCAAGGCAAAGCGGGTGGAGAAGTTCAACGCCGACCCGCGGGCCACGCCGCTGAACGACTACCCGGCAGGCGAGGGCACCGGCACCGGTGCCGGCGGCATGTGGGGCGACATGAAGCAATGGACCTGGGACTGGCAGCAGCGCCCGAGCGGTACTGCAGTCTCCTACCTGACGGCTCCGATGAAGACCGACACGACGGTGCTCGGCGCCGGTGCGGTCTACGCCTGGGTCCGGTCCTCGAAGCCGAACGTCGACCTGATGGCGACGATCTCGGAGGTGGACCCGGACGGCAAGGAGACCTACGTCCAGAGCGGGTACCTGCGCACCAACGAGAGAGCACTGGCCAAGGGCAGCAACAACGTGTTGAAGCAGAAGAGCTCGTTGCTGCAGCCGGTGATCAGCCTGCTCAAGTCCGATGTCCGTCCGATGCCGAGGAACCGCTTCGTCAAGGTCGCGATCCCGCTGTACTTCGAGGGGCATGCCTACCGGGCCGGCACCCGGATCCGGGTGACGATCTCGGCGCCGAACAACGACCAGCCGATCTGGGCGTTCGTCGGCTCGGTGCCGACCAGCGGCTCGACGACAGTGGCGATCGCGCACTCCAAGACGATGCCGTCGCGGCTGGTGCTCCCGCTCATCCCAGGCCTCAGCGTCCCGACGCCGCAGCCGGCTTGCGGCGTCCTGCGGGACGAGCCGTGCCGGCCGTACGTGCCGATCGTCAACCGGATCGGCAGCGCTGGCTGAGGAGGCCGAAGGTCCCGTTCATCAGGTCGCCATCGCGGCGGTAATGCGGATGCAACAGACCCGCGCTAACGTCGAGCACATGGACAAACCGCACGTCATCGTTCTCTTCGGCGCCACTGGCGACCTGGCCCGGCGCAAGCTGCTGCCCGGCCTGCTGCGGCTGGTCGAGGCGGGGCTGCTGACCGATGCACGGATCGTCGGCACCTCGTTGGAGGAGGTCGACACCGAGCACTTCGTGAAGTTCGCGCGGGACGCTTGCGAGGAGTTCGGCAAGGGCGAGATGACCGATGTGCGTTGGGACCGGTTCGGCCGGATGCTCAGCTACGTGCCGCAGTCCTACGGCCCGTCCTCCTTGGCCGAGGCAGTCTCGATGGCCGAGGCCGCGCTGGTCTCCGAGGTCGGCACGGTGGCGACCGAGATCGGCCGGCTGCACTACCTGTCCGTCCCGCCGAAGGCGGCACTCGACGTGATCCGCCAGCTCGACGAGGCGGGCCTGGTCGATCGCGCCCGGATCATCATGGAGAAGCCGTTCGGCACCGACCTGGCCACTGCGAAGGTGCTCAACACCCGCGTGCACCAGGTCTTCGACGAGAGCCAGGTTTTCCGGATCGACCACTTCCTGGGCAAGGAGGCGGCGCAGAACATCTTGGCGTTCCGGTTCGCCAACGGTCTCTTCGAGCCGATCTGGAACCGCAACTTCATCGATCACGTGCAGATCGACGTACCCGA
>DASRRQ010000091.1:0-2366 GCA_035695505.1 Marmoricola sp. | reverse complement strand
TCGGCGAACCGGGTCAGCGCCTCGTAGCCGACCACCTCGCCGGACTCCAGCTCGAAGATCGGCTGGAAGACCGTGAAGAAGCTGAACTCCTCGAACGAGCTCGACCGCGAGAACGAGTTACCGCGCAGGGCCTTCGCCTCGGCGTGGTTCGACCGGACCGCGACCAGGCCGGACGAGCCGCCCCGGTCGGACCGGTAGTGCAGCACCGACGCCCAGTCGCCGATCGCGCCGGTCGCGGACGCCTTCGCCGTGGCCGGCCGGCTGCCCGGCCGCTGCTTGGCCGGCTGGATCGGGCGGTAGAGCCACTTGCGCAGGTGGGTCAGCAGGTCGACGATCGTGTTCCCGATGCCGACGAACGCCACCATGGCATACAGCGAGAGCACCAGGTTGAGGGTGGCGAAGACCAGGTTGTTCCAGTTGTGGTGCAGGATGTCCCGCCAGCCCGTCCAGGCGCACAGCGCGATCATCGCCAACGGCAACACCAGGTAGGTGGTTGCGGCCGTCGTCCGGTCACGGACCTTGGGCGTACGTTTGAAGGCGCTCTTCTCCCCGGTGAGCAGTTGCAGGAGGGAAGCGAAGCTTCCGGAAAGGTTGACCGGGAGCAGGATCAGGTTGAAGCCGTAGATCCGGAGCACGTCGATCCGCTTGTAGCCGAGGAACTTCAAGTCGGCGCTCATCATCAGGAAGTACGGCACCGACACCAGCAGCAGGATCGGGTTCAGCAGGGCCTTGTTGAACGGGTAGACCAGCATGACCACCAGGCACACGGAGCTCCAGAAGATGGACGCCATGTAGTTCACCCGCAGGAAGAGCTCGCCGAAGCGGTTCTTCTGCCCGCGAGCCTTGCGGGCCCGCAGCTGGTCCTTGAGGCGCGAGAGGATCAGCAGGCCGCCGTTGGCCCAGCGCTGGCGCTGGATGGCCAGCGAGCCGAAGTCGGGCGGGGTCGCGCTGTAGGCCATCCGCTCCGGATAGTTGTAGAGCGTCCAGCCGTTGACCCCGAGGTCGATGGTCGACTCGGTGTCCTCGATGACCGTCCGGTCCTGGATGTAGCGGCGGATCTCCCAGTCACCCTCGTAGGCGACCTCGCAGATGTCGTCGAGGGCTTTCTTGCGCAGCACCGCGTTGGCGCCGACCCAGAACGTCGCGTCGTAGTGGGTCATCCCCTGGTGCACGATGTGCTGGATGTCCGTGGTGGCACCCGAGATGCGCTCGATGCGGGTCGCCGAGCCGGGGAACGCGCTGTACGGCGTCTGCGCCACGGCGTGCCCGGCGTACGCGCTCTGCTCGAGCAGGTGCACCAGGCGCAGGGCGTACTCGGGCAGCAGGACGCTGTCGGCGTCCAGGGTGAGCACGTAGTCCGGGTCGGGCACGACCAGCTCGGCGCGCCCGGGGCCGGCCGGCACCAGGGCGACGCCGAGCGGGGTGCCGACCTCCTGGTAGCTGCCACCCATGAGGCCGATGTAGCTGTTGAGGTTCATGGCCTTGTTCGGCTCGTTCGAGAGCGAGACGTACTTCTTGCGCTCGAAGCTCGTCACCTGGGCGTCGAAGATCGCCAGCAGGCGGCGGTAGAGCTGGGTCATCCGCTCCATCGGCAGCGCGGCGTCCTCGTCGGCGCCCCCGTCGAGGGCCTCGGCGATAGTGCCGAGGTCGTCGGCGAGCGCGTTGAGGATGTGGTCGACGAAGAAACTGTCGGTGTGGTCGATCATCTCCTGGCGGCGGCCCAGGCCGTACAGCCAGCCGACCGCGAAGCGGTATTCGGCGGCCAGGTCGCGCATGTCCTCGGCGGTGGTGATCCGCTCGTCGCGGTCCTCGAGGCCCAGCTTGAACCGGTCGTACGCCGCCTGCACCCGCCCGAACGGGCCGGCCAGTTCCGCCTCGATCGCCCCCGGCAGCGCCCGGGCGCCGCGCAGCAGGTCGCGGGCGGCCCGGGTCTTCGGCTGCTGGGGGTCGTCGATCAGGAGCACCACGCGCAGGCCCGAGTACTCCTGGAGGGCCGCGCTGAGCAGCGTGGTCCGGATGACCCGCTCGTCCTCCTGGTATGAGGGCACGAGCACGGTCACGGTCGGGGTGTCGCCGGACAGGAAGTTGTCCAGCGCGATCCGGGGCGCCCGGTGATGGGCCCGGCTGCGATAGAAGAAGCCGATCCGGGTGATCAGGTACGCCGTCGCGGACGCCGCCAGACCGGTGACCACGATCATGTACACGATCGCCTCGACCGCGAGCCGCGCGCTGTTCGCCTTCCCGGCGATGAACTGCTCGATCACCGTGTAGACGATGTAGCACGCCCAGACGGCGATGGTCAGCACGATCGCGAGCCGGCCGCGGGCGATCCGGCCCTCGGAGACGGGTGGCGGCACGAGCGGGTG
>DASRRQ010000090.1:0-13112 GCA_035695505.1 Marmoricola sp. | reverse complement strand
TCTCAGCGCTCGTCTTCGTCGTTGTCGCAGCGGTGCTGATCCCGTGGCACTGGCTGCCAGGTCAGCACGTGCATGCGGTGCCGGCGCGCAGTGTCTTCACTGCTGCCCAGATCGCTCACGACCAGCACGTCGCCTGGTTGTTCCGGCTGCCGGCCTGGGGGAACCTCGCCCTGAGCATGCTGGTGGCGCTGGTGCTCGGTCTGACCCGCTGGGGCGGGCGCTTCGTCTCCTTGCTCCCAGGGCGCTGGTGGGTGCAGGTGCTGCTCGGGACCGGCGTGCTGACGCTGCTCGGCGTGCTGGTGCAGTTGCCGTTGAACATCCGGTCACAGCATGTCGAGCTGACCACGGGACTCAGCACGGAGGCGTGGGGGAGCTGGGTCTCCGACCAGGCCACCTCGTTCGGGGTCGACTGGGTGTTCACGGCGGTGCCCGTGCTCGGACTGATGGTGCTGGCCAGGAAGGCGCCGCGGACGTGGCCCGCGTGGGCGGCGGCCGGTGCCGTGGTGCTGGCGATGGTGGGGTCGTTCGTCTACCCGGTGGCCGTCGAGCCGCTGTTCAACAATTTCACGCCACTGGCGGCCGGGCCGGTGCGCACCGAGATCTTCGCGCTCGCCAAGGCAGAGCATGTGCACATCAGCGACGTGCTGGTTGCCGACGCGTCTCGCCGTACGACGACCCTGAACGCCTATGTCTCCGGGTTCGGCAGCACCCGGCGGGTCGTCATCTACGACACGGTGCTGAAGAGCCTGACGAAGCCGGAGATCGCCAGCATCGTGGCGCACGAGCTCGGCCACGCGAAGCACAACGACGTCCTGGTCGGGACCATCCTCGGCGCGGTCGGCGGCGGCTTCGGGATCGGTCTGCTCGGGCTGCTGTTCAACAGCGGCTGGCTGCTGCGTCGTGCCGGCACGAGTAGTGCGGGGGATCCGCGCAGCGTGGCACTGCTGCTGGCGCTGGTAGCGGTCGGGTCGTTCCTGGTGAGCCCGATCGAGAACACGATGAGCCGCGCAGTCGAGGCCCGAGCCGACCTCGCCTCGCTCCGTACGACGAACGACCCGGCGACCTTCATCGAGATGCAACGGCTGCTCTCGCTGCGGGCGCTGGCCGCGCCGTCGCCGCCGGCGATCAGCCAGTTCTGGTTCGGCTCGCACCCAACGGTGCTGCAACGGATCGGGATGGCGCGTCAGTTCGATCGTTGACGCGACCCAGCAAGGCCCGTAGACGCACTTGGTCCGCAGCACCGAAGTGCTGCGGACCAAGTCCCCCCATGCTGTGTGCAGTCAGCTGCCGACGCTGGGCCCCTGCCCCGGCAGATGCACCGGGTTGGGCGGAGCGTCAGCCGTTGCAGGTCGAGGTGCTCGACACGCCCTGTGTTGCGATGGTGCTGCAGGTGCTCTGGAACGCGTTCCGGATGACGCCACCGAACAGGAACACGATGGCGACGATCAGGGCGGCGATGCCGGCGACCAGCAGGCCGTACTCGACGGCGGACGCGCCGTCCTCGGTGCGACGGCTGGTGATGTTGCGGATGAACTCAAGCATTTGGGTTTCCCTTCCCTTTGAATGGATTCTCCGAGCCGTGTCACCAGCTCGTCGACATGTCCAACTATGTCGGCTTCCATCTAGAAAAGGCAGATATGTCCGGTTTGAACCATATAGTCATTTCGGGCCATGGGCCAGGCAACGAAAGGACGATGGTCCCGAGGTCGTCGCCAGTGGTCCTAGAGATCTCCGGGCACGCAGCGGAGGGGTCTATTGAGGCGGAGGAGTGGCGTCGATCAGGCCCATCCGCATCGCGGCGACCAGGGCCTGGGCGCGATTGCCGGCGCCGAGCTTCTCGTACACCTTCGCAATGTGCGTCTTCGCGGTCGATTCGCTGATGTAGAGGTTGGTCGCGATGGTCGCGACGCCGAGGCCATCGGCGAGCAGGTCGAGGACCTGCCGCTCACGGTCGGAGAGCCGCGGGGTGGCCGAGGTCATCCGCCGCATCATCGCCTCGGGCAGGCCGGCGCAGGTGAAGCTGCGCGGAGCTACGGCCGCGTGCCGCGCAGCGGCAATCACCTCGCCGCTCGGGGCGTCCTTGCCTACGAATGCTGAAGCGCCGGCGTCCATGGCGGCGAAGATCTGCTCGTCGCCGGCGTACATCGTCAGCACGACCAGGCCCAGGTCGTTGCGCTCCTTGCGCAGCGCTCGCACGAGGTCGAGCCCGGAGCCGTCAGGGAGGCGGAGGTCGATCACGGCGACGTCAGGCTTGAGCGCTGCGATCGTCGTGTGCGCGCCCTGGATCGTCGAGGCCTCGCCGACCACAGCGAACCCAGCCTCGCGAGCGAAGGCCATCGCCAGCCCGTGCCGGATGAGCTCGTGATCGTCGACGAGCAGGACGGACGTGGTCACCTGGGCCCCCTTTGATCCTGCAGAGTATCGGCTTCGAGCACGTTCGCGCCTCAGGCCAGCGTGATCGACACGCGCGTGCCGCCACGGTCGTCCGCGGGGGAGTCGACCCGGAGATCGGCGCCCACTCGCTCGGCGCGCTCGCGCATAATCCGCAGGCCGTGCGAGTCGTCGCGGGCCGATTGGAGGCCGTTGCCGTCGTCGGTCACCTCGATGTCGGCGTGCGGCGGCTGCACGCGGCAGCGCACCCACAGGTTGCTGCCGCCCGAGTGCCGACGTGCGTTGTTGATCGCCTCTTGAGTAATCCGGAGCAGTTCGGCCTCGACGCGGGGCTGGAGTCGGACGGCAGACTCGTCGAGGGTCACGTGCACCGTCAGCTCGGAGTGCGAGCCGATGTGTCGAGCGAACACTGCGATGCTCTGGCCCAGACCTTGGCCCTGAGCGGTCTCGTTGCGTAGGTCGAAGACCGAGTTGCGCAGCTCGGCGACGACGCGGGAGACCTCCTTGCGCAGTAGCGCGACGTCGGCAGCCTGCGCGGGATCGGTCGTGGAAGCCGCCAAGTTGTCGACGAGGTAGCCGAGCGAGGCCACGTCCTGGGCAACGCCGTCGTGGACCTCGCGGGCCAGCCGGCGCCGTTCCTCGGCGGTGGCGTTCTCGTGCACACTGCTGAACAGCAGGGCCGCGCTGAGCTGGACCGCTGCGCTCTCGAGCTGAACGGTCACGCGATCGACCACGGCAGGGTCCGGCATCGTCGGGCACTCGACCAGGACCACGGCCACGCGTTCGCTCCCCGTGGACAGCGGGATCGTGATCCGGGTGCCGCCGTACACCGGCCGCTGACTCTGCCAGCACCGGTGCAGAAGTTCGTCGGCGTCGTCGATCGGGAACGGCACCGAACCTGTCGAGTACCGCAGTGGCGTGAAGTCGCTGCCTTGGCGGAGGACGACGACCGCCTGCCGGACAACGACGGCATCGGCGATCACCGTCATCGCCTGATCGGCGAGGTCGACAGGGTCGAGGCCTGAGGTGAGCCGACCCGATAGCGAGTGCAACTGACGGATCAGTGCCAGGGCGCTGCGGTAGGAGGCATCAGACGTCGGCGTCGTCAGGTTGCGCCGGGTGATGGTGCCGAGCAGTCCCAGTCCGACGCCGGTGGTCAGCCAGGTAACGCCGGTGCCGGCCAAGTCGGCGTCGTAGTGGCCGATCAGGATCCAACACGCCAGCAGCATCGAGACGGTCTCACCGGCCAGGACGACCGCGACCCAGCGGGCGCCGCCGGCGATCCCCGCGATGAGCGCCGGCACCACCAGGTAGGGCATCGCGGCCTGGTGGTGCGGGAACGCCCACACCGACACCACCGCGGTCAGGGTGCCCTCGAGGACGACGATGGCCTTGTCGGGCACCCTCCGGCTGATCGAGGCACCTTCGGCGACGACGCCGAGCGCGAGGATGTACCAGAGCCCGTCGAGGGCGATGTCACCTACGAGTGCGGTCGCACCGATGACGGCCAGGGTGAAGACCCTGGCAGCCGCCGCGACCCGCAGGAACTCGGTCATAGCTTCCCGGAGAAGCTGTTCATCGTCGTGATCGCGGCCGGGCCGAGCACCGCGATGAACAGGGTCGGCAGGATGCAGAAGATCATCGGGACCAGGATCTTGATCGGCACCTTCTGGGCCATCTCCTCGGCCCACTGGCGCTTCTTGACTCGGATCTCCGAGGACTGCACCCGCAGCACTTGGGCGATCGGGATACCGAAGGAGTCGGCTTGGACCATCGCGCTCACGAAGGAGCGGAGGTCGGGCAAGTTGGTGCGCTCGGCCATCGAGCGGAGCGCGTCGGTCCGACCCCGGCCGATCTGCATCTCCTGGAGCATCCGCGCGAACTCCTCGGCGAGGGGGCCTTCGGTGTTACGGGCGACCTGGGCGACGGCGGCGTCGAAGCCGAGGCCCGACTCGACCGAGATGGTCAGCAGGTCGATCGCGTCCGGGAGCGCACGCTGCATCGTTTCGGCGCGATCGAATGCCTTCTGATGCAGGTACAGGTTGGGGGCCATGTAGCCGGCGACGGCGGCGGCGACGACGAACACCAGGGTGACCAGGAACGACAGGCCCATCGCGAACGCGAGGATGAGCGAGATTCCGAGCGCGGCGAAGAAGCAGATCACCTTGCCGGCGCTGGCCCGGTCAGCAGACCAGCCGCTCGGGTTGCCCGCGAGGTCGAGCTTCTCGCGCATCCGCTCGTTGGCGTCGGCGGGAGTGAGCTTGCGCCCCAGGCCCTGAGCTTGCGCGAGCAACGGGAAGAGCACCCGGTCGGCGAACGGGACGTCGATCTCCTTCGTCATCTCCTTCGGCGCGGAGGTCAGGGCCTCCAGCACCGCGATCGACCGGTTGACGCCGAGCTCGCTCTTCGGAGACAGCGCCAAGGTCCCGATCACTAGCGCCAGGGCGCCGAAGATCAGCACGATCCCGATCACCATCACTGCACCGCTCATCACAAGTCCACCTTCGAGACCTTGGACATCCAGAAGATGCCCACGCTGAGAAGAACCACCATCGCAACACACATGATCCCGCCGATACCCGTACTAAAGAGCGGGTGCACGTAGGTCGGCTTGGTCAGCACCAGGTAGACCAAGAAACCCGGAGGCAGCCCGCCCAGGATCCAGCACGACAGCCGGCCCTCGGCGGAGAGCGCCTTGACGTGGCGTCGCAGGTACTCGCGCTCGCGAAGCGTGCCGGCCACGGTGAGCAGCAGCTCGGCTAGGTTGCCGCCGACCTCGCGCTGGATCCGTATCGCCATTACGACCCACTTGAAGTCGCGGCTGTCCATCCGGTCTGCCACGCCCTCGAGCGCGTCCTCCAAGGGCACGCCGAGCCGTGCCTCCACGATCACGCGCTTGAACTCGGACGTGATCGGCTCGGCTCCCTCGCGGACGATGGTGTCCAGCGACTGCGCCAGTGAGAGCCCCGCTGAGAGGCTGCCCGACATCAGCTGCAGCGTGTCCGCTAGGCCAGCACCGAACGCTGCAAGGCGCTTGGACCGCTTGTAGCCGAGGTACAGCCACGGGGCGAGGACGCCGACGGCGAACAGCGCCACCATGGCGATGACGTTCCCGCCCGTGATCAGCAGCCCGACGATGCCAGCAGCGAAGGCGATGCCGAGGTGCAACAGCAGCCACTCCGAGGGCTTCAAAGCCATCCCGGCGCTTTCGAGGCGCAGGGCGATCTTGGACTCGACCTCGGCGTTGGAGCTCAGCACGTTGGCCGCTGCCTGCTTGGCCTGGTCGGCCAGTGAGCCGGAGCCCTGCTGAGCGAGCCGGGCTTTCGCCACGGACTCGGGCGTCGAGACCGGCTGGGTTGCGGTGTAGGCGTCGAACTGAGCCGCCAGCGGGATCCGGGTCTCTGCCTTGGCGGCGCCGGCCAGCGCGAAGATCAAGCCGATCGCGCCGAGGCCGATCGCGAAGACCGCGGCGTACATCAACGGCTCGGAGATCGGGACCGACCCCTTGGTGATGTTCGAGACGTTGTCGATGGCCGGATCCGGCGAGGAGCTGTCCTTGACCGCAACGAACGCCTGCGCTGTGTGGGTGGTGCCGCCGGCGTCGAGTCCGACCTGGACGGTCGCGCTGTCATCGGCCTGGTCGGCCGGGACAGTTGCGGTGACGAGCACTTGGCGGGCCAGGGTCCCGGCCTCCTTGCTGAACGCCGCCGTCAGGGCGGTCGGGTCGGCCGCCGAGATGACCTGGCCTGAGCCGGCCTTGGCCATCGCAGCAAGTGGAGCCGGTGCGGAGGCGCCCTGCTCGAGTGCGACCACGTCCACCCGGACGCCCGAGCCGCTGATCGCGTCGGTGACCGGCTTCAAGGGCGAGCCGGTGTTGTCCTGGCCGTCAGAGAGCACCAGCACCTGGCGCTGCCCGTCCTTGCCAGTCGCTTTGATCGCCGAGCGGACACCGTCGTACAGGGCGGTGTTGAGGTGCAGCGGCAGGTGGCCGAGGATCGCCGTGGAGGCGGCCCGGTCCAGGCTCGGCCGCTGGCGGACCACGACGGTGTTGTCGAAGGTGACGATGCCGACCTCGACGTTCGCCGGCACCGAGTCCAGGTAGCTGAGCGCCGCCTTGCGGGCCTCGGTGATCTTGGCGCCCTTCATGCTCAGGCTGGTGTCGATCGCGAGCACCGTCGAACGCCGGACCACGTTGCTCGACGCCGCCTGCTCGGCGGTCGCCTTGACCGGCGTACCGCCGATGGTGACCTGGACCGAGGTCAGGTCGACCGGTTCGTTGCCGGGGACCGAGACCAGCAGCTGCAGGGTGCCGCCGTGCTGCTGGGCGTGGTCGATCGTGGTGCCGTCGTCGGTGCCCGCTGCGTTCGCTGCCCCGCCGAGCAGCGCGCCGACCGCGACGACTGCGCTGGCGGCGAGTAGCCGGAGAGGCCGGGTGTTCATACCGTCTCCGGGACGAACGTGCGCGGGTCCACCGTGACGTTGGAGTGGGCCATCTTGTCCAGGAACTTCGGGCGCAGGCCGGTGGCCTTGAGGGTCCCGAGGCTGCGGCCGTCCTCGTCGAAGCCGACGTTGTTGTCGAACAGGAAGATGTCCTGGAGGGTGATCACGTCGCCCTCCATCCTCTCGACCTCGGTGACGTGCGTGATCCGGCGGCTTCCGTCCTTGAGCCGGGCCTGGTGCACGATCACATCGACAGCCGAGGCGACCTGCTCTCGGATGGCGCGCATCGGCAGGTCCATGCCGGCCATCAGCACCAGCGTCTCGAGACGAGCCAGGGTGTCCCGCGGCCCGTTGGAGTGGACGGTGCAGATGGAGCCGTCGTGACCGGTGTTCATGGCTTGCAGCATGTCCAGCGCCGAGGCGTCACGGACCTCGCCGACGACGATGCGGTCGGGGCGCATACGCAACGAGTTGCGCACTAGGTCGCGGATGCTCACCTCGCCCTTGCCCTCGATGTTGGAGGGCCGCGACTCCAGCCGGACCACGTGGTCCTGCTTGAGCTGGAGCTCGGCGGCGTCCTCGATCGTCACGATCCGCTCGTCGTCGGGGATGAACGAGGACAGCACGTTCAACGTGGTCGTCTTGCCGGCTCCAGTACCGCCGGAGACGATCACGTTGAGGCGTCCGCGTACGCACGCCTCGAGGAAGTCGGCGGTCTTGCGCGACATGGTGCCGAAATCGATCATGTTGTCGACCGTCAGCGGGTCAGCCGCGAACTTACGGATCGTCAGCGAGCTGCCGTCGATGGCTAGCGGCGGTACGACGGCGTTGACACGGCTCCCATCGGGGAGCCGGGCGTCGACCATGGGGGAGGACTCGTCGATGCGGCGGCCGATCCGGGACACGATCTTGTCGATCGTGCGCCGCAGGTGTGCCTCGTCGTTGAAGGTGCCGTCGACCCGGACGAGCTTGCCCTTGCGCTCGAGCCAGATGTCGAACGGCCCGTTGACCATGACCTCGCCGACGCTCTCGTCGCGCAGGTAGGGCTCGATCGGCCCGTAGCCGAGGATGTCGTCCGCGATCTCCTGGGTGATCCGTTGCCGGTCGTTGCCGGTCAGCGGCCGCTCGCTGGCGGCCATCACGTCGGCCAGCGCCTGGCGGACCATCGCCTCGAGGTCGGTCGGGCTCAGCTCGGCGTCGTACAGCTTGGGCCCGAGCTGGACAAGGAGCTCCTCGTGAACGGTGCCCTTGAGGTCGTCGAACCGGTCCTTCGCGGGCTTGCCGCGGGGGCCGGTGCCGTGCGCGGACGTAACCGAGGGAGCAGGAGTGTGCGCCACCGCAGGTGTCTCGACGGGCTTGGCCGGGACGGTCTCGTCACGGTGGTTGCCGCCCGCGATGTTCGGCGTACGGGCAGGCGCCGTGGCGCGCGGTGCCCGGGCTGGGGCCGGGCTCGGCCGGCTTGCGTCCCCGGCCAGCGCCGGCGCGGCAGCGACTGCCGGGGCCGCCGCAGCGGCTGGTGCCGGCGCCGCCTTCTCCCTGGCACCGTGACCCGACGTCCCCTCCGTCGTAGTCCGCATCAACTCTTCAAGCCGATCCGAAAATTCGCTCATGCTCCCGCCCCCATTATCGGTTGAAAACCTTGTGTCGTTACTTCCGGCGTCGGCCGAAGACGCGTCGCTTCTGCGCGCTCTCCGCCGGTGCCGCGTGCGCCCCTCGTGGGCCTGCGGACGCTCCCGCCGACCGCAGGTCGGCCGCGAGCTGCAGCAGCGCCTTGCTGACCGGGTGGTCCGGCCTGCTCAGCACGATCGGCCGACCGTGATTGGTCGCATTGGCGACCGCCAATGCGGTCGGCAACGCGGTGGCGACCTTCATCTTCAACAAGCCCTCCACCACCTGGGCGGACAGCCCGACCTCGTCGTCGGCCCGGTTCAGCAGCAGGTGCCGGTGTCCCTCGACGAGCTCGAGCGCGTCCAGGGTCTCGATGGCGACTTTGACGTTCTTCACCGTCGGCACGTCCAAGGTGGCGACGAGGATGCACTCGTCGGTCTCGTCGAACGCGTGCAGGACCTGGTCGTCGAACGCCGGCGCCGTGTCCAAGACGATGTAGTCGAACTGCTCCCGCAGGATCTGCAGCACCCGCCTGATCAGGGCCGGGGTGATCCGGTCCTTGGCCTCGGGGTGCGTCGGAGCTGCCAGGATCGAGCAGCTGTCGTGCACCGTGAGCAGCGTCTCCAGCAACGCGAAGTCCAGGTGCTCCTCGGCCTCCACCGCCTCGGCGATGGTGTGGTCGGGGATGACCTGCAGCGTGATCGCGACGTCACCGAAAGCGAGGTCGAGGTCGACCAGGCAGACCTTCGAGGTGTTGTTGTTGCTCAGCGCTACGGCGAGGTTCACCGCGACCGTGGTCTTGCCGACCCCGCCCTTGGGCGAGAAGACCGTGATCACCTTGCCCTCGCGGGCGCCGTCGTGCTGGACCGGCCCCCTGATCGCCTCCCAGGTGTGCCGGCTGCGGTCGACCGCCGAGGTGATCGCGTCGAGGTCGTCAGCGCGCGCCACCGAGGTGACCCCTGCCTGCATCGCCGCCTGGAACACGTCCGCCGTCGGCTCCTCCCGCACGATCACCACACCGATTGCCGGGTACGCCGAGCGCAGCCCGGCTCCTACCGCGAGCGCGATGTCCAGGCTGGTACTCGGCCCGAGCACGACGACGTACTCGTTGGCGTTGGCCGAGAGCCAGCTATCGAGCTGCGCGGGATCTGCGACGACCTGGGTGTCCAGGGGCAGCGCGACAGCGACGGAACTGGCCCGACCTGCATCGGGTTCGACGAGGACTGGCATGTGACGACCTTTCGGGAGGAGTCGGTCACCGGAAGAGGTTGTTGGAGTCGACGCTCTCGTTGGGTGACACCACGGAATCCTTGTTGACCAGGCCGAAGGCGAGATCGCCGTGTGCGCTGGCGAACATCAGCTTCGCGGCCTGCTGCTGGGTGACACCCAGCGTGAACAGCGTACGAGGTAGCTGCTCGGTCGTCTGGGCTCCGGTTGAGTCGGTCTTGGTGGTGGAGACGACGGTGGTCGTGCCCACGGCGATCACCTCGACATTGGTCAGCAGCGTCTTGGTGAACTGGCCCAAGGTGCCGTCCGAGGTCGTGAGGAAGACGGCGACCTTGTCGCCGGGGTTCACGAAGCCGGCAACGCGGCCGGTGTCGGTCAGGTTGATCGAGGTCGCGATCATTCCCTTGGGGATCGTCAGCGTGCTCGTCGACGCCGCGGTGCTGGCGAACTTGCTGCTGATGATCTGCTCACCCGGGTAGATCGTGGTCTGCGCGATCTCGGTGCTGATCGGCTGGAGCGAGGTCAGACCGTCGGGAAGGCGCTGGCCTTCGGCGACCTTGCCTTCCTCGATCTTGCCCTCGGCCTGGGCCTGGGCGACGGTCTCGCCGGCGTCGATCTGCTTGACTGCCATCAGCACCGGCACGGCCTTGTACTTGTCAGCCGCGCGGGTGTCGGCCCCCCGCACGTAGAGGAAGACCAGCAGCGTGCCGAGTGCAGCGATCACCGCGGCCGATCCGAGTAGGACTTTCCTGCGATCCATGTGAAGGACCCCCATCTTTCATGGTGTCCCGCGGTGCGGATGTCCCCGGCGCGATCGTGCCGGAGGGGCATTCGAACGCGAGCACCGAAGTGTTTGCCCGGCACACCCTCCAGTGCCGGTCGCAAGTTCAACTGTGCCCGACAATTCCGACATTTGCACTTGAAAGGCCGATTTCCGACCATATGGCTATGAGTCGGATAGTCCGAACGGGCTATGCCCCACCCGGCCCGGTCGAACATCTCGGGACCTTCGGCGGGACCTGCCGGGACTCGCGCGCGCCGGTTCAGCGGGTGTACAAGGCCTCCACTTCGTCGACGTTCTCCCGCATCACCACGTTGCGCTTGAGCTTCAGGCTGGGCGTCAACTGCCCGCCCTCCTCGGTCCACTCGCCGGGCAGGATCGCGAACTTGCGGATCGACTCGGCTTTGGACACGGCCTTGTTGGCTTCCTCGACAGCCACGTCGATCTCAGCGCGCAGATCCGGGTCGTCGACCAGCTTGGCAACGTCGGTCGGCTTGCCGTGGTGCTGGGCCCAGCCCGGGACCGTCTCGCGGTCCAGAGTCACCAGCGCGCCGATGAATGGCCGGCCGTCGCCGACCACGATGCACTGGTCGACCAGGTAGTTGCCGCGGAGCCGGTCCTCGAGGACGGCCGGGGCGACGTTCTTGCCGCCGGCGGTCACCAGGATCTCCTTCTTGCGGCCGGTGATCTTCACGAAGCCCTCGTCGTCGATCTCGCCGACGTCGCCGGTGTGGAACCAGCCGTCGGCGTCGCGAGCCTCGGCGGTCGCCGCATCGTTCTTCCAGTAGCCGGCAAACACCTGCCCGCCACGGAAGAGCAGCTCGCCGTCGTCGGCGATCCGGACGCCGGTCCCCTGGACCGGGCGCCCGACGGTGCCGACCTTCTGGACGTTGGGGAGGTTCACGGTCACTGCGGCAGTCGTCTCGGTCAGGCCGTAGCCCTCGAGCACGTTGACGCCGATGCCCCGGTAGAAGTGCCCGAGCCGGTCGCCGAGCGGCGCTCCACCGGAGACGGCGTAGGCACAGCGGCCACCGAGCGCCTCGCGCAACCGGGCGTAGACGAGCTTGTCGAAGACGGCGTGCTGGGCCTTGACGACCATGCTGGTCCGACCGGTCTCCTCGCCGCGTGACCATGCCATCGCCACGTCGGCCGCCCGGTTGAAGATCCGGCCGCGGCCATCCGCGACAGCCCGCTGGGAGGCAGTGTTGAAGACCTTCTCGAAGACCCGCGGGACCGCGAGGATGAACGTCGGCCGGAACGCCGCGAAGTCGTCGAGCAGGTGCTTGATGTCCGAGGAGTGCCCCATCCGAACGCGCGCCTTGACGCAGCCGACCTGGATGATCCGGGCGAACACGTGCGCCAACGGCAGGAACAGCAGTGTCGCTGCGCCTTCGTCGCCCTCGGGGGTGAAGAGCTGGTCGAGCTCGTCGACGGTCACGCCGAGCTCGAACATGAAGTTGCCGTGGGTGAGCATGCAGCCCTTGGGGCGGCCGGTGGTCCCCGAGGTGTAGATCACGGTGGCGAGCGCGTCGGGCCCGTTCGTCGTGCGCCGCGTCTCCAGCGCCTCGTCGCTGATCTCGATGCCGAGCGTGGTCAGCACGGACACGGCGCCGGAGGAGTTGCTGGTCTCGATCGACCAGACATGGTGCACCTCAGGCAGTCGGTCGCGGATCGCCTTGAGCCGGCCGGTGTGCTCGGGTGTCTCGGCGATCACCGCGCGGGCCCCGGAGTCGGCCAGGATCCACTCGATCTGCTCGGCGCTGGAGGTCTCGTAGATCGGCACCGTAGCGGCGCCGGCGAACCAGATCGCATAGTCGAACAGCGTCCACTCGTAGCGGGTGCGGGAGAGCAATGCGACCCGGTCGCCGGCCTCGACGCCAGCAGCGACCAGCCCCTTGGCCACCGCCTGGACCTCGGCCAGGAACTGGGCAGCCGTCACGTCGGCCCATCCGCCCTGGGCACGGCGCGCGAACGCGACCGTCGCCGGGTGGTCGAGGCCGTTGTGGACCACGTCGTCGGTCAGGTTGCCGGTCGCGGGGACCGTGACCTGCAGGGGGGTCGAGTACTCGCGCACACTTCTCCTCGTCGTACCGGCGGCTCTCGTTGCTGTGTTCTCCGGCTCACCTGGCCCCTGCACGGTACTAGGGCGCCTCCTGGATCGGATAGCCTCGCACCCATGCCCGAGCAGACCACGTCGAGCATCGTCATCGATGCCCCTCCCGCGCAGGTGATGGCGGTGATCGTCGACTTCGAGGCCTACCCGGCGTGGGCCCAGGGGATGAAGGCCGCCGAGGTGCTCTCCACCGACTCCGCGGGCCGTGCCGAGACGGTGCACTTCGAGCTCGAGGCCGCGCCGATCAAGGACTCCTACACGCTCGCCTACCGCTACGACGGCGATCAGGTGCTTCGCTGGACGCTGGTCGAGGGCAAGATGCTGCGCTCGATGGAGGGCGCGTACGAGCTGGTCGCTGCCAACGCCGGGACCGAGGTCACGTACCGGCTCTCGGTGGATGTGGCGATCCCGATGATCGGCCTGCTGCGGCGCAAGGCCGAGAAGGTCATCATCGACACGGCGTTGAAGGGCCTCAAGAAGCGCGTCGAGTCCCTGGGCTGAGGAGGTTCCTTGAGCGTCAGGATCATCCTGTTCACCGGCAAGGGCGGCGTC
>DASRRQ010000089.1:0-27950 GCA_035695505.1 Marmoricola sp. | reverse complement strand
CAAGGTGTGCGGGGCGTTTTCCCAGTCGTGACCGCGAGGGTTCTGCCCATGGCTTCTCTCTCCTTCGCGCAACGGGCCCGGGGCATCTCCTGGGACCGCCTCCGCGCCGTCCCCCGCCGTGTCTGGGCGATCGCGGTCGTCGTGATCGTGATCGCGGTCGCCGCCTGGCTGAAGTTCGCGCCGGGCTCCAGCTCGAGCTCGACGACCAGCATCAACACCACCATCGCGACCGGGACGTACAAGACGACCGTCTCCGCAACCGGCACGATCACCCCGAAACGGGACACGGCGTTGACCTTCACCTCCTCGGGCACCGTGACCCGGGTCGCGGTCAAGGCCGGCGAGAAGGTCGTCAAGGGCGCAGTGCTCGCCAAGATCGATGCGGCCTCGCTGCGGGCCGAGCGAGATGCGGCCCAGGCCCAGCTCACGGCTGCACAATCGCAGCTCTCCGAGGACTCCGGCGGCACCTCGGCGCAGGTGAGCGCCGACGAGGCCTCCGTCGCCTCGGCCACGTCCTCCCTGTCCCAGGCCCAGGATGCCGTCGACAACGCGACGCTCCGGGCGCCGTTCGCCGGGACGGTCAGTGCCGTCGGGTACGCCGTCGGCGACCAGACCGGCTCCTCCTCGGGCGGCGGATCTAACCAGAACGCCTCGTCGGGCAGCTCGGACACGTCGTCCGGCATCACCGTCATCTCCCCGAACAACCTGCTCGTCGACGCCGACGTCTCGGCCTCGGACGTCAGCCAGCTCAAGACGGGCATGCAGGCCACGATCACGCCGACCGGTGGCGGGTCGGTCGTCTACGGCACAGTCTCGGACGTCGGCACCATCGCCAGCGCCTCGGATAGCGGCGCGGCCCAGTTCCCGGTGACGATCGCGGTGACGGGAACGCCCACCGGCCTGTACCCGGGCTCGAGCGCGACGGTGGCGATCACCGTCAAGCAAGCCACCAACGTCCTCGCAGTGCCGACCCAGGCCCTGCACTCATCGGGTAACACGACGTACGTCTACACGGTCAAGAACGGCAAGACGACCAAGACCACGGTCACCGTCGGGACGGCGTACGGCGCCGAGACCGCTGTGACCTCAGGACTCAAGGCAGGTGACGTCGTCCAGGTCATCAGCATCACCCGGCCCTCCGGCTCGACGACCAACCGCACGGGTGGCGGCGGCCTGTTCAACCGGACCGGGTCGGGCACCGGCGAGACCGGTGGCGGCTTCGGCGGTGGCGGGTTCCCGGCCGGTGGCGGCTTCGGCGGCGGCACCTTCACCGGCGGTGGCCAGTGAGCCGCGCGATCATCGACCTGGCCGGGGTCCGCAAGACCTACGCCACCGGCGCGATCGCCGTCGAGGCGCTCCGCGGGATCGACGTCCGGATCGAGGAGGGCGAGTACGTCGCCATCATCGGCCCGTCCGGGTCCGGCAAGTCGACGCTGATGCATATCCTCGGCTGCCTCGACATCCCGACGCAGGGCCACTACGAGCTCGCCGGCCGTGACGTCAGCGACCTTGGGGAGGCCGAGCTGGCGCAGATCCGCAACAAGGAGATCGGATTCGTCTTCCAGCAGTTCAACCTGCTGCCCGACATGACCGCGCTGCGCAACGTCGCCCTGCCCCTGGCGTACGCCGGCGTGCACGGCGCCGACCGTGAGGAGCGCGCCCGTCGGGCCCTGGACCGGGTCGGCCTCTCCGACCGGGCAGACCACCGGCCCGGTGAGCTCTCCGGAGGCCAGCAGCAGCGCGTCGCCGTCGCCCGAGCCCTGGTCACCGAGCCGTCGATGATCCTGGCCGACGAGCCGACCGGCAACCTGGACTCGGTCTCCTCGGCCGACGTGCTCGGGCTCTTCCGCGAGCTGCACGACACCGGCCGCACGATCGTGCTGATCACCCATGAGAACGACGTCGCCGACGAAGCCGACCGCGTGCTGACCATCCGCGACGGCCAGATCACCGAGCGCGAGCGGGTCTCATGAACTGGCTCGAGACCCTGCGCACAGCGGCCGACGCCGTGCGCAGCCACCGGATGCGGTCGCTGCTGACCATGCTCGGCATCGTCATCGGCATCTCCTCGGTGGTCCTGACCGTCGGCCTCGGCCTCGGCGCCCAGGACAAGGTCCGCAGCCAGATCGACGCGCTCGGCTCCAATCTGCTGATCGTCTCGCCGGGCAGCAGCACCGGCACCAGCGGCGTCCGCGGCGGCTTCGGCTCGTCCACGACGCTGACCGAGGCCGACGCGAACACGCTCGCGGACTCCTCGGTGGCCCCCGACGTGGCCAAGGTCGCCCCCGCGACCTCGACCAGCACCGAGCTGACCGCCGGCACCACCAACTGGACCAGCCGGATCGTCGGCACCACGACCGCGTGGAAGCAGGTGCGGGCCCGGACGCTGACCTCGGGGCGGTTCTTCACCTCCGCCGAGCTCGCCAGCGGCGCGAACGTCGTCGTGCTCGGGCCCGACACCGCGACCGAGCTGTTCAGCCGGGGCGACCCTGTCGGCCAGACGATCACCGCCGACGGCGCGACGCTGACCGTGATCGGGGTGCTCGGCGAGTCCGGCGCCACCTCGAGCACGACGACCGAGGACGACCTGGCCGTCGTGCCGATCACGACCGCGCAGCGGCTGACCGGCGCGACCAGCACCGCCGTCGCCAGCGTGTACGTCGAGGCCAAGTCCGCCGACCTGCTCTCAGCGGCGTACCAGGAGGTGAACGCGGCGCTGCTCACCTCGCACGACGTGAGCAGCTCCTCCGCCGACTTCAGCATCGCCACCCAGGACGCGCTCCTGTCCACGGCGAACTCGACGAACAAGACGATGACCATCCTGCTCGGCGGCGTCGCGGCGATCTCGTTGCTCGTCGGCGGCATCGGCGTCATGAACATCATGCTGGTCTCGGTGACCGAGCGGGTCCGCGAGATCGGGCTGCGCAAGGCCCTCGGCGCGACGCCGTCGGCGATCCGCCGGCAGTTCCTGATCGAGGCCTCGTTGCTCGGCATCACCGGCGGTGTGATCGGCGCCGTCATCGGCGTGGTCGGCGCGATGGTGCTGCCGTCGATGATCAACCAGCCGGTGAGCATCTCCGGGATCGCGATCGTTGCGGCGCTCGGCGTCTCCCTCGGCCTCGGCGTGGGCTTCGGCGTCTACCCGGCCAGCCGCGCAGCTCGGCTTACCCCGATCGACGCGCTGCGCAGCGACTAGGAGCCGACGTCATGACCAGCATCCCAGCAACAGCGTCACCCCTCACAAGGAGCAGCTCATGAGCATCACCCCCTCGCACGGCCCCTCGTCCACCCTGTACAGCCGCTCGGTCGTGGCCCGTCGGGTCGCGGCTGCCTGCGGCACTGGCGTCCTACTCTTCGGAGCCGTCGCGTGCGGCAGCAGCAGCCCCAGCAACGCGAACGCCGGCACCGGCGAAGGCGCGACCAACTCCCAGAACGGATCCGGGAACGGCTTCCAGCGTCCCGGTGCCGACGGCCTCGTCGCCGCAGTCACGGGCAGCACCGCCCAGGTCCAGTCCCAGCAGAGCGGCCAGGTCGCCGTGACCTGGAACGGGAGCACGGCGTTCACCCAGCAGGTCACCGCCAAGCTCAGCGACGTCAAGGTAGGTGACTGCGTCGTGGTCACCTCGGCCGCGACCAGCACCGGCTCGTCGACCACTGCTCCGACTGCGGCCCCGACGGCAGTGACTGCGACCACGGTGCGGATCACCGCAGCCGTGAACGGCTCCTGCACCGCCGGCTTCGGCGGCGGCGGGGGCGGGACCCGGCCGGGCGGCGGCTTCGGCGGCCGCACCAATGGTGGCGGCTCGGGTCAGGCTGGTGGCGGCACGGGCGAGGGTGACGGCGGCTTCGGCGGCGGGACTCCGCCGTCGGGCGCACCGACCGGAGGGACCGGCCGCCAGCTCCGCGGCGGCTTCGGCGGCGGTTTCGGAGGCGGCGCCTTCGGCACTGTGAAGTCGGTCTCCGACTCCGGCTTCGTGGTCTCCTCGCCGCGCCCGTCGACGAGCTCGTCGAGTGACTCGACGCCGGCAGGCGGCACGACCGCCGACGTGACGGTCACGGTCGGCTCCGGCACGACGTACACGACCACCGCGAAGGCGGCGGCTGCTGACGTGAAGGTCGGGGTCTGCGTGCGGGCCGAGGGCAAGGCAGACAGCACGGGCGCGATCACCGCCACCACCATCGCAGTGACGCCGGCCGTCAACGGCGCGTGCACGACCGGCTTCGTCCGCAACGGCTCTGGCGCCGGCGGGGGCACGGGCGGGGGCACCGGCGCCGCCGGTGCCGGACAGGCGTCGTGATGACCGTTCGGGGACGCCGGATCCGCTGGGCGGCGGCCGGGGCGGCCGTGGTCGTGATCCTGGGCGGGGGTGGTGCCTGGGCTGTGGCCAGTGGATCATCGAGCGCGCAGTACCGGACCGTGGCAGCAACCACTGCCGACATCGAGCAGACGCTGTCGACCAGCGGCACTGTCGACGCCGCCCACCGCGCGGACCTCACCTGGGGCACCAGCGGGACGGTAGCCAAGGTCGAGGTCGCGCTCGGCGAGAGCGTGAAGACCGGCCAGGTCATCGCGCGGCTCGACGCGACCGACCTCGACGCGACCCTCCTCCAGGCGAAGGCCGAACTCGCCAAGGCCAATGCCCAGCTGGTCTCCGACGAGGACGCGCAGACGTCGGCGGTCTCGAGCGTCGCGAGCGGCGGCTCGAAGGGCAAGGGCGGTAGCAACACGGGCAGCACCCACCAGGGCAGCAGTAACTCCAACGGTTCCTCGGCATCGGCAGCGGCGACGTTGAAGGAGCTCAAGGCGCTCCAGGACAAGGTCGTCGCTGCCCAGTCCGCAGCGAGCCAGGCGCTCGCCGATGCTGCTGACGCGCTGACCGCGCAGACCGCTGCCTGCAAGGACGCCTTCAGCTCCTCAGGCTCGGCCACCAGTACGCCGACCGACGACCCGACCGATGGGTCGACGCCCACGTCGGGATCGAGCGGTGAAGACGCCGCCTGCACCACCGCGCTGGCTGCGGTCCAGGACGCGCAGAACGCCGTGAGCAAGGCCCAAGGAACGCTGCAGACGGCGCTGAAGAACCTCGCCGACGCCCTGACCCGGGCGCTGGGCAGCACCGGCTCGGCCGGCTCGTCCGCGCCGAGCGGGCACACCTCCGCGGCGCGGACCACGGCAGCAACGGCCGACAACTCCTCTGCAGGCACCGGGAGCACCGGGAGTACCGGCAGCCTAGGCTCGAGCGCGAGCGGTCGGACGGTGACCGCTGCCACCTTGGCTTCGGACCAGGCCTCGATCGATACGGGGAAGGCAGACCTGATCTCCGCTCAGCAGGACCGAGCCCAGGCCACGCTGCGCTCGACGCGATCGGGCATGGTGGCTGCGCTGTCCGCCGTGAAGGGCGACGCGGTCAGCACCGGCGATGCGGCGGCGACAGTCATCGGCGGCACTGCGGTGACGATCAGCGGGACGGTGGCGGAGACCAAGATCAACAGCATCAAGCTCGGCCAGGTCGTGGAGGTCAGCGTGCCCGGGGTCGCGAAGACGACCACCGGATCGGTCAGCGCGATCGGGCTGGTGCCGGACACGACGAGCGGCACCACGTCGTACCCGATCACGGTGACGGTCGACGACCCGACGATCTCGCTGCCGCCCGGCTCAGGCGCCCTGATGCAGATCGTGCTGGCCACCGCGACGAACGTGGTCTCGGTACCGACGTCGGCGGTCACCCGGTCTACGACCGGCACCACCAGCGGCACAGTCAGCACCTGGAACGGCTCGAAGCTCTCGACAGTGCGGGTAACGCTCGGCGCTATGGGAACCAGCCGGGTCGCCATCACAAGCGGCCTCAAGGCCGGGACAGAGGTCGTCCTCGCCGACATCGGCGCTCCGGTCAAGGGTGCGAGCACGACGCTGAACAGCGGCAACACCGGCACCTTCAGCTTCCGTGGTGCCGGTGGCGGGGCCGGCGGATTCGGTGGCGGCGGCCGGTCCACGTTCAGCCGTGCCGGGCGGTGAGCGCGACGCCCTGAAGCCCGCCCACTGAACCCGCCCCGGGTCCGAGCAGGCACATCGGTCGTATTCCTTGCGACGCGGACGCACCCCCCGCTGACAAGATGGACGCCATGAAGCCGATGCTCGCGACCCGGGGCGACCACGTCCCTGCCGGGAGCGGCTGGGTCCACGAGGTGAAGTGGGACGGCATCCGCGCGCTGGTCGCGGTGACTGATGGGCGGGTGCGGATCACCTCGCGCAACGAGAACGACGTGACCCCGGCGTACCCCGAGCTCGGCGGGTTGGCGGGCCTCGGCCATGACGTGCTGCTCGACGGTGAGATCGTCGCCCTCGGGTCGGGGGCGCCGTCGTTCAGCGACCTGGCCGACCGGATGCATGTACGGGATTCGGTCAAGGCTGCACGGCTCGCCGAGCGCAACCCGGTGACGCTGATCGTCTTCGACTTGCTTGGCCTCGACGGCGAGGACCTATGCTCGCGGCCGTGGGCCGAGCGGCGCGAGCTGCTGCTCGGGCTCGGGCTCGATGACCCGGCGTGGCAGGTGCCGCCAACGTACGACGACGGTGCCGTGTTGCTCGATGCTGCGCAGGCTCAGGGGCTCGAGGGCATCGTCAGCAAGAAGACGTCCTCGCGCTACTACCCCGACCGGCGCAGCAAGGACTGGCTGAAGTTCCCGATCCGCCCGACCGGGTCGTATGTGGTCGGCGGCTTCCGGTTCGGAACTGGCAGTGGCTCACGACTCGGCGCGGTGCTGGTGGGGGAGCCGACATCGACGGGCCTCGCGTTCCGTGGCCGGGTCGGCTCCGGCATCGCCGGCAAGGCCGGGCAGCGGCTCGGCGAGTTGCTGCGCCCGCTGGAGACGGCCGTATCCCCGTTCGCCGACGAGCTGCCGCGACTGGACCGCGACCAGACGACCTGGGTGGCCCCGCAGGTGATCGTGGATGTGCAGTACCTGACGCTCACGAACGACGGGCGGCTCCGGCAGCCGGCATACCGGGGCGTGCGCACGGACCTGTCGGTCGCCGACCTCTCCTTCGCCGGCCCACAGGGAGGACGCTGATGGTCGAGCGCACCGAGGTCCAGGTCGATGTCGAGGGCCGGACGCTGACGCTGGTGAACCTCGGCAAGGTGATGTACCCGCGCACCGGCACCACCAAGGGCGAGGTCCTCAATTACTACGCACGCATCGCCCCGCGGCTGCTGCCGGTGCTCGCCGACCGTGCGGTGACCAGGATCCGGTGGCCGCACGGCACCGGCGACAAGAGCTTCTTCGAGAAGAACGTGCCGGGCGGGACCCCGAGCTGGGTCCGGGTCGTGACAGTGCCGACCTCGGGATCGCGCACCGCGAGCAAAGAAGACGGGGGGCTGCGATTCCCGATCGTCGACTCGCTGGCCACCCTGACCTGGCTGGTCAACCTGGCGGCGCTGGAGCTGCACGTGCACCAGTGGCGGGTTGACGACGACGGCCGCCCGGTCAACCCCGACCGGATGGTCATCGACCTCGACCCGGGCGAGCCGGCCGGGCTGATGGAGTGCTCGCAGGTCGCGTTGCTGGTCCGTGAGCGGCTCGCCGCCGACGGGCTGGACACCCGGGCCGTGACCAGCGGCTCCAAGGGCGTGCACCTGTACGCCGACCTCGACGGCTCGCGCAGCAGCGACGCGATCCGCGACTACGCCAAGGGCATCGCCGAGGAGCTCGAGGCCGCAAACCCCAAGCTGGTCGTCTCCCAGATGACCAAGGCCCGTCGCGGCGGCAAGGTCTTCTTCGACTGGTCGCAGAACGTCGGCGCGAAGACGACGATCGCGCCGTACTCGCTGCGCGGTCGGGACTTCCCGACGGTGGCGGCGCCCCGGACCTGGGACGAGATCGAGGCCGGCGCGCAGGATCCGCTGGGGCTGGAGCAGCTGCGGTTCTCCGACGTGCTCGACCGGGAGGAATGAGGCGCGCCGGGGCGGCCCGGCGTCGTTCGCCCTGTGGAAGGCCCGCGCCTGTCCACATTCTCCGATCCTGGCCGCTGCGGGGCTGAATGGACTGGCTTCCTTGCCGCACCAGCCCTGCGACGAAGCCGAGATCCGTGATGCCCAGCCCGTCTGACACAGCCGTCCGTCTCGACGAGCAGCTGCGCGCCGCCGTACGCCGCGACGGGGTCGACCCGCAGCGCGAGGTGCAGCGGGTGCGCGCGCTAGCCGAGGACCTGGTCGGCGCGCACGACCGGCTCAGCCTGACCGGCTCGGTAGCGCCGATCGCCGACCCGGAGGCGGTGATCGGCGAATTGGTCGCCTCGGTCGCCGGGTTCGGGGCTCTCCAGCCCTATCTGGAGGACCCCGACATCGAGGAGATCTGGATCAACGAGCCCAGCCGGGTCTTCGTGGCGCGCTCCGGCCGACACGAGCTGACCACCACCATCCTGGCGGCCGAGGACGTGCGCGAGCTCGTCGAGCGGATGCTCAAGCAGAGCGGTCGGCGCCTGGATGTGTCCTCTCCGTTCGTGGATGCTCGGCTGCCCGACGGGCATCGGCTGCATGTCGTGCTGGAGGGGATCAGCAGCGGGTTCTCCGCTGTCAACATCCGCAAGTTCCTGCTCCGGTCCTCGCGCCTGGCCGACCTCGTCGCCCTCGGATCGCTGAGCGAGCAGGGGGCCGCCTTCCTCGAGGCTGCGGTAACAGCGGGCCTCTCGGTGCTGGTCGCCGGCGGCACTCAGGCCGGCAAGACGACCATGCTCAACTGCCTGGCGGGCGCGATCCCGGGTGGGGACCGGATCATCAGCGCCGAGGAGGTCCGCGAGCTCCGGGTGCCGCACCCTGACTGGGTGCCCCTGGAGTGCCGGCCGCCGGGGCTCGAGGGCACCGGCGCGGTAACGCTGCGCGACCTGGTCCGGGAGTCGCTGCGGATGCGGCCGACCCGGCTGATCGTCGGTGAGGTCCGCGGAGCCGAGTCGCTAGACCTGCTGATCGCCCTGAACTCCGGGCTGCCGGGGATGGCGACCCTGCACGCGAACAGCGCGCGCGAGGCGCTGGTCAAGCTGTGCACGCTGCCGATGCTGGCCGGGGAGAACATCTCAGCCTCCTTCGTCGTCCCGACGGTCGCCGCGTCGGTCGACCTGGTGGTGCACCTGGTGATGGATCCGGGCGGCGTACGCCGGGTGCAGGAGATCGTGACCGTGCCGGGCCGGGTCGAGCACGACGTGATCGAGACCGAGACGCTTTTCGTGCGCCGGGACGGCGAGCTGGTGCGCACTGCCGGCGTACCGGCCCGGGCCGAGGCGTTCGAACGCGCCGGTATCGACGTGCTCGCGCTACTGGCAGGTCCGCGTTGATGGCCGGACCGCACTGATGGGGGCCGTCCTCGGGCTGGTCCTCGGCATCGGCATCGTGCTGATCGTCGCGGGGCTGACCCTGCCGCGGCCGGAGCGCCGGGAGCGCCATGGCTCGGCCACGGTGGCGTTGCTGGCGCGCGCTGGGATGCGCGGTCTCAGCCCGCGGGTGCTGATCGGCGCCTGTATCGCCTTGGCGCTCAGTGCACTGGTCGCGGTGCAGGCACTGTCCCGGACGCTGCCCGTTGCGCTCGCCTTCGCGGTGATCGCCGGGTACCTCCCGCTCGCCGTCCTCCGCAGCCGCGCGCGCCGTCGTCAGCGCGAGTTCGCCGAGGTCTGGCCCGAGGTCGTGGACCATCTGGCGTCAGGAGTCCGGGCCGGCCTCGGGCTCGCGGAGGCGCTGGCTGCGTTAGCCGTCCGCGGGCCCGAACCCTTGCGGCCGGCGTTCTCTGCGTTCGCCCGCGACTACCAGGTCAGCGGTCGGCTCACCGAGGCGCTCGACCGGCTCAAGGACCTGCTGGCCGATCCCGTCGGCGACCGGGTCGTCGAGGCGCTGCGGATCGCCCGCGAGGTCGGCGGCGGCGACCTCGGCCGGCTGCTGCGCAACCTCTCGGTGTTCCTGCGCGAGGACGCCCGAACCCGCTCGGAGCTCGAGTCCCGGCAGGCCTGGACCGTGAACGGGGCCAGGCTGGCGATCTCGGCGCCGTGGCTGGTGCTGCTGATGCTCTCCTTCCAGCACGAGGTGATCCGCCGGTACGCGACGCCGGCCGGGATGCTGGTGCTGGTCGTGGGCGGCGCGACCAGCGCGGCGGCGTACTGGCTGATGATGCGGATCGGCCGGCTCCCGGCGCCGCGCCGGATCTTCGGATGACCGGGATGTACGTCGGCACGTTGCTCGGCGCTGCAATCGGGGGCGGGTCCTGGCTGGTCGTTGACCGCGTGCTCGCGGGCCGGCGGACGTCACTCGGGTACCGGGTCCTGCCGTTCCTGCGAGACCTGACGCCGCGCACCGCTGGCCGCCCGGCGCCGGTCGGCCCGAGCAGTCTGCGAGGTCTCGGTCGCGGGGCGCTGACCATGCTCGGCGGTTCTGTCGAGCGGGTACTCGGCGGTGCGTCCTCGATCCAGCGTCGGCTGGACCGCGCGAACCTGGCGCTGAGCGTGCACGAGTTCCGGATGGAGCAAGCCGTCTGGGGCGTGGTGGCGTTCGGAGCGGCGGCGCTGCCGGCCGGCTTCCTGGCGGCGAGGCGGCCCGAGCGCGGCGGTGCACTGCTGATCGGCTGCCTGTGCGCGCTCGCCCTCGGCGTACTGCTCCGCGAGAACCGGCTTTCCGCTCAGGCCTTGCGACGCGAGCGGCGGGTGATCGAGGAGCTCCCGCTGGTCGCCGAGCTGCTAGCCCTAGCGGTCGCCGCCGGCGAGAGCCCGGTGGCGGCGGTGGACCGAGTCGTCGTCCGCTCGCACGGCGAGTTCGCCGCCGACTTGCGGCGGCTGCTCGCTGCCGTGCGGACCGGCTCGCCGTTCAGCGAGGCCCTCGACGAGCTCGCCGCCCGCTCAGGGCTGGCGCCGGTCTCACGATTCGCCCAGGGGCTGGCGATCGCAGTGGAGCGCGGCACGCCGCTGGCCGACGTCCTGCATGCCCAGGCTGGCGATGTCCGGGAGGCGGCACGCCGGGCGCTGATCGAGTCGGGGGCGCGCCGCGAGGTTCTGATGATGGTGCCCGTGGTCTTCCTGATCCTGCCGACTGTCGTCGTCTTCGCGTTCTGGCCCGGCCTGGTCGGGCTGCGGCTCGTCGTCTAAGAAGCCGGTGGCCTGGTGCCAGAAGCCTGCAACCCGAGGAGAGGAAGAAGAACATGACACAACGACGAAGGACCTGGCGGCGCCGCGACGAGCGCGGCGACGTGCCGGGTTGGGTCTTGATCACGGTGATGAGCGCCGGTCTGGTCGCCGGCCTCTGGGCGATCGCCGGAGCCCAGCTCAGCGAGATGCTCCGTGCGGCGCTGGCCTCGGTCTCGGGCTGAGCGCGCGTCCGGCCGCGACGCGGGCGCTGCCGTCGTCGACTTCGTGCTGGTCTCGCTGGTGCTGGTGCCGTTGGTGCTCGGCCTGCTCCAGGTCGGCCTCACGCTCTATGTGCGCAACAGCCTCGCTGCTGCCGCCACCGAGGGCGCCCGGTACGCAGCCACCCTGGACCGGACGCCGGCCGACGGCGTGGCCCGGACCCGTGAACGGCTCGCCGGGGTCGTCGGCAACCGGTTCACGGCGGCGATCACGGCCGAGGACAGTACGGCTGACGGGGTCGCCGTGGTCGAGGTGCACATCGTCGCGGTGGTGCCACCCTTGGGGCTGTGGGGGCCAGGAGTCCGGCTCGACGTCGTTGGTCACGGCGTCCGGGAGCAGCGGTGAGGAGGCGCCGGCTCCGACGTACCGACGACGGCACCGCCATCGTCGAGTTCGTCTGGCTCGCCGTGCTGCTGCTGATGCCGCTGCTCTACCTGATGCTGGCCGCCTTCGACACCCAGCGGGCGGCGTACGCGGCGTCGGCAGCGGCCCGATCGGCTACGAGGGCGTTCGTCGCGGCGCCCGACCAAGCCACCGGCTACCGGCAGGCCCAGGTCGCGGCCGACCTCGCCTTCGCCGACCAGGGCCTGGCCGGCGACGGGTTTCGGCTCACCATCACCTGTGCTCCGGACCCGGCGGCGTGCCTGGTCCCGGGCTCGGTGGTGATAGCCCAGATCCGTACCGGCGCCCGGCTGCCGCTGCTGCCGTCGGCGTTCGGTGGCAGCGCGCCCACGATCACGATCAGCGCCGAGCACCGCTCGCCGTACGGGACGTTCCGGGAGGCCCGGGAGTGAGCCACCCGTGAGGCGCCGCCGGCGGGACGATGCTGGTTCGATCGCGCCGCTCATCATCGGCTTCGCCGTCGTGATCGCGCTGCTGGTCGCGGTGGTCGTCGACGCGTCCGCGGCGTACCTGCGGCGCGAGGAGCTCGACGCCGTCGCCGACGCGGCCGCACTGGCCGCCACCGACGGCCTGCAAGGCGATGCGGCGTACACCCAGGGACTGTCCGGGACGCTCACGATCGACCCCGATGCGGCGCGGGCCTACGTCGAGGACTACCTGCGCAGCTCGGGCGCGCTGGACCGTCTCGGGGTGATGACCTGGACGGTGGCGATCGTCAACGGCGCCGTCGTCGTACAGGTGCGGGCGCCGATGGACCTCCCGCTACGGGTGCCCGGCGTCGGCGATCACGTTCCGGTCAGCGGCAGCGCCGCTGCGGTGGTCGCGATCGGGGAGTAGCCGTGCCCTCCGGGTCGCTGCCCACCAGGCTGCTGCCAGCGAGGTGTCGGCGACGGTGTGGACCACCCGCGCAAGCAGCGCCAGGGCGGTCGCCGGGCCGACGCCGAGGGCCGGGGTGAGCAGCAGCACGAAGACGGTCTCGCGGGCACCGACGCCGGCCGGCGCGATGACGATCACCACGCCCACGGCGTACGCCGCCGCGAACGCGCCGCCCAGCGCGACTAGGTCGTGCCAGGGCAGGCCGGGCGCGAGCAGCACCAGCGCCAGCCCGTACGCCGTCCAGGCCCCCGCCATCAAGGCGGCGACCTCGACGGTGCCGACCCACGAGATCCGGACCTCGCGGCCGGCGATCCGGGTGCCGGCCCAGCGGACCAGAGCTGGAGTCAGTCCGACCAGCGAGCCGATCAGGGCGAGCAGGGAGACCCAGGCCGGCCACCGCGAGTCCAGGCCGCCGGTGAGCAGCGAGATCGAGGCGACCAGCACGGCCGTGTCGACGTTGTAGCCGAGGAACAGCAGGCCGGACGCGACCGTCGCCCGCGCCGGGACCTGGTGCTTGCGGGCCAGGTCGGCCTGGGCGCCGATCGACCAGACCGAGCCGGGGATGTACTTGCCGAGCTGGCCGATGAAGAAGATCGCCTGGCCATCGCGCTGGGGGAGCGGGCCGTCGGCCCACGCCATCAGCCGCAGCCAGAGCTGGGCCGTGATCAGCAGCCCGAGCAGCACCAGCGCCAGGCCGCCGAGCGCGGCGGGCACCGAGGTGTCCTTCAGGGCGTCGCCGACCTCGTCCATCCGGCCGCGCAGGCTCAGCCACGCGAACGCCAGGACGGCGACGACGAACCCTGCGCGGAGCAGGTTCATCGCCGGCTTGGGGAGGCCTTCCTTAAGCACGCAGCCTCACCAGGGCGGTGCGGGTCGGGTAGGGCAGCGCCGGGGTCAGCCCGCGGGTCCACTCCACCTCGACCGGGACCGGCGAGGCCGCGATCGCGTCCCGGTAGCGCTGCCGGTCGACGTTGTCGAAGACCAGCACGCCGCCGGGGGCGAGCCGGTCGATGGCCCGCTCGAAGCAGGCGCCGCGAGCACGGCCGTCCACGACGATCACGTCGTAACTGCCGTCGGTACCGCCTACCGCATCGACGTACGCCGCGAAGTCGAGGCCCTCGAAGCCGGGCTTGTCCGAGAGCTGCTCACCACGTCCACCGGCTGCCGCCGCCGGCTCGACGACCTGCACGACGGCATTCGCCGGCAGCACCGGGCGGACGATCTCCGCCCAGGCAGCGTCGTGCTCCACGGAGGTGACGCTACCGGCGCGGCGCGACAGCCAGGCCGTGGAGGCGCCCGATCCCCACTCGAAGACCCGGGCATCGGGCTGGGCGGCGAGGAATGCCTCGACCTCGTCGGAGGCCTTGAAGGTCCACCACGGCACGTCGTAGGGGAGCAGGTCCTCGAGGTCGTAGATGGAGAGCAGGGAGCGCACCCACAGGCCGGTGCGGGACCGCGCCGCCCAGCGGTCGAGAAGTGCGAGCAGCCCGAGGGCAGCGAGCGCTTTGCGCAGCGTCCGCATCGCGCAGACGTAGACCGACTTCATCAGTGCCCTTCCGTGGTGGGGGCCGCGGTCAGCGACAAGCCCGTGATGGTGGTGTCGAGATCGGCACCCGAAGGCCGTGACAGGGTGACCCAGACTCCGCCAGGGGTCTGGGCCTGGGTGGCGGTCAACCGGACCCGCAGCGTCGAGTCGTCAATGACCACCGGCTCCGAGGCCCCGTCGATCGAGGCGAGCAGGTCGCTCGGTCCGGTCCCGTGCAGCACCAGATCGCAGCCGGAGACCGTGCAGGAGCGGTCCGGCACGAACGCGACCACAGCCTGCGGCACCGGGCCGGTGAGGTCCTTCGATCCGGGCCACTGCTGCCAGCCGTCGACGGTGTAGCGCCACAGGTCTCCCTGAGCTGCAGTGCCGAGGACCGGGCTCGCGGTGTCGATCTCGTCGGTGCCCAGGGGCGACGGCTTCTCCGTGCAACGCGCGAGCACGGTCAGGGCGATGGTGAAGCCGTGCCGGCGCCGGTTCACCGAGCGCAGCTCGGTGCAGTTCGGGGGCACGGCGGCGATGAACACGGCGTCGAACGTCGAGCCGGCACCGGAGGCGACTGGGAGGTGCTGCGGCTTCAGCGGCCCGCTGGGCTCGTCGCGGCAGTCCAGGCTCCGGGTGGTGGAGTAGGTGCCGCCGTTGACGAACCGGTACGCCACGCCGCTGACCGGGTCGACGATCGCCTTGCACAGCAGCTGATTCTTCACATCGACGCCCTTGACCAAGTCGGGGATGCTGACCCGCCAGAAGTCGCTGCCGTACCGGGTCTGGGGCGTGTGCGAGGGCGAAGTGATCAGGTCGGTGGCTAGGTTGACGTACGTCGTCTGGAACGGCTGCAGGGTGATCTGGTCGATCGCGGGCAGCAGGACCGCGGCGGTCGCGAGGACGGCGAGGACGCGCGGGCCGAGCACCAGCCGGCCGGCGCCGAGCGGCCGCTCCCGGGATCGTCCGAGAGCCCACGCCATCCCGTACGCCGCCAGCATCGCAGCCGCCGGCGCCGCGAAGAGGAGCTGGCGTAGGCCGTGGTACAGGTCAGAGCCGAGGATCATGGCGACGATCGGCAGGGTGGCTGTCTGGACGCCGATCAGGGCGATCCGGGCTGCCGGGACCGGGTCGGTGCGCCAGTGCTTGAGCAGCACGATCAGGCCGATGATCGCCCCGGTGGTGACGAAGATCAGCAACAGCGTCGGCATCTCCTCGACGGTGTGCCGCGGCACGTAGAGCCGGTCGGACTTCAACCCGTTGAGGAAGCTCGACGAGGACTCGCTGGTCTGCGGCAGCGCCTTGAGCGGCGAGCCGAACAGCTTGGGGTAGATCGCGACCAGCGCCCCCGCCGACACCACGCAGGCCCCGACCAGCTCGACGATGACCACGATCGCCGTACGCCGTGCCGAGCTCGCCAGCACGATGCCCGCCACGGCGATCACACCGACCGCGAGCAGCCCGGGCCACATCCCGGGGCGGGTGCCCAGGCTCAGCACCAGGCCGAGAGTGAGTAGGGCGGCGCGACCGAGCCGGAGTCCTGCGCGCGGCGCGCTGTCGTCGTACCGGACGTAGAGGAGCAGGGCCAGTGTCGCCAGCGTGTAGCCGGTGGCCACCGGCACGTCCTTGACGTTGAACATCTCGTGCCCGGTCCACATCGGGATCGCCGACAGTGCTGCCGCTGCTACCAGCCCCCAGCGCCAGGAGCGCAGCAGCACCCTCCCCATCGCCGCTACCGCGCCGACGCCGATCAACCCGATCACCACGACACCGACGTGCCGGATGTCGTAAGCGTGCGGAGTGGTCGAGACGTGTCCCCAGCCCTCGACGCCCCACAGCATCGACCAGCCGTGCAGGATCAGCATCGCGACCGGCCCGTAGACGAACGTGTTGGTGCCTGCCGACCCCGGGCCGTCGCCCCGGTAGTCCCAGTCCAGCGCGTACCAGCCGGTGTGGAAGTAGTTGCGCAGCCGCATCACGTGGATCGGCTCGTCGGTGGTGATGCCGGTGTGGAACGCGCCGATCACGGCCAGGACGGTGGTCGTGGCGAGCACCAGGATGCTGGCGACGACCAGCATCCGCGGTGGTGGCGGCCAGTCCCTGCCGGTCAGTGCTCTCACGCGCGCTCGCGGTTGCGCGAGTACACGAGCAGCTCGGCGAGCAGGCCGAACAGGACCAGTTGCAGCCCACCGAGGGCGAGCACGACGCCTGCGATGAGCAGCGGCCGGCCGCCGATCGCCTCGCCGGTGACCTTGTCGAGGAACAAGTAGGCCAGGGCGACGCCGCCGGCGGCGAAGCTGGCCAGGCCGATGCCGCTGAACAGATGCGAGGGACGGCTCTCGTACGTCATCAGGAACCGGACGGTGATCAGGTCGACGAACCCGCGCCAGAACCGGGCCAGGCCGTACTTGCTCTTGCCGTGCAGCCGCTCGTGGTGCTGGACCGGGACCTCGGCGACCCGGAAGCCGAGCCAGTGTGCGACGACGGTGAGGTAGCGGTGCAGCTCGCCGTACAGCATCGGGGAGGCGTGTCGGGCGACGTCGGCGCGCATCACCTTGAAGCCGGAGTTGAAGTCCTTGCCCGGGGCGCCGGAGAGCCGCGCGGTGGCACCGTTGTAGAGCTTGGAGGTGTTCCGCTTGACGAACCGGTCGTTGCGGTTGAAGTTGCGCGCACCGGTGACCAGGTCCGCTCCGTCGTCGAGGCGGGCGAGCAGGATGCCCAGCTCAGCGGGGTCGTCTTGGCCGTCGGCATCCATCATCGCGATCACGTCGGCGCCTTCGGCCAACGCGAGGTCGAAGCCGCGGCGCAGCGCCGTGGCCTTGCCCTGGTTGCGGCCCATCGAGATCAGCGAGACCTGCTCGTGGCGGTCGACCAGGTCGCCGACCACCTCGCGGGTCTTGTCGGTCGAGCCGTCGTCGACGACCAGGACATGGCCGCGGACGTCGAGCAGTGCCAGCTCGGAGAGGATGTGCGGGACGACGATCGGGAGGTTCTCAGCTTCGTTGAGGGCGGGTACGACGACCCAGAGAGTGGTTGCCATCGGAGGTCTCCTACGTGTCGTGGTTCGGGATGAGCCGGAGGGAGCGGACGCGCAGGTCCAGGGACTTCCCGGACGAGCGGTGGAACGTGATCCAGGCGTCGCTGACGTCGCCGGGGAGAGGGAGGGTGAGTGATCCGTGGGTGGCACGCACTGAGACGGTGGTGCCGTTGAGGGTGGCGATGAGGTCGGCAGGTGCGTCGCCGTCGATCAGCAGCGAGCAGGAGGCGGCCCCGCAGCTGGCCGGGGCGAACGCCAGCTCCGCGGTCGGGCCGGCGGAGTCGAGGGCGGTGAGGGTCTCGCGCATCACCCAGCCCTCGGGGGCGTAGGCCCACTTGGCCGGGATCATGTTGCCGTCGACGACGGTCCGGGTGAAGGCGACCGGGGCGGTCCCCAGTGGCGCGGTGGAGAGGTGGCAGCGGGCGACGTAGGTCTCGCTGACCGTGCGGCCGTCGCGGTTGCGGTTGACGCTGGCGAGCTTGGTGCAGTTGGCCGGGACGGCGTGATTGCGGTCGATCACCGCGTAGAACTCGTCGCTCGGCAGCGCGTCGGTCAACGACAGCCCGTCGGCGGACCAGGAGGGCGCCAGCGGGCCGAGCGGGTCGGTCCGGCAGTCGACGCTGCTGTCGGAGGAGTAGCGGCCAGCAACCAGCGCGGACTCGGCGATCCCGTTCGTGCCGGGCGTACCAGCGAGAGCGCCCAGGGTGCTCGACCGGGTCGGCCCGCAGACGATCTGGCCATCGGTGGGGATCTGCGGAAGCAGCGCCGGGACGCTGACCCGCCAGTAGTCGGTCGGCACGTGCAGGCCGAGAGCATCGACGCTGAGGTTGTAGTACGCGTACTGGTAAGGGAACTGGGTGGCCTGGGCGGCCACCGGCGCCAGCAGGGCGAGGCCGGCGGCGACGCCGATCAGCCGGACCCGCGGCTTGCGGCCCGCCTTGATCCGTTCCGGGGCGAGGTCCTGCGCCCGGCGCAGCGCGACCGCGACGCCGACGGTCGCCAGGACCGCCCAGGCCGGCGAGGCGAAGAGCAGTTGGCGCAGTGCGTTGTAGAGATCGGAGTGCTTGGCCACCGCGACCAGCGGCAGCGCGAACAGCTGGGTGCCGACCAGGACGAGCCGGATGGCCTGGGACGTGTCGGTGCGCCAGGAGCTGCGCACGAAACGGAGTGAGGAGGCGATCCCGACCAGCGAGAAGCCGAGCAGCAGCAGCGGGACCTGTACGGCGACGAAGAACGGCACGTAGCCCCAGGAGGCGTCGGTGCCGTCGCGGAAGCTGGCGGATTGCTGCGCCGAGCTGATCAGGTTCGCCGGGTTCGCGTACAGGTTCGGGTAGATCGCCACCAGTACGGCGGCGGCGATGGTCAGGGCGCCGCCGACCTCCAGCAGCGCCGTACGCCGGTTGCCGAACCGGCCCGCGACGCTGACGCCGGCAGCCAGCACGACCACACCGGCCACCACGGCGGTGGCCATCGCCGGCCGGGTGCCGACCATCAGCACGATCCCGCCGGTCAGACCGAGGATGCGCAGCGCGCGGTGGCCCTTCACGGGCGCGACCATCGAGACCAGGGCGAGGGTCATCAGGGTGTAGCCGGTGGCGACCGGCACATCCTTGATGTTGAACATCATGTGCCCGGTCCACATCGGCAGCGCCAGCAGCGCGGCCGCGGTGAACAGCGCCCAGCGCCAGGAGCCGAGCAGGATCCGGGTGATGGCAGCGGCGGCACCGGTGCCGATCAGTCCGATGATCACCACGCCGAGGTGGCGGATGTCGTAGGCGTGCGGGGTGGTCGAGACGGTGTGCCAGCCCTCGACGCCGAGCAGGGCGGCGAAGCCATGCAGCACCAGCATCGCAACCGGGCCGTAGACCAAGGTGTTGTTGTCGCCGCTCGTGGTGTCGTTCTTGCCGACTGCCCAGTCCAGCGAGAACCAGCCGTGTGCGAAGTAATTGCGCAGTCGCATCACATGGAACGGCTCGTCCCAGGAGATCCCGGTGTGGAAGGCGCCGACGACCGCCATGGCCGCGCCGGCCAGGACGACCAAGCCGCTGATCCAGACCACGGCCTGCGGCAGCACCGGGACGTGCCGTTCTGCGCCGCCGTCCGAACGGCGTACGACCTCCGCGTTGCGCGCAGGTGCATGGACGGCGGTCACGAGTGCATCGTCGTGATCGCAACCGAACCGGATGTGGCCTGGATGGAAACCTCAGATGTAGACCTGGTGCTGCCGTCGTCGATCGGCGTTCACCCGGCCGGGTAGCCTTTCCGCTTGTGGCACGCGACTACGACTCCGAGATCAAGCAGCTCCAGGCGACCATGGTCACCATCGGGAAGGTGCTCGACCTTGACCAGATGCGCGCCGAGATGGCGACCCTCGGCGAGGAGGTCGCGGACCCGAACCTGTGGGACGACCAGGCCAACGCCCAGCGGGTGACCGGCCGGCTGTCCACCCTGCAGGGCGAGCTGGAGCGGTTCACGTCGCTGGAGACGCGCCTGGAGGACTTGGCGCTGATGGTGGAGATGGCCACCGAGGAGGGCGACAGCGCCTCGCTGGCCGACTCCGAGGCCGACCTGGACCGGATCGCGAAGTCCGTCGAGCAGCTCGAGGTCCGCACCCTGCTCAACGGCGAGTACGACGCCCGCGAGGCGATCGTGAGCATCCGCTCGGGGGCCGGTGGCGTCGACGCAGCCGACTTCGCCCAGATGCTGATGCGGATGTACACCCGCTGGGCCGAGCGCAACAAGTACTCCGTCGAGGTCTTCGATGTCTCCTACGCCGAAGAGGCCGGCATCAAGTCCGCTGAGTTCGCGGTGCACGCGCCGTACGCCTACGGGACGCTCTCGGTCGAGTCCGGGACTCACCGCCTGGTGCGGATCAGCCCGTTCGATAACCAGGGCCGCCGGCAGACCAGCTTCGCCGCGGTCGAGGTGATCCCGCAGCTCGAGCAGACCGACGAGATCGAGGTCGACGAGAACGACGTCCGGGTTGACGTGTTCCGCTCCGGCGGACCGGGCGGCCAGTCGGTCAATACCACCGACTCCGCGGTCCGGCTGACCCACATCCCGACCGGCATCGTGGTGAGCTGCCAGAACGAGAAGTCGCAACTGCAGAACAAAGCCTCGGCGATGGTCGTCTTGAAGGCCAAGCTCCTCGCCCTGAAGAAGGCTGAGGAGGCCGCCCTGAAGAAGGACCTCAAGGGCGATGTGGCCGCCTCATGGGGCGACCAGATGCGCAGCTACGTGCTGAACCCGTATCAGATGGTCAAGGACCTGCGGACCGAGTTCGAGTCCGGCAACCCGCAGTCCGTGCTCGATGGCGACATCGACGGGTTCCTCGAGGCAGGCATCCGCTGGCGCCGCGGCGGCGAGGCGCAGGCCTGACCCTGCCTGCCAGGGCGGCTACCGCGCGGTGTCCAGGACGCCGGCGACGGCCACGCACCATGCGTCGGCCCGCTGCTTGACCGCTGCGGTCCGGTCAGCGCCCGACCTGCCGGCAGGTCCGCTGGTCTCGCACGTCAGCCAGCTGTCGCCGAAGAGGCCCGCGTGCCGGACCCGCACCACGGAGCCGGCCAGCGTGCAGACCTGGGTCATCGTCGGCCGCCCGAACGCAGGTCCGGCAACCAGCCGGCAGCCGTTCTCGGTGCCGCCGGCGACTGCGATGTCATGGGCGAAGGAGACCGAGACCGGCCGTGCGAAGACCCAGGCGCGGGCCGTCGTACCGTCGGCGCCTGCCCAGCCGCAGCCCAGTTCGTGGGCGCTCTGGGTCGCGGGAGTCCCCGGGACCGGGTCCCCGTCGCGCCAGTCGGTCGAGGATGCCGGGGCCGAGCCGAGGGCCGCGCGGACGGCGGCCTCCGGCACCAGGTCGCAGAACCGTGCTCGGGCGATACGCAACACGCCCGCGTCGAGCTTCGTGATCGAGGCCGGCAGTGTCGGGCTCGTCGAGGAGGCCGGAGGCCCGCCGTGGCCGCACGCTGCGACGCCGAGGAGCAGAGCCGCCGCGAGGGCGCGTCTGGTCCGAGGAGCAGGGTACGGCGCGGGCATAGGGCGAGGCTAGACGGGGCCCGGTTGACGCGCTGGTGGCGGGGCGAAACACCGAGGGATCCTGCCTCCCGGGACCGTTGGGACCGACGACCTAGACTCGCCGGGTGGTCGGGCGCACGTCGCGCGCTCTGTTCTGTCCCCGATCCCGGCCACCAAACGACTCTGTGATCCGATTCGAAAACGTCTCCTCGACCTACCCGGGTCAGACCCGTGCCGCCCTGACCGATGTGAACGTCGACATCGAGAAGGGCGAGTTCGTCTTCCTGGTGGGCGCCTCAGGCTCCGGCAAGTCCACATTCCTGCGCCTGGTGCTGCGTGAAGCGCGGCCCAACCACGGCCGGGTGTACGTCGCCGGTAAGGAGATCAACCGGATGGCGGGGTGGAAGGTGCCGGCGCTACGGCGCAAGATCGGCACCGTCTTCCAGGACTTCCGGCTGCTGCCCAACAAGACGGTCGCCGAGAACGTCGCGTTCGCCCTGCAGGTGATCGGCAAGCCGAAGAGCCACATCAACGCCGTCGTGCCCGAGACCCTCGACCTGGTCGGCCTGGACGGCAAGGGCGACCGGATGCCCGACGAGCTCTCCGGCGGCGAGCAGCAGCGGGTCGCCATTGCACGCGCGTTCGTGAACCGGCCGATGATCCTGATCGCCGATGAGCCCACCGGCAACCTCGATCCCAACACCAGTGTCGGGATCATGAAGCTGCTCGACCGGATCAACCGGACGGGGACCACGGTGATCATGGCGACCCACGACGCCGGGATCGTCGACCAGATGCGCAAGCGTGTCATCGAGCTCTCCGACGGCAACGTCGTCCGGGACCAGTCCCGCGGCGTCTACGGCTTCCAGCACTAGGACCGTCCCGAATCAGGCCTTCCCAAAGCTAGGACTTCCCCATGCAGCTCCGCTACGTCTTCTCCGAGACCGCCAACGGCCTCAAGCGCAACGTCTCGATGACCATCGCACTGGTCGTCACCATCTTCGTCTCCCTGACCCTGGTCGGGATGGGGCTGCTGCTCAACGCCCAGGCGAAGGCGGCCGAGGAGACCTGGGGCAACAAGCTCCAGGTGACGGTGATGCTCTGCAACCAGAACTCCCAGTCGCCGCACTGTTCCTCGGGCGAGGTCAACGATGCCCAGAAGACAGAGATCCAGAAAGTGCTGAGCACGCATCCGGACGTGAAGTCCTACAGCTACCGGACCAAGGCGCAAGCCTTCGCGATCTGGAAGCGGATCTACGTCTCGCCGCGCGACAGCACCGAGAAGGCCGTGTTCTCCAGCGTGACCGCTAATGACATGCAGGAGTCCTATCTAGTCAATCTCAAGGACCCGAACAAGTACCAGGGCATCGAGGATGCGCTCGCCGGGATGGACGGTGTCGACCACGTCCGGGACCTGCGCGACGTGCTGAACCCGATCTACTACGTGATGAACCGGCTGAAATGGGGAGCGATCGGGATCGCGGCGTTCCTGCTGCTCGCCGGTGTGCTCCAGGTCGGCAACTCGATCAGGCTGGCGGCGTTCGCACGCCGCAAGGAGATCGGCATCATGAGGCTGGTCGGCGCGTCGACGCTGTACATCTCGCTGCCGTTCTTGTTGGAGATGCTGGCGGCTGCGCTGATCGCGATCGTGCTCTCTGCGGCGGCGATAGCCGCGGTGATGCAATTCGCCGTCTACGGGTGGCTCAGACACAACTCCCGGGTGATGGCGTGGATCAATTGGCACGACGGACTGACCGCGGTGGCGCTGGTCGCAGCCCTCGGCGTGCTGCTCACCGTGGTCCCGACACTCTTCATGACACGCAAATACCTCAAAGTGTGATGCCGCGGGGTTAGTGTCACTCTGTTCACTTCTTCCCCAATTTGAACAGGCTGACTGGCGTGCCACTTCCCCCGCGCGACCGCTTTTCCCGCACCGTCAAGCGCAACAGCGCCTTGACGCTGGCGCTGCTCGCCGCCGTCGCACTGGCGAGCGGCCCGACTGTCTTCTCGGCAGACGCTGTGTCCCTGCACAGCTCGCTGATCAAGACCGACGACCTGCACAACAAGAAGAACAAGGTGCATCAGGGCATCCAGTCCGCCCAGGGAGACCTCGAGGACTCCAGCGCTTCGGCGAACGCGGCGAACGCTCGGCTCAAGTCCGCGCAGGCGAGTCTGGGCACCGCTCAGGCGACGTTCGCCGCGACCCAGGGCCAGCTGAGTGCTGCGCAGGTGCTCGACACCCAGATGCAGGCCAAGCTCGCGGCCGCTCAGACCGCCCTCGACACGGCGCAGACTGCGGTCGCCAACGGCAAGGCGCACGTCGTCGACCAGCGTGCGGCCATCGGCCGGCTGGCGGCGGAGAGCTACACCTACGGCGACCCGAACCTGATGCGGATGTCGATCATGCTGCAAGGCGCGACGCCCGAGCAGATGGCGCTCGAGCTCAGCACCATCGACAGCCTGATGTCCCGTGAGACCGGGGCGCTGGCGCGCCTGAAGGCCACCGAGGCCACCTTGGTCAGCCAGAAGGACCAGGTCGCGAAGGCCAAGACCGCTGTGGCACAGGAGCGACAGGACGCGGCGGTGAACCTCGCGCACAAGCAGCAGCTCGAGCAGCAGGCGGCGGCAGCCCGGTCGCAGGTCGCCGCGCTGGTGGCCTCCCGCCAGGTGGCCGTCGTGGCTGCCGCGCAGGCCCGCGCCTCCGACCTCGCCAAGCTCAAGCAGCTGAAGAAGCAGGAGGCCCGGATCCAGCGGCTGATCAAGGCCCGCGCCCGCAAGCACCAGGGCCGTGGCTTCACCGGGAGCAGCAACGGCTATCTCCTGCCCCCGGTCAAGAACAGCTACATCACCTCGCCGTACGGCTGGCGGATCCACCCGATCTACCACTACTGGGGCCTGCACGACGGCGATGACTTCCACGCGCCGTGCGGCGTCCCGGAGTACGCCAGCGCCGGCGGCACGGTGATCTCGGAGTACTACTCCGATGTCTGGGGCAACCGTCTCTACATCGACGCAGGCAAGGTCAACGGCAAGTCGATGACGCTGATCTACAACCACATCTCCACGTACAAGGCGCACACCGGTGATCACGTGAAGCGCGGCGACGTGGTCGCGTACGCCGGAACCACCGGCTGGTCGACCGGCTGCCACCTGCACTTCACGGTGATGATCAACGGCACCGCCGTGGACCCGCAGACCTACATGTGAGTGCGCGTGGGAAATCCGCTCGCACGCCTCTGAGAGACTTCTCCTCATGCCCCGTGAACAAGGGCGCAAGCTGATTGCGCAGAACCGCAAGGCGCGTTTCGACTACCACGTCGAGGACACCTTCGAGGCCGGACTGGTCCTCGTCGGCACCGAGGTGAAGTCGCTGCGTGCCGGTCGTGCGACCCTGGGCGACGGCTTCGCGGAGATCCATGAGGGCGAGGCGTTCCTGCACGGCGTGCACATCCCCGAGTACACCCAGGGGACCTGGACCAACCACGAGCCGCGGCGGGTCCGCAAGATGCTGCTCAACCGGCACGAGATCGACAAGATCGACGCCAAGGTCAAGGAGCGCGGGTTCACGTTGGTGCCGTTGTCGCTCTACTTCAAGGACGGGCGCGCGAAGGTCGAGATCGGGCTGGCGCGCGGCAAGAAGACCTACGACAAGCGGCAGGCGCTGGCCGGCCGGCAGGCCGACCGGGAGAAGCAGCAGGCGATCGGCCGACGCGCCAAGGGGATGGATTGACTCCGGCGGAGCTCGGTCTCCCCGGCCTGTTCGACGTGCACGTGCACTTCCTGCCGCCGAACATCCAGGCAGCGGTGTGGCGCCAATTCGACCAGGCCGGTCCGAAGATCGGCCGGGAGTGGCCGATCCGCTACCGGGGCACGGTGGCCGAGCGGGTCGAGCAGCTGCGCTCGTTCGGCGTACGCCGGTTCAGTGCGCTGCCCTACGCCCACAAGCCCGGGGTCGCGGCGTACTTGAACGACTGGGCGGCCACGTTCGCCGCCGAGGTTCCGGAGAACCTGCGCTCGGCGACCTTCTACCCCGAGCCGGGCGTCGGCGAGTACGTCGCCGAGGCGATCCTCGACGGCGTCGCGATCTTCAAGCTGCACGCCCAGGTGGGGGAGTTCCTGCTCGACGACCCGTTGCTGGATCCTGCATGGGAGGCGATCACCGAGGCCGGCGTGCCGGTGGTGGTGCATGTCGGGTCGGGCCCGGTAGGCAATGCCTTCACCGGGCCCGAGCACCTGGGCAGGCTGCTGGCCAAGCATCCCGCTGCACCGGTGATCGTCGCGCACCTCGGCGCTCCCGAGTTCGACGAGTTCCTCGACCTTGCGGGGGCGTACGAGAACACCCGCCTGGACACCACGATGGTGTTCACCGACTTTTTCACCTCGTTCCCCGATCGGCTGCTTCCCCGCGTCGCCGAGCTTGGCGACAAGATCCTCTACGGCAGTGACTTCCCGACGATCCCGTACGACTACAGCCACCAGTTCGAGGGGCTCGCACGGCAGCTGGGGCGGGCTGCGGGGCTCGACGAGGCGTGGCTGGCGAAGGTCTGCTGGCACAACGCAGTAGACCTTTTCGGCCCGTGAAAGGGACAGAACGGGAGTTATCCACAGCCCTCGCGGACCGCGGTGGAACTCGCGTCCGGTATCTGCTGGGATAGCGCCCATGGCACGACCTCGGCACGCCGCTCGTGCTCTCGGCATGCTCCTGATGATCGCGCTGTGCCTGGTCGTCGTTCCACCGGCCCAAGGCTCCTCGGGCGACTACCACTTCTACGCCGAGCAGCGGGCGAGCAGCCAGCCGATCCGGTGGAACCCGTGCTCGCCGATCACCTACCGGATCAACACCAACGGCGTCGCTAGCCGGTCCGCCGTACGGCGAGTCCGGGCTGCTGTCTCCGAGGCGGCGCGGGCCTCTGGCATCCGGTTCGCCTACGTCGGCCGGACCACCTTCGTGCCCGACAACAGCCGGACCCCGATCCCGAAGAGGGTCGGCGCCGAGGTCGTGATCGCGTGGGCCCACGAGGGTTCGGGTTCGCGCCGTTCGGCCCTGCTGCCACTCGAGCCGCGGCTCGCCGGCGTCGGCGGGTACGGGACCAGTACGGGGGCCGGCGGCTACAAGATCGCACGCACCGGTTTCGTCGTCTTCAACGCAGGCCACATCTTCGCGATGTCGCCGCGCAAGCAGTACGTCGTAGCGCTGCACGAGCTCGGCCACCTGCTCGGGTTGGGCCACGTCTCGGACCCGCGCGAGATCATGTACCCCGAGGTCCTCGCCCACGGCCCGAGCCACTACGGCGCCGGCGACCGCGCAGGCTTGCGCAGGCTCGGTCGGGCCGCCGGCTGCCTGGTGCCGACGAGCGCGCCGCAGGCGCCGCGGGTGGTGCGCTCCGCCAACGAGCTGCGGGTGTCGACGCCAGCCGTCAGGTCGATCGCCGGACCGGTCACCTACACGCTGTCCTCGCCGGACCTGCGCGGCCAGGTCGCTTCGAGCCGGAGCCCTGACTTCGCGGTGCCGCTGAAGTACGTCGCCGATGCCGGCGGTGCCGGCCGCAGAGTCCGGTTCACGGTGTCGGCGTCGAACTGGGCGGGCACGTCGGTCAGCCATCCGATGACCTACGCCGTCCCAGCCGTCGAGGTGACCGCCGGCCCGAGGGTCGAGGCGACCCCGACGTCGTTCGCCGTCGTCGGCCCGCGCGCGGTCCTGGCAGGGACCACTGTCGACGTCTCGGACCTGCTGACGACGCGGGTCTACGGGTCGATCTCCGCGCAGAAGAAGAGTGGCGGCACCTGGTCCTCCTCGCTGGCGCAGAGCTTCGACTTCCTCGGGTTCTCGATGGTGGATTTCGACGTCGATGGGGCGCTGGTCGTGACCGGGCCGGCGGCGCAGCAGACGTTCAACCTGGACGGGACGTATGCGACCGGGGAGACGGCAGATCCGACCCCCACACCTGATCCCACTCCGACGGCCGATCCCACTCCGACCGATCCGACGACTGACGGGCCTCCTGACGGGCCTCCTGACGGGCCCAGTGACCCGGGTCCGACGGACCCTCCGACGCCCGAAGGCTCCTAGCCCGGCACTCGCCGGTCACAATCTGTTCGTCTCTGTCGGCCACGCCGACTAGACTGGTGTCATAACTCAAGAGGGGCTGATTGGTTTCGACTAGGGACGTTTGTCCCAGGAGAAGCGGGTCGAGAAGCCAACGTCATCTCGTAAACGTCCGTTGGAAACCTATAACTGCCAACTCTAATCGCAGTTCCTTCGCTCTCGCTGCCTGAGCAGTGATCGAAGCGTCAGACTGGGCATCCGCCTTCGTCCCTGATCCTGACGTCATCTAGAAGGCTTGCTGATCAACTTCCGTGGGGAGGGTTGATCGGGACTTAATCCCGACTGGGCCTGTCGGCGCACGTGTCTGTGCAAGCGCCGGGGCCGAGAAACGCGACCATTGCAGACTGCACCCGGAGAAGACCTGGCACGGCGCTCGAGGACGCGGGTTCGATTCCCGCCAGCTCCACTTTTGATGAAATTGGGCCCGATCTACGCGTAAATGCGTAGGTCGGGCCTTGTTTCTTTGTATTGTCCTGCCCCCCGATTTTCGGTCCATCTCTTCTGTCATGTCTTGTCGTTATGAGAGTGGAGATGGAGGTGTCTGATGCCGTCTAGGAAGCGGTATACGACCGAGCAGATCATTGCGAAGCTGCGGGAGGCTGAGAAGCTG
>DASRRQ010000088.1:0-2797 GCA_035695505.1 Marmoricola sp. | reverse complement strand
CTGCCGCCGCGAGATGCCGCGCTCGGCGCGCAGCATCGCGATGCGGTTGTACGTGATTTCGGTCGTGCCCATGACTCCCTCAGCGGCCCATCGCGACCATGGCGCGCTGCCGGCGTGCCTCGACCGCGGAACCGGACTCGCGGCGCGCCATCCGCCGCAGGAAGGTCGGCGCCAGCAGCAGCCCGAGCACCGCCCAGAACGCGAGCATGCCGAGGACCTCCCAGTGGCGCCACGAATGTCCGAGCTCGACCGCGGCGAGCGAGGACGGCAGGAACACCGAGCGCATGCCCAACCCTAGCCAATAGATCGGGGAGCATTGACCGACCGCCTGCAGCCAGCCCGGCAGCGCGGTGATCGGGTAGAAGACGCCGGAGATCGCGACCAGGCCGAGGATCGGCAGGATGATCAGGGCCATGTTGCGCGAGCTCTCGAAGAGCGAGCCGAACACCGCGCCGATCGGCATGGTGGCGATCAGGCCGAGCGGCACCAGCCAGATCAGGGTGAGCCAGCCGGTCGCGCTGACGTGCAGGCCGTGCACCAGGAAGACGCCGGGGACGAGCTGGAGCATGAAGCTGACCAGCAGCATCCCGCCGACGGTCACGACCTTGCCGATCAGGTAGCCCATCATGCCGTTCGGGGTGGCCTTGGCCCGCAGGAGCGTGCCGTCCTCGCGGTCGGTGATCAGCAGCTGGGCCACGGTCATGAGACCACCGAAGGCGATGCCCATGCCGAACGAGCTGGGCAGCGTCTGCGTGCCGAGCGAGAAGTCGGTGCCGGGCACATGCGCGTTGCGCATGAAGAAGATCGCGCTCAGCAACAGGATCGTCGGGAAGATGTAGGAGAAGAGATCGCTCCACGTGGTCAGGGTCTGCCGGAGCTCGATGCCGCCCCGGGCCACCCCGGACCGGGCCGTTGCGAACATCATTGCGGGATCCTTTCGGCGTCGCTGACCATGTGCATGTAGGTGTCCTCGAGGCTGGCCCGGCGCACCTCGAGGTCGCCGATCGCCTCGCCGTACTGCAGGAACAGCTCACGGACGAAGCGGGTCGAGTTTTCCGTCGAGTGCACGAACCGCTGGCCGTCGCGGGTCCAGCGGATCTCGGACTCGCCGGCGACCTGGCGGGACAGCTCGTCGGCCGAACCGTTGGCGATGATGCGGCCACCGGCCAGAATCACGATGCGGTCGGCCAGCTTCTCGGCCTCGTCGAGGTCGTGCGTGGTGAGCAGGATCGTGGTGTCGTCCACATCGGTGAGCCGGTGCACCAGGTCGTGGAACTCGCGCCGGGCCGACGGGTCGAAGCCGACCGTGGGCTCGTCGAGGAAGAGCAGCTCGGGCCGGCCGACGATGCCGATCGCCACGTCGAGCCGGCGCCGCTGGCCGCCGGAGAGCCGCGCGACGCGCTGGCCGGCGTGCGCGGTCAGGCCGACGACGTCGAGCAGGTCGTCGACCGGCCACGGCCGGCGGGTCTGCGGCGTCGAATAGGGCGCGTAGTAGGTGCCGAGGTGCTTGAGCAGCTCGCGGACTCGCCACTTGCTGTGGTCGCGCCACGACTGCAACACCACCCCGAGGCGGGCCCGCCAGGCTTCGTCGCCCGACGCCGGGTCGAGGCCGAGGACGCGTACGTCACCGGAGGACCGCATGCGGAAGCCCTCGAGGATCTCGATGGTCGTGGTCTTGCCGGCGCCGTTGGGCCCCAGCAGGGCCAGCACCTCGCCGCGCCGGGCGGAGAAGTCGATCCCCTCCAGCACGTCCTTGGTGCCGTAGCGCATCCGCAGGTCGCGGACGTCGATGACTCGCTCGTCGACGGGATCGTCGGTCCCCACGTCGAGCGCCCCCGTCAATGTCATTGCTGCCATGTCGAGGACACTATCAAAGATGTAGTAGATGTACTACATTCGCTTGCATGTCTTCTGTCGATGTTCGAACCGTGGGTCAAGGCCCCGGCCTCCTCGTGCTGCCAGGCGGCAGCCGTCGCGCCCACCACTACGACAAGATGGCGGCCGCGCTGGCCGACCAGTTCACCGTCCACATGGTCGATCGGCGGGGTCGCGGGGCGAGCCCGCCGATGGACGCCGACTACAGCCTCGAGACCGAGATCGCCGACACGATCGAGGTGCTCGACGAGACCGGGGCGCAGCAGATCTTCGGGCACAGCTACGGCGGGTTGATCGGACTGCACGTGGCTCTGCAGCGCGATCTCGAACGCCTGGTGGTCTACGAGCCGGCGGTCAGCCTCGACGGCAGCCTCGACCTGGGCTGGCTCGACTCGACCCCGGCCATCCGGACGGCCCGGGACTACGCGTTCTTCCTGACCACGATGCAGTTCATGCCCCGCACCCCGTTCGCGGTCCCGCTCCTGTGGACGCTGCTGCGGGTCAACCGCGACATCCGCGAGATTCTGCCGACGATCACCCCGGAGTTGCGCCAGGTGCGGGCGCTCGACTCGGACGGCAGCCGCTACGCGGACGTCACGACCCCGACACTGTTGATCGGGGGCGGGAAGAGTCCGGCGTACATCCGGGACGTGTTGCCGCCCCTGGCGGCCATCATGCCTCAGGCAAAAGCCATGATTATTCCCGAATGCGACCATAACGGTCCAGACCTGAGTGGTCCTTCGAAGGTTGCCGCGGCCATTCGCGCCTAACGGTGATCGTGTTGATCGCCTCGGCTGGATACGCTGGTGCGATGGGGATCAAGCAGGTGAGGGCGCTCACCACGACGCTGCCTTCGGTCACCTGGATTCCCCTCGCCCGCGCCCACGCCGAGCGGGCCGACGAGATGACCGCCGGCCACCGC
>DASRRQ010000087.1:0-2281 GCA_035695505.1 Marmoricola sp. | reverse complement strand
CAGCGGGAAGCCCCCGGCCGAGATCTCCGAGCCGAGGAAGAAGTTGCGCCAGACCTCCATCAGCGGCACCACGGCGAGGTCCTGATAGACCGTCGCGATGCCGTGGCCGAGCGCCTCGCGCGGCGACGAGAACGTGGTCGGGTTGCCGTCGACCTTGAGCACGCCCTCGTTGTACGGGTGCAACCCCGATATGATCTTGATCAGCGTGGACTTGCCGGCGCCGTTGTCGCCGAGCACACAGGTGACCTCACCGGCGTTGACCCGCAGGTCGATGTCCCACAGCGCGCGGATCGCGCCGTACGACTTCCCGACCTTCTCCATCTCGATCAGGGGTTCGCCGCGGTGCAGTTGGCTGTCGGCGTGCGCGGCCAGGGTGTCGGTCATGACTACCCCACCTTCCGCATAGTGGATATCCGCTTGATGTAGAGGTTGACCAGCACCGCGAGCAGAAGCATGACGCCGAGGAAGGCCTTGAACCAGTTCGGGTCCCAGCCGGCATAGACGATGCCGAGGCTGGTCATGCCGAAGATGAAGGCGCCGATCGCGACGCCGATCGCGTTGCCGAAACCGCCGGTGAGCAGGGTGCCACCCACGACCGCTGCGATGATGTAGAGGAACTCGTTGCCGACGCCGTTGCCGGCCTGGAGCGTGTTGAACCGGTAGAGCGTGTGCATGCCGACGAACCAGCCCAGGAACGACACGGTCATGAACAGACCGATCTTGGTGCGGAGGACCGGTACGCCGACCGCGCGGGCGCTGTCCGGGGCACCGCCCACCGCGAAGATCCAGTTGCCGGTCCGGGTGCGCTGGAGGACCCAGGCGGCGATGGCCACGAAGACCAGCCACCAGATCACCGAGCTCCAGACCGTAACCGAGCCGATCTTGAAGCTCGAGGCGAAGACCTTGCCCAGCGAGTTGTAGCCGTCGATCTTGCTGATGTCGGCCGACGACACGGTGCCGACCACGAGCTTGGTGACACCGAGGTTGGCCCCCTGGAGCACGAAGAACGTGCCGAGCGTGATCAGGAAGCTCGGGATGCCGGTCTTCATCACCAGGAACCCGTTGAGGAAGCCGATCAGCAGGCAGAAGACCAGCGAGATCACGGCACCGACCCACAGGTTGATGCCGAGGTCCCAGCAGATCATGGAGTTGACCAGGCCCGCGGTGGAGACGATGACGCCGGCCGAGAGGTCGAACTCGCCACCGATCATCAGCAGTCCCACGCCGACCGCGACGATCCCGATCGTCGACGACTGGTAAAGGACCGTGAAGAAGGAATCCCACGACCGGAAGGACGGGGCGACCGCGAGGAAGAAGACGAAGATGACGATCGCCGCCACCAGGGCGCCGATTTCCGGGCGCGCGAGCAGACGGTTGCTCAGGCCCAGCCGGACTCGTCCGGCCGGGTCGGACGGCGCCGCTGCCGGCGCCGCCTCGACGGTTTGGCTCATGACAGCACTCCGATTCGGACGGGCGTCAGCGGGTGTTGTTCTTGGTGAACGGGAGGATCTTGGCGATGTTGTCCTTGTCGACGAACGAGGGACCGGTCAGCACGGGCTTGCCGCCGCCGATGTCGTTGCCGTTCTTCAGGTAGAGGTAGAGCGAGGTGACGGCCATGTAGCCCTGGACGTACGGCTGCTGGTCGATCGAGAACTGGATCTTGCCGTCCGAGATGTCCTGCGCGGCCTCCTCGTTGAGGTCGAACGTCGCGATCTTGGCCTGGCTGCTGGCCTGCGAGACCGCCTTGATCGCGTCGATCGCCTGCGGGGCGCCCAGGGTGACGATCCAGTCGATCGACTTGTCGGCCGCGAGCTTGGCCTGCAGCGTGGTCGTGACGGCCGAGTCGTCGGCGCCGTTGACCTGGAGGTTCTCGGTTCCCGGGTTGGTCTGCTTGACGCCGGCGCACCGGGCCTCGAGCGCGACCGAACCGGCCTGCTGGATGATGCAGAGCGGGTGCTTGCCGCCGGCCTGGGTGATCCGCTGACCGGCCTGCTGGCCGGCGAGCGACTCGTCCGAGCCGAAGTACATCAGGGCGCCCATCTGCTTGTACTGGTCGATGCCGGAGTTGAAGCCGACCACCGGGATCTTGGCGTCGGTCGCCGCCTTGACCGCGCCGGCCAGCGCGTCCGGGGTGACCAGCGTGGTGGCGATGCCGCTGACCTTGGAGTCGACCGCGCTCTGAATCAGCTGCGCCTGCTTGGTCGCGTCGGGGTCGTTGGAATACTTCAGCGTCACGCCCTCGTCCTTGGACGCCTGCTGCGCACCCGCCTTGACCTTGTCC
>DASRRQ010000086.1:0-24648 GCA_035695505.1 Marmoricola sp. | reverse complement strand
CAGCGTCGCGATCGACTCCGACGCGACCCTGCCCGCCGAGCCGCCGGCTGTCTGCGTCACCCTCGATAAGCCGCTGAACGCGCCGCCGACCGTGGCGATCAGCAGCCCGACCGATGGTGCGACGTACGACTACGGAAGCAGCGTCCCCGCCACGTTCACCTGCACCGACGACGACCTCGTCTCGTGCGTGGGGACTGACGAGAACGGCAACGTCGTGAAGGCCGGCGACCCGGTCGACACAACCGTGCCGGGCAGCCACTCCCTCACGGTGAAGGGCACCGACTCGGCCGGGCAGACGGCCAGCAAGACGGTGACCTACGCCGTCGGTCAGAAGCCGAACGTCCCGCCGACGGTCGCGATCGCGGCTCCGACGGACGGTGGCAAGTACTTCGTCGGGCAGAAGGTGCCGGCGGCGTACACGTGTGCTGACTCCGACGGGACCGTGGTGTCCTGCACCGGGCCGGTGACGGTGGGATCGAACATCGACACCAGCACGCCGGGGACCAAGACCTTCAAGGTCACGGCCACCGACAACAGCGGTGCCTCGACGTCCAAGACGGTCAGCTACACCGTGGTGACCGTCAGCGGCATCTGCCGCGGTACGCCGATCTCGTTGCTCGGCATCACCCTGGGTGGGTCGAACGGCGCAGGCACCCCGTGCGCCACGGACACCGGCAAGGTGCTCAGCGCGAACGTCATCATCACCCCGGCGATCCCGCTGCTCGGCGTGAAGGCGAACTCGGTCTCGACGGGTGTGCTGACCAGCAGCACGACCGCTGGTGCCGGTTCGGCGGCGGCTCAGGCCTCCGTGGCGTCGGTGAAGATCAGCCTGCTGGGTCAGACGATCGACGTCACCGGCCTGGCCAGCTCCGCCGGATCGACGCTGAGCAGCTGCTCGGCTCCGGCAACGCTGACCGGCACGTCGACGATCGCGGCGCTGACGATCAACAACAAGCCGATCGCGAACCTCGATCAGCCCCTGGAGGTGCCCCTGATCATCGGGTCGCTCGGGTTGAACGAGCGCAGCGTCGTCGGCAACACGATCACCGAGTCCGGCCTGCACCTCAACGTGCTCGGCCTCGTGGATCTGGCGCTCGGCCAGTCGGTGGCAGGAGCCACCTGCTGATCTGAGCAGAGAACGGTTGGCCCGGGTCGCTCCATGGGAGGAGCGGCCCGGGCCTGCCGTGTGTTTCTGGGGAGGTCCCTGCGGGTAGTTCCGCGGCGGGACCCGGCTAGCGTGACCTGGCTGGGGGGACATCGAGGATCCGGAGGATCGAAGTGAAGGACCGGTTGCGGCCCATCACGCTGCTCGCGTTGTGCCTGACCGAGTTCGCTGCTCAGGGCGCTCTGGCAGTCCCGGGCGTGGTCGGCCTTCAGTTGCGGGTGGTCACCTTCCACGACCGCTTGACGCCGGAATCCCGGCTGAGCTGGGTCACCACCGTCGGCCCGATCGCTGCGATGATCGCGACGGTGCTGGCCGGCTGGCTCAGTGACCGGACCGTACGCCGCCACGGCCATCGGGGTTCCTGGATCGTCGGCGGTGCGGTGGTCGGAGCGGTCGCCGTCGTCTTCGCGGCACACGTGACGACCCTGCCGCTGCTGGTGCTCACCTGGGCGATCGCCCAAGCCGGGTACGGCGCCACCTTCGCCGGCCTCTTCGGAGCGGTCTCCGACATCGTCGCGGCCGTCGACCGGCCGCGCGTCTCGGGCTGGTTCGCTGCCGGCGGGATCGGCGGCGTCGCGGTCGGCGCGCTCTTCGCGGCACTGTTGCTCGGCAAGCACCTCGGCTCGTTCGGGACCTCGACGACTGCGTTCGAGGGGCTGGCGATCCTCGCGGTGCCGATCTCGCTGCTGACCGCCTGGCACCTCAGCGGCTTCTCGGCGCAGGTCTCGGCTGCCGAGCCGCTCCGTCCTGCTGGGCTGCGGGAAGTGCTGCGCGTGATGGCGGGCGCCGGGGCGCCGTACTGGTGGCTGCTGCTGCAACGGCTCTCCGTGCAGGTGGCCTACAGCTGCCTGTCCCTGTACGCCGTGTTCTACGTGGCTCGTCGGGGCATCGCCGGGCCGGCCGACGCCGCGCACACGGTCGCGAGCGTGACGACGGTCGGCGCGGTGATCGCGATGGTCGTCTCGGCTTGGATCGCCCGCGGCATCGCCGAGCGGATCGGCTACAAGGCGACGATCGCCAGCGGGATCGTGCTGCTCGGCGCTGCCGATGCGGTGCTGACCGTGGCAACGGCGCATGCGGCGTACGTCGTGGCCAACGTGCTGGCCGGCGTCGGCCTCGGCATCTATCTGGCGCTGGACCTCGTCGTGGCACTGGCGTTGATGCGGACCGAGGCCGCCGGCCGGGTACTCGGCTACTTCAACGTCGCCCGCAAGCTGCCGCAGTCGCTGGTGCCGGCGATCGGGCCGGCGCTGCTGGCGATCGGGTCCGGTGACACCGTCGGGCTCGACCGGTCAAAGAACTACGTCGCGTTCTTCGTCTTCGGGTGCGTCTTCGCGGTGATCGCGTTGGCCGTCGTACCGCTGCTGGTGGTGCCGGCGCGCGACGATCCCAGCGCCGACCAGTCCTGACGCCTCAGCCGTCGAGCCGGCGGAACGCCTGCGTCATCAGCACCAGCTCACCGAGCTCGTCGGTGGCGTCGACGTCGATCAGTGCCTCGATGATCCAGTCGTGGTGCTCCTGCGGATCGTGCAGCGTCTGGACGACGGGCCAGGAGCGGCCGGTCTTCTCGACCCGCAGCAGCTCGGGGCCGCGGGCGTCGCTGTCGAGTTGCACGTCGTCGTGCTCCGCGAAGTAGGCCTCGATGCCCGCGTCCCACGCGGACCGGGTCATCACCACCTCGGCCGGCGGATCGGTGCGGTCGGCGGCCGCCCGCTCCAACGCCATCAAGCCGTCCAGATCGTCGCGCGCGACCAGCTGCACCCGGCGGAACATCGCGTTGCGGACCATCACCGCGAACGGACGCTCCTGCTTGGAGATCGGCCGCGGGTTCGTCGGCGGTCTCAACTCGGCCCGTTCGAGCGCGTGCCGGTGCACAGCCTCGGGATCGGTCAGCGCCTCCCACTCATCGAGCAACGAGGAGTCGGTCTGGCGGACGGTCTCGCCGAGCCACTCGATCAGGTCCTCGAGCTCGGGCGTGCGGAAGTGGTCGGGCACGGTCTGCCGCAGCGTGCGGTAGGCGTCGGTGAGGTAGCGCAGCACCAGGCCCTCGGAGCGCGCGAGCTGGTAGCGGGAGATGAAGTCGGTGAAGGTCATCCCCTGCTCGTACATCTCGCGCACGATCGACTTCGGCCCGAGCGCGTCCTCGGGCAGCCACGGGTGCCGCTCGCGGTAGATCGCGTACGTCGCCTCCAGCAGCTCGCGCAGCGGCATCGGCCAGGTGACCTCGTCGAGCAGCGCCATCCGCTCCTCGTACTCGATCCCGTCGGCCTTCATCTCCGCGACAGCGAGCCCGCGGGCGATGTACTGCTGCTGGGAGAGGATCTGGCGCGGTGCCTCCAGCACGGCCTCGACGACCGAGAGCAGGTCGAGGGTGTGCTCGTCGGCCTCCGGGTCCAACACGTCGAACGCGGCGAGCGCGAAGTGCGAGAGCGGCTGGTTCAGGGCGAAGTCGGCGGGCAGGTCGACGGTCAGCACGTAGCGGCGGCCGAACTCGTCCACCGCGTCGAGCCGGGTCAGTACGTCGGAGTGCACCAGGCTGCGCGCCAGCCGGAGCGCCCGGCGGGCGAGCCGGAGCTGGTTGCCGCGGCTCTCGTGATTGTCGGTGAGCAACCGGCGCAGGACCGGGAACGCGTCCTCTTCGCGGGTGACGACGTTGATCAGCATCGCGTTGTCGACCTTCATCCGCGAGACCAGCTGCTCCGGCGTCCCGGAGACGAGCTTGTCGAACGTCGACTCGGCCCAGACCACCTCGCCGTCAGCTGGCTTCTTGCGGCGGACGCTCTTCTGCTTCTTCGGATCGTCGGCGAACTTGGCTAGCGCCTTGGCGTTGTCGATGACGAACTCGGGCGCCTGGACGACGACGTAGCCGGCGGTGTCGAAGCCGGCACGGCCCGCGCGGCCGGCGATCTGCAGGAACTCGCGGGTGCGCAGGATCCGCTGCCGGGAGCCGTCGAACTTGGCCAGCCCGGTGAACAGCACGGTCCGGATCGGCACGTTGATGCCGACGCCGAGGGTGTCGGTCCCGCAGATCACGACGAGCAGGCCGGATTGGGCGAGCTGCTCGACGAGGCGCCGGTAGCGGGGCAGCATCCCGGCGTGGTGCACGCCGATGCCGCGGCGTACGAGCTTCTGCAGGGTCTTGCCGAAGCCGGCACCGAACCGGAACCCGACGAGCCGCTCGTTGATCGCGTCGCGTGCTTCACGGGTCGCCGCGACGCCTCCTTTCGCGGCCAGCAGCGACGTCGCGTGCTCGACTGCAGCCAGCTGGGTGAAGTGCACGACGTACACGGGCGCCTGGTGGGTCTCGACGAGCTCGCCGAGGGTGTCGGCGAGGTGGGTCATCGCCCAGGTGAACGTCAGCGGCACCGGCCGCTCGGCGTCGTCGACGATCGCGGTCGCCCGGCCGTTGTGACGGCTCAGGTCCTCGGCGAGCTCGGTCATGTCGCCGAGGGTCGCCGACATCAGCACGAACTGGGTCTTGGTGAGCTCGAGCAGCGGGACCTGCCAGGCCCAGCCACTGTCGGGCTCGGTATAGAAATGGAACTCGTCCATGATCACCAGGCCGACGTCGGCGTCCGGGCCTTCGCGCAGCGCGAGGTTGGCGAGGACCTCGGCAGTGCAGCAGATGATCGGGGCGTCCGGGTTGACCGAGGCGTCACCGGTCAGCATCCCGACGTTCGCAGCGCCGAAGGTCTCACAGAGCGCGAAGAACTTCTCGCTGACCAGCGCTTTGATCGGCGCCGTGTAGAAGCTGACGCGGTCGCCCGCAAGCGCGGCAGCGTGCGCGGCCATCGCGACCAGCGACTTGCCCGACCCGGTCGGCGTCGCGAGTACGACGTTGTTGCCGCCCAGCAGCTCGATGATCGCCTCGTCCTGGTGCGGGTAGAGCGTGAGGCCCTGCGCCTCGACCCACGTCGTCAGTGCGTCGTAGACCGCATCAGGGTCGTCGGTACGGGGGACCCAGTCCGCTCCGTCTGCCTGCACCGCTCACCTCCTCCGACGACGGAGCGAGGGTATCGCCCGCCCACGGCACCAGGTTTCGACAGGCTCAACCACCGGGGCCGGGTCTGCGCGAAGGCGACGACCGCTGGTCGAGCCTGTCGAAATCACCCGGCGCTCATGTGGCTTGGTCGGTGTCAGGAGTTCGTCAGCGTGATGGTGATCGGCGTCCGAACGATGACGTGCGGGACCTGGGACGTGTCCAGGTCCAGGCGGTAACGCCCCGAAGGCAGGGGTGGCATGAGGGAGTAGCCGGAGATGCATGCGGGGTCGGCAACGGTCGCCGTTGCGTGCGCTTTCTCCGAGCAGGAGGCGTACCTGGCGGCGACCGGGCGGTGCAGGCGGGTGACCCCGGTTCGCACGGTGGTCGGCGCGCAGCCCACGGCCGTGTACGACGGCGTGAACGGGATCGCCTTGGAGGCGAGGCCCACGCTGAGCCAGCCGTTGCAGGTGGCTCCGGCAACATCGAACGATGTGCCGAGACCGTTGACGAGGACGATGTCGCTCGTGAAGGTCTGGCCGGTCCTCACCGTCGTCGTCGGCACCGCGGCGTACACCGCCACACTCCCGGGGATCTCCGGATAGGGGTTCGACGCTGTCGGCGCCGGATATGAGCTGTCCCCTCCCGCGCCAGCCGCGTCTCGGTGCGTGCCATGCGACGAGCTGCACGCGGAGAGCGCGACGAGCGACATCAGCGTCAACACGCTGATGCGGGAGCGCACGCGCCTAGTCCTGCCTGAAGCGGTACGTCGTCTGGCCGAACGGGTCGCCCTTGGCGTGTCCGTACGCCGTGGTCGGGATCACCTCGAAGAGGACGCTGTCGCCGTCCAGGTCCGGGTCGGACAGTCGGCCGTCGTGCGCGACGAGGATCCAGCGTCCGTCCCAGCGATCGGCGTACCGGGCGGCGATCGTGGCGAGCAGGGACTCGTCCTCGACGCGGTGCGCGTCGCCTTCGATGACGACGTCGAGCCCCTCGTCCCAACGGGTGTCGCCGGCCAGCACCAGCACGTGCGGGTTGGCCTGCAGGTTGGTGTACTTCTGCTCGTGCTCTCCGGTGTGGAAGTAGGCGCGACCCTCATGCCAGACCGGCACCAGCGGCGTCGTATGCGGTCGGCCGTCGGGCCGGACCGTGACGAGCCAAGCGACCTGTGCGTCGACCACACGCTGCTGCGCGGCTTCCCAGTCGACGGACTCGCCGGCGGGATCGCTGTAGCGCGGATCGAGCGATGTCTTCACGGTCATCGGGCCTCCTGGGGCCGAGAGCGGGTGCTGCCTTCGGACGCTAGCACCGGCTGATGACCGACGGCGGAGCCGCGTACGCCCTACGTTGATCGCATGGACGACGGATGGCCTACCTGGCCGCTCGTGACCGGATACGTCTACCTCTGTTACCGGGCGTATTGGTACCTGCGCGAGCAGCACGGTTCGGATAGCGGGCCTCGTTCCCCGAGGTCTGCGACCGGTGATCGTCCGACGCCGACGCGCGGGGACCGATCCTGTGAGTCTGCTGCGAACCGACAGGCGTAGCCTCGATGGGTGAGTAGCTGGTTCACCTCCCTCCGATCGCCGCTCTGGGTCAGCCGCATCGTCTTCGTCGTCGGCCTCGTCAGCTTGCTGAGCGCCTACCTGCCGGCGATTGCGGTGCGGACGCGCCTGATCGACGAGATCGTCCCCTCCGCCTTCCCGGCCGCGGCCACGACCGGTGGTGCCGCGATCGGCGTCGTACTGCTGCTGCTGTCGCGGGGTCTACGTCGCGGCAAGGCGCGTGCCTGGATCGTCGCGCTGCTGCTGACCACCGTTGCCGCCGCGATCCACCTGCTTCGCGACCTGCAGGCCGAGCAGGCCTTCCTCTGCCTGCTGTTGGCGGCCCTGCTGCTGGCGTCGCGGAAGAACTTCACCGCCCGCCCGGACCCGCGCTCGCTGCGCCGGGTCTTCGGCATCCTCGTGATGGGCCCGCTGACCGGCACTGCGCTCGGCTGGCTCTGGCTCGTCGTCGATTCCAACGGCCAGGAGCACGGGACATCCTCCGGCGACCGACTCGCCCAGGCGGCGCTCGGCCTGCTCGGCATCCCCGGCCCCGTGCAGTTCACGTCCGACCGGTCCGAGACTGTGGTGACCGTCGGCCTCGCCGTCCTCGGCGCTGCCGTCCTGGTGCTCGCCGTGGTCAACGCGATGGTCCCCTCCGGCGGCCCGCACCGGCTGACGCCGGAGGAGGACGCCGAGCTCCGCGGACTGCTGGCCGAGTGGGGGTGGGTCGACTCGCTCGGCTATTTCGCCACCCGCGACGACCGCTCGGTGGTCTTCAGTGCGACCCGGCGCTCGGCCGTCTCCTACCGCGTGATCGGGGGAGTGTCGTTCTCCGCCGGCGACCCGCTCGGCCATCCTGACGACTGGCCGCAGGCGATTGCTGCATGGCTGGACGAGGCCAAGCACTTCGGCTGGGCGCCAGCCAACCTCGGCTCCAGCGAGCGCAGCGCGCACATCTACCACCAGGCTGGCCTCGAGGTCCTCGAGGTCGGGGATGAGGCGATCCTGAGGGTCGAGGACTTCAGCCTCGAGGGCCGCCCGATGCGGATGGTGCGCCAGGCGATCGCACGGGCGCACCGCGCCGGCCTGACCGTGTCGGTGCACCGCGTTGCCGACCTGTCGCTGTCAGAGAAAGACGAGCTGCGGGGGCGCGCCATCGACTGGCGCGACGGCTCGATCGAGCGCGGCTTCGCGATGGCGCTCGGCCGGTTCGGCCAGGAACGCGACGACGAAGGAACCGTGGTGATCGCCCGTGATGAGTCCGGCGCTGCCGCCGGTTTCCTCTCGTTCGTGCCGTGGGGCGACGACGGGCTCTCGCTGGACCTGATGCGCCGGCACCCCGACGCCGTCAACGGCATCGTCGAGCTGATGGTGTCCTCGTTGATGGCTGAGTCCGAAAGCATCGGGGTCACCAAGGTCTCGCTGAACTTCTCCGCCTTCCGCAGCGTCTTCGCTCGCGGGGAGCGGCTTGGAGCGGGCCCGATGCTGCGTGCCTGGCGCGCGATCCTGTTGTGGGCCTCGCGGTTCGCGCAGATCGAGGCGCTGTACCGGTCCAACGTGAAGTACCGCCCCGAGTGGGTGCCGCGCTACCTCGTCTACGGCGATGTGACCGACCTGCCGCGTGTGGTCGCCGCGGTGCTCCGCGCCGAGGCGCTCGTGGTCGCCCCTGACTGGTACCGGCGGCTGAGCCGGAAGCCGTCGCGCGCCGGCGCGGTCGAGGAGATCCCGGCTGTGGACGCGGGCATCACGGTCGGCGAGCCCGCTGTCCCCGGGCCTCGGATCTCGCCCGACGACGAGCCCGTACGCCGCCACGCCGGCAATGCACCCCGCGACACCTCGGACTGCGGCTGAGGCGGAGGACCTCGGGCCGGATCCTCGGCTCTTACGGTGCATTCAGGCTGAAGTACTAAGGTTCGACCTTGTGATTCGGCGCCGGTTGACCTCGATGGTCGTGATTGCCGTGGTCATGTCGATCACCGCAGTCGCGTGCAGCCAGTGGGTCGACGTGCCGCTCCACGACCCTGACGGCTTCCTCGGGCCGGCGTACCTGCGGATCCCGCTGCTGCTCGGAGGCGCCTTCCTGGTCGACCTCATCCCGCGCACGTTGTGGCGCTCGCACGGGGTGCCAGCGCGGTTCAAGCAGGAGGCCCGCTTCATCATCGACCGGCACTGGACCCGCGAGCGGATCGTGCTGGTCGTTACCGGCCTGCTGTCCTTCTACTTCACCTACGTCAGCTACCGGAACCTCAAGAACTTCCTGCCGTTCGCCCGCACCCAGGACGGTGGCAAGCATCCGCTGACCTACGACACGCAACTGCACGACATCGATCGCTGGCTGCTGTTCGGCCACGATCCGGGTGTGATCCTGCACCGGGTGCTCGGGACCGGGTTCGTTGCGCAGATCCTCGCTGCGGACTACCTGCTGTTCTTGCCGCTGGTGCCGGTGACGGTGATCGCCTGGCTCGTGTGGTCCTCGAAGGTGTCCTTCGGGTACTGGTACGTCATCGCCGACTGCATCTGCTGGGCGCTCGGCACCGCGAGCTACTACCTGGTGCCCAGCCTCGGTCCGGCGTTCGCCTTCCCGTGGATCTATAAGAGCGTGTCGACCACCGGCGTGACCTCGCTGCAGAGCGCGCTCATCGATGGCCGGCTGAACCTGCACTACGACCCGAGCATCAACGGCGTCCAGTCGGTGGCGGCGTTCGCGTCGCTGCATGTGGCGATCAGCCTGATGATGGCGCTCGTCGGGCAGCAGACGATCCCCTTCCGCTGGCTGCGGATCTCCCTCTGGGTCTACTGCGGGATCACCACAGTCTCGACGACGTACTTCGGTTGGCACTACATCGCCGACGACATCGCCGGCGCCCTGATCGCGTTCATTGCGTACTACGTCGGCGCCAAGGTCACCGGCAACGACCTGCGCCGCCGGGTTCCGATCGAGGCGGGTTCGTCCGAAGGCGGCCCGTTGGACCTGGTCCCCGCGGAGGCCTAGCCCCGCCGGATCTCCCTCAGCTGAGGCCGATCGCCGTCATAACCGCCTTCGCCATCTCGGCCTCGCCGGTCTGGTTGGGATGGATCAGGGTGAAGCCACGGGCGCCGAGGATCGGCTCGACCCATCGGTTGACCGGCTTCTGGCAGGAATCGTGGCCGTTGGACAGCACGGACATGTCGACGAACGTCGCCCCGGTCTCGTCGGCGGCCTGCTCGATGACGCCGTTGAGGTGGGCTTGCAGTGAGCGCAGGTAGGGGATGTCGCCCGCGGCGATCGGGAGGCTCGGCCAGCAGCCACGGGTCGCCGGCATGATCCACGGGTAGCCGACGACCACGACGCGTGCGTTCGGCGCCTTGGCCCGTACGGCGAGCAGGGCCGCCTTCACGTTGGGGTAGACGGTGTTCTGCACCAGGTTGTCGAACGTCGACCCGAACACGGTCTTGCAGGGCGCGCCGAGGCCGAGGGTGAGCACCGATGAGACGCCGCAGGAGCCGGCCGCGATCGCGAGGGTGTCGGCGTCGTTGCCGCCGATGGTCATCGTGATCAGCTGCGTGCTGGCGCTGACCGCGTCGAGCTGCGGAGCCAGGCCGGGGTACTGCGACGTGGTGAAGTCCTTGGTCTCGGCACCGCCGCAGGAGACGTCGGTGAGATGCGCGCCGGTTGCGGCCGCGATGTCGTGGGAGAAGTTCTTCGTCGACTGCGCGCAGTAGGGGACCACGCCCGGCGAGAACGGGAGGTTGCCTGAACCGGCCGAGTAGGAGTCGCCGAGGGCGACGTACTGCAGAGGTGCGGGGGTGGTGTCCGCGTTCGGCGCTACGGCACCGAGGGCCGGCGCTGCTGCGCCGACCAGGGTGAGCACTGTCGCGGCGACGAGCGAGAGGCGGGTTTTCATGATTTCTCCTGGGTGAAGGTGTAGATGAGCTGCAGGAAGTCGTCACGGCGGCCGAGTTCGTCGGCCGCGAGCGGGCGTACGGCGTTCATCGAGGCTTCGGCGTCGAAGACATCGGTGAGCAGCAGCACGAGCGTCGAGAAGAGCTCGTCGGGAATGTGCCCGAGGCCGGGCAGCGTCCGGGCAGTAGCGCGGACGGCCGCGAGGTAGTCGGTCGAGCCGGCCTGCAGGATCCGTTGCAGCTCCTTGTCGGTCCGGGCTGCGGTGGTGAGCTCGTACATGACCGCGTTGGTCCGCGACCCCATCACCGCGCGCATGATCCGCAGCACGTCGGCGACCTGGAGGCCAGCCGCTTTGGCGGCTTCGATCCGGGCGGTGAAGTCGCCCATCTGCCGTCGCAGCGCTTCGCCGGCCGTCGCGGCCATGAAGTCGCTCATCGTCTCGAAGTGGCGGAAGAGCGCTCCGTGGGAGAGCCCGGCTCGTTTCGTGATCGTCGAGGCGGATGCCTTCGCGTACCCGACCTCGATGATCGTCTCGATGCTGGCGTCGAGCAGGCGCGCGATCGCTGACTCGCGGCGTTCCTGCTGGGTGGGCACGGCAGGAAGGTATCAAAGAAAGTGACTAGTCACAATCTAAGTTGCGCAGATCAGTTGCCACCCGCCGGCAGCTCCTCGAGCAGCACGTCCGGGTTCTCGCGGGCGGCGTTGTTCGCGCGCCACTTGTCGATGAACAGCGCCAGGTAGGTGCCGTCGCTGCGCTGCAGGACCTCGGCGCCGCGGATGCCGTTGAGCACCTGCGCGCCCGCCGCATCCGTACGCCGGGCCACGCCGTAGTCGAGCCGGGAGAGCCGGATCGGGGAGTTGAACTCGTTCGCCATCCGCTCCTCGACGACCTCGAACTGCAGCGGCCCGACGGCCGCGAGCACCGGGCTCTGGTCGCCGCGCAGATCCGAGCGAAGTACCTGGACGACGCCCTCCTGGTCGAGCTGGTCGATGCCCTTGCGGAACTGCTTGTAGCGCCCGATGTCCTTGGCGCTGACCGACATGAAGTGCTCGGGCGCAAAGCTCGGGACGGGCGGGTAGTCGATCGGGTCGCCGACGAAGACGGTGTCGCCGACGCGCAGCGCCTGGGCGTTGACCAGGCCGATGATGTCTCCGGGCTCAGCGGTCTCGACCGAGGTCGTCTCGCGGCCGAACATGGCTTGGGCGAACTTGGTGGCGAACGGGCGGCCGGTCGTCGCGTGGGTCACGATCATCCCGCGCTCGAACTCCCCGGAGACCACCCGTGCGTAGGCCAACCGGTCTCGGTGCGAGGCGTTCATGCCGGACTGCACCTTGAAGACGAACGCACTGAACTCGTCGTCGACCTGGCGCACGGAGCCGTCGACGCCAGTCGTGGCGCTCGGACCGGGGGCGAGCTCGAGCAGCAGGTCGAGCAGCTGGGCGACGCCGAAGTTCTGCAGGGCCGAGGCGAACATGACGGGCGTCGTCTCGCCGGCCAGGAAACGCTCCTGGTCGTGGTCGGCATCGTCGAGGCCGAGCAGCTCGTGCTCGTCGACCGCGTCGGCCCAGACCGCAGCGTCGGCCTCCTCGACCTCGTCGGCTGCCATCCGACGCTCGGGAGCCCGGGTCGCGCCGCCCGCCGTACGGGTGTACTTCACAAACTCGCCCGTACGCCGGTCCAGTACCCCGCGGAAGTCGCCGGCCTGGCCGACCGGCCACGTCAGCGGCGTCGGCCGGAGCTTGATCTGCTGCTCGATCTCGTCCATCAGGCCGAGAGGCGAGAGGCCGGGCCGATCCCACTTGTTGATCACGGTGATCACCGGGATGCCGCGTAGCGCGCACACCCGGAACAGCTTCAGCGTCTGCGGCTCGAGGCCCTTACCCGCGTCGACCAGCATCACGGCCGAGTCGACGGCCGAGAGCACCCGGTAGGTGTCCTCGGAGAAGTCGCTGTGGCCGGGGGTGTCGACGAGGTTGATGACGTGGTCGCGGTAGTCGAACTGCAGTGCTGCCGAGGTGATCGAGATGCCGCGGGCCTTCTCCATCGCCATCCAGTCCGAGACGGTGGCGCGCCGATCGCCCTTGCCATGCACCGCGCCGGCCTCGGTGATGACTCGCGCGTGCAGCGCCAACGCCTCGGTCAGGGTGGATTTACCCGCGTCGGGGTGGCTGATCACGGCGAAGGTACGGCGGGGGCGCTTGTCGGACACCGGATGAATTTACCGGTTGCGCGGGGCCTCCGCGGACGCCGGATCAGCTGGCGCCGCGTCCACCGTCGGCCGTCGTCGGACATAGAGGTTGATCAGGACGCTGCTGACCGCCGCCCAGACGCACCACAGCGACACCAGCGCCGACTGGGCCAGCCACATCAGCAGCGCCACCACGACCAGGTTCGCCGTCCCGTAGACGCGCAGGCTCGTGCTGTTCGCGAGCAGTCCTGGTGCGCAGGTCGCGATGATGTAGAGACCGAGCGTGAACGGCAGCACCGGCGTACCGACGTGGTAGTTGATGTGGTGGCCGTCGATCGTCGCGTGCATGGTGCCGAAGACCAGCGTGAAGAAGAGGATGGTGGCCGAGACGGCGCCGCCGACCACGAGCGCCCGCCCGATCGGCACCGAGCGGCTCGTGCCGGCCCGGTAGAACGCGAACGGCACCAGCACCGGGACGATGCAGAGCGCGATCATCGCGTAGATCCAGGCTGCCGGCTTGCCGACGCAGTCGGAGACCTCGCCACGCTGGTTCCACCACACCAGCGTCTCGATGAGCTGGTGCGCTCCGAAGACCAACGGCAGCGAGGCCAGCGGCAGCAGGTCGCGCCGGCTCGTACGGCGCAGGGTGTCGATGCCGATCCCGGTCACCACGACGCCGGCGACCAGGTCGGCCTGCGGGGCGAAGCACATGGTTACTTCCTACCCGATCTGGCTGGCGGCCGATGCAGGGTCGGTGCTGAGCACTCGCACCGCCAGCGACTTGGTGGCCTCGACGTTGAGGTACCCGGCTACCCGGCTGACCTGGTCCGGATCCAGCGGCAGCAGGCCGGGTGTTCCCGGGACGTCGGGAGTGAGGCCGAGATCGAGATCGTCGCGGCCGGACATGATCGCGATGTTGAAGTCGAACCGCTCCTTGGCACCAGGAGCCGAGAGGCGGCGTACGACGGTCGCGCCCATCCGCCGGCCGCCGGTCTCGGCGGCCCAGTCATCCAGGGTGGCAGCGATGATCTGGCCGTCGTTCTGCTCGATGTCGGCCCAGACGGCCTGCATCGAGCCGACCTGCGAGAGCAAGGCGGCCGCGGTCTTCTCGCCGATGCCGGAGACGCCGGGGAGGTTGTCGCTGGCGTCACCGCGCAGTGCGGCGTACTCGAGGTAGTGCTGGGAGGCGACGCCGTACAGCGCGAACAGGCGTCGGGGGTTGAGCAGCGGCGAGCCGTCGATGCCGCCATTGATCAGCCGGAGGACCTGGGTGTGCTCGCTGATGTGCGCGAAGGCGTCCCGGTCGGAGGTGATGATCACGCAGTTCCAGTCGTGCTCCCGGGCCCAGGTCGCTGCCGAGGCGTTGACATCGTCGGCCTCCAGCCCTGGCGGGGTCAGCGTCGCGAGGCCGAGCGCATCGAGCAGCGCGCCCGCGCGGTCGAGCTGGTCGACCAACGACGCGTCCTTGGCTGCCCTCCCCGCCTTGTAGCCGGGGTAGAAGTCGGAGCGGACCGAGGAGGTCCGGTCGTCGAGCCCGAAGATCACGGCGTCGGGCGCGAAGGAGTCGATCGCTTCGAGGATCTGGCGCAGCATCCCTTCCAGCGCCCAGGCGGGCCGCCCTGATCGGTCGGTGATCTGTGTGTGGGCACGGGCATGGTGGTGCCGGTGCAGCAGCGACGGTGCGTCGACCGCCAGCAGCAGCTTGCGGGGGCGGTCATCTGAGGGAGGCATGGGAATCCTCGCCATCGTAGGCCCGCCGCCGAAGGTGTCGCGACGGACGCGGTTCGGGCAGAATCCCTCGGATGGACCTCTCCCCCTTCGGCGTACGTGCGACGGCCGGCACCTTGCGGGACGCAGCTGGTGTCGTGCTGGCCCATCCATGGTCCGAGGCAGGGGTCGTCGCCGGTCCGGCGTCCAACGGGGCGCAGGTCCTGCACCTCGCGGTGGCGCTCTGCGTCCTGAACGACACCTTCCGGGAGGCGCGGCGGCTCGGGATCGCCCTCGACGGCATCGTGGTGGAGGCGGACGGCGGCTTCGATGACGAGTGGCAGTCCACGGGCATCACGTACGCCGTGACGCTGGACGCCGCAGCATCGGCCGGCGACCTCGCTCGATTGAGTGCGGAGGTCGACGACGTCGCCGAGATCCCGCGTGCGATCCGAGCGGGCGGGGTCGTCAGCCGCCGGGCGTGAGGCGCGGAAGCGGCATCGCCGGCGACCCGCAGATCACGCGGTCGCAGCGCGGTCGAGGTGCCGAGATCGGTGGCACCGTGCCGATGTGGCAGTGGATCGGCGACGAGGGCGCGACCACCTTCAGCTACTGCCCCGCCGACCGGGCGCAGATGTCCCGCCAGAACACCCTGACCGGGCACAGATGTCCCGCGGATCAATGCCGACCGGGCGGAGATGTCCCGCGGATCAATGCCAACGGCGATCGCGCCGAAGCGGCCCGTAGACCCAGGAGTCCGCGGTCACGCGACGAGGAACTGCTCTGAGAGATCACGATCGGTCCAGGCGGGCGCATCTCAATAGCGCAGGACGTGCGCGTGGCTGTGCAGCCCATCGAGCGGCTCCACCTCGAGGTCGGTGAGGGGCCTGAGCCGAGTCGTGCGGTTCGCAGGGTCGGGCTAAGCAGGGCCACGTCAGCCATCGTGCCCCCGAGCGTGATCACGAAGCGAGACATCTGTGCCCGGTCAGGGTGTTCTGGCGAGACATCTGTGCCCGGTCGGCGTGGGTACGGTGGCTTCCATGAAGATTGAGCGCGGCATCGCCGGTCCGGTGCCGTGGGCGGCAGTCGGCGAGGGCAGACCGATCGTGGTGCTCTCCGGGCTCTCGAACAACACCGGAGTCACGGGCAATCTCTTCGTACGTAGCATCCTCGGGCCGGTACTGCCGCTTGCCAAGAAGCGGCGCCTTGTCGCGACCAACCGATGGCGTAATCTGCCCGCCGACCTCACGATGACCGACCTCGCGACCGGCCACGCCGAGGCGCTTCGCGAGCTGTTCGACGAGCCTGTCGACCTCGTCGGGATCTCGACCGGCGGCAGCATCGCCCAGCAGGTCGCCGCTGACCACCCCGACGTCGTACGCCGCCTGGTCCTGATCAGCACCGGCTACACGCTCGGGCCCCTCGCCCGGCAGGAGCAATTGGCGGTGGCGGACCTGCTGCGGGCCGGCGACGAGCGCAACGCGGCGGCAACCATCGTCGAGCAGATCGTCCCGTGGGGGCCGATCGCCCGCGCTGCAGGGAGGCTGGCAGCGTCGTGGATGTTCAAGGCGCCGCATGCTGCTGCCGACCTGCTGGCGACGTTGGACGCCGAGGACGGCTTCGATCTCGCCGGCTGTGCGCGCCCGATCGAGGCGCCGACACTGCTGATCGGTGGCCAGCGCGACAAGTTCTACCCCGCCGAGACCTTGGAACGTACGACGGACCTGATCCCCGGATCGACGCTGCTCCAGGTGCCGCGACGCGGTCATATGACCGTGATGCAGAGCAAGCGTGCGACAGCTCATGTCGCCGGTTTCTTGATGAGCGGGGGCTAGCGCGGGCAACTGTTCACCTACCCATGGGTGCATTCCGGCGAACATGCTCTATCGTTGTTGATGTTGAAGGGACGGCTCTGCAAGTCGTCCTGGCCGCGTACATCTCGCGGCCTGTATCTCGTACTCCTGGTTTTCGGTTCGCTGGACATCAGCACAGGTGGATGTCTTCAGCAGCCCGGGGCACAGTGCCCCTGGCATCGAACAAAGGAAAAGATCATGGCTCAGGGAACCGTCAAGTGGTTCAACGCCGAAAAGGGTTTCGGCTTCATCGCGCAGGATGGTGGCGGTGAGGACGTGTTCGTCCACTACTCCGCCATCCAGAGCAACGGCTACAAGTCGCTGGACGAGAACCAGAAGGTGGAGTTCGACGTGACCGCCGGCCCCAAGGGCCCGCAGGCCGAGAACGTCCGCGTCTCCTAGTCTCACCCGGAGAGCCCCGACGCACTGCGTCGGGGCTCTTCGCTTGCCCGGATTCGACCCGGGTTTCGACAAGCTCAACCAGCGGTGGTTGCCACCAACGAGAAGTTGCCCCAGACCATCAGCGCTCCGCCAGCGACTTGAGGTTGAGCAGCTGGCGTCGGGCCATCACCAGGTCGCCGATGCTCACGAACGGGGCGAGCAACCGGCCCCGAGGCATCACCACCTTGAGCAGCAGCCGGGTGGTGGGGCCTTCGGGGACCAGGACGTAGGACATCCGGGCGCCCATGATGGTCGCGGTGAGCTGCTCGCCCGGGGTCACCGACAGCACCCTGCCGACAGGCCTGCCGCCGGCGCAGCTGAACCGATCGCCGGGGACCGGGTCGGCGAGGTCGCGCAGCCGTTGTGGTGAGCGTCGACCGAGGTTGTCGATCCAGTCGTAGGAGTACGGCGCCAGCCGGACCTGGACCAGCCACGGCCAGACCCGGTCGGCTGCGGCGGCGACGCTCACTCCCCGGTACGCCGCGAGCACATGCCCGTCGACTAGGTCGTCACACGGGAACCGGCGTGCGACCTCTTCATCGCGCACGCCCCATCGGTCGCCGATCACACTTCATTGCACCGCAGCAGCCGCAGCGGCGCCAGGGAGAGAGAGGTGGATCACGGCCACTGGTCCCGTCACCGCAGGAGCATCGCGGACGAGCGATCAGCCCTGGTACGGCGGCGCCACACCCCAGCCCCAGCGCGGGACCGGCGCGTGCTCGAAGGGGGTGGCGCCGCGCTGCGAGTTCTCCGCGGCAAGACGGGTCCCCCATTCGAGGTAGCCGATGATCGCCGCCCGGAACTCAGGGTCGGCGGGGAGCCCGGCCTCGTCGGCCGCCAGGCTCATGGTCGAGGCGAACGTACGCCGCTGCTCAGGCGTGATGGCCAGGTCGAGATGGTGGCTCAGCATCGCGTCGTACCCGCCGTGCTGGTCGGTGTACGTCGTGGGCCCGCCGAGCACTTCGGCCCACCAGGCGGTGACGTGCGCGCGGTGGTGCTCCGAGACGCCGCCGGGGAAGAACGGCGACAGGTCCGGGTCTGCCTCGACGTGGTCGTAGAAGGTGTCGATCATCCTCCGCAGTGGGTCCAGGCCGCCGGCCCACGCGAAGAGGGTGGGCAGTCCGGGCTCGTCGACTCCGCTCATAGGTCTAGTTGATCGCATCTTCGGAACTTGTGCACTGCTCTTTAGGCTGGGCTCGGACTGGCAAGTGAGAAGGGAGGCGCGGTGGGCACTAAGGCGCCGGACGACGTACTGCTGCACCTGCGCCGGGCCCGCGATCACGTGGACCGGTACTACGCGGAGTCGCTCGACCTCGAGACGCTGGCCGCGCTCGCCGGGATCAGCAAGTACCACTTCCAACGGCTGTTCACAGCGACGTACGGGATGAGCCCGGCGGCCTACCTCTCCGAGCGGAGGGTCGAGCGCTCCCAAGACCTGCTGAGGGCGACGAACCTGACCGTCACCGAGGTCTGCCATGCGGTCGGCTTCTCCAGCCTCGGCTCCTTCAGCAGCCGGTTCCGCGAGCTTGTCGGCGTCTCGCCGAGCGAGTTCCAGCGCCGGTACGCCGACGGCGCACCGCACATCCCCGGCTGCTACCTCTTCATGTGGGGGCTGGCCGAGAGGTCCGCAAGGCAGGAGAAGCCGGAGCCCGATCGCCCGACGTAGCGTCGCAGCATGATCACCAACATCTCGCTGGCAACGCTCTTCGTGAAGGACACCGACGCTGCGAAGGCCTTCTACATCGATGTGCTCGGCTTCGAGGAGCACACCGACATCACCCTCGGCGACGGCTACCGCTGGTGCACCGTGAAGCACCCCAACCAGCCCGAGATCCAGGTCCACCTCACCCAACCGGGCCCGCCGCACTCACCCGAGATGGTCGCCGCGATCAATCGTGCCCTCGATGAGGGCGGCATGAACGGCCTCGGGATGGCAGTTGATGATTGCCGGAAGACCTTCGAGGAGCTCAGTGCCAAGGGGGTCGTGTTCCTCCAAGAGCCGGCCGAGCGCCCGTACGGCGTCGAGGCAGTCTGCCGCGACAACTCAGGCAACTGGATGGTGCTGGTCGAGCAGCGCGAGTTCACCGGCGAGGACTTCGCCCACGCCTGAGCGAACAGCGAACCCGGTTTCGACAGGCTCAACCGCCGCTGGTTGAGCCTGTCGAAACCTCAGGACCGAGCCTCTGGACCCCCGTGAAGCCGTGGTGAAACCGTGGTGAAACCGCCGGCTGGCACCTTCAGGGTGTGGCGTTCGACCGGGACGCCCCCACGAGAGGAGGTCAACCCATGACCACCACCCCCACCCCTGTACAGGCTCCCGCCGCACCGCGCACCTACCCGTCGCTGCGGGCGGCCTGGATCCCGCTGGCAGCCCTCTGCCTGGCGTTCTTCGTCGAGATGGTCGACAACACCCTGCTGTCGATCGCACTGCCCACCATCGGCCGCGACCTGGGCAGCGGCACGACTGCCCTGCAGTGGGTCACCGGCGCCTACTCGCTGACCTTCGGCGGGCTGCTGCTCACGGCAGGCTCGCTCGCCGACCGCTTCGGTCGCCGCCGGGTCCTGCTCACCGGCCTGGCCGTGTTCGGTGCGCTCAGCCTCTGCGTCGTCGCGGTGACCACCGCCGGCGAGCTGATCGCGCTGCGCGCCGCCCTCGGCCTGGCCGCTGCGGCGATGGCGCCGATCACCAACTCGCTGGTCTTCCGGCTCTTCGACGACAAGGCCCTGCGGATGCGGGCCATCACCGTGATGATGGTCGTCGGCATGTCCGGCTTCATCCTCGGCCCGCTGCTCGGCGGCACCGCCCTGGCGCACGTGCGCTGGGAGTGGCTGCTTGTCGTGAACGCCCCGATCGCGCTGATCGCCTGCATCGGCGTCCGGCTCGGCGTACCGGCCGATGACCCCGCCGGCCTGACCAAGGACAAGCTCGACCTGCCGGGCGCGGTCTACAGCATCGCGACGATCGGCCTGGCCTGCTACGCGATGACCAGTGGCGTCCAGCACGGCTGGCTCTCGATCGGCACGATCGCCTCGTTCCTCGGCGCGATCGCCGCAGCGCTCGCGTTCTGGCGGCACGAGGGCACGACTGCTGAGCCGATGCTCGACCTGAAGCTCTTCACGAGCGGGACCGTCCGGGGCGCCACCATCGCGCAGACCGGTACGGCGATCGCTATGGCCAGCGTGATGTTCGGCCTGATCCTGCACTTCCAGTACGCCTACGGCTGGAGCCCGATGCGCGCTGGCCTGGCGAACCTCCCGCTGATCGTCACGATGATCGCGGCAAGCCCGTTCTCGGAGTGGCTCGGCAAGCGATTCGGTCATCGGATCGCGTGCCTGATCGGCGCCGGGTTCCTGGCCGGCTCGCTGGCGGCGATGTCGTGGGGGGTCTACCACGGCTACCTCGCCATCGCTGTCGCCATGGTGCTGATGACGATCGGCCTGCGGACCGTGATGACGATCTGCGCGGTGGCGCTGGTCGACGCAATGCCCGCCAACCGCACCTCCATCGGCGCGGCGCTCAACGACACCGCACAGGAGGTCGGCACCAGCGTCGGCACCGCGATCGTCGGCACCTTGATCGCCGCTCTGGTGACCAAGAGCCTGCCGGCAGGCGTCTGGAGCAGCTCGCTAGTGCAGTCGTTCTTCCACGGCGAGCGGATCACCTACGCGATCCTCGCTGTCGTTGTCGGCCTGGTGGCCGGCTACGGCGCCCTCACACTGACCGACTCACGGTCGGTCGAGGAGCACCCTGACGAGGACTAGCACTGAAGACTGATGCGGAAGGCCCGGCTGACTCGCGTCGGCCGGGCCTTCTGCTGCGCTGTCCTGCGGGGAGCTCGGTCAGATCGCCGTACGACCAGCGTCCGCGGCGATCGTCGCGCCGGTCAGATAGCTCGACGCGTCGGAGGCGAGGAAGCCGATCACCGAGGCGATCTCCTCGGGTCCGGCGAGACGGCCCAGGATCGTGGTGCCGGCGACCGCGGCCGCACCCTCCTCGCCCATTGCGGCCATCACCATGTCGGTCCGGGTCGGACCCGGCGCGACGGCGTTGACCCGGACACCGGCCGCCCCGAGCTCGACGGCCCAGGTCCGGGTGAACGCCTCGACCGCTGCCTTGGTGCCGCTGTACGCCGAGAGCCCCGCCATGCCGACGCTCGCGGCCATCGTGCTCACGTTGACCACGCTGCCGCGGCCCCGCGCGACCATGCCTGGCACGACCGCGGCGGTGAGGAAGTAGAGCGCGCGGACGTTGAGGTCGAACGCCGCCTCGAAGTTCTCCACGTCCTGGTCCACCAGCGCCCCTCCGGGGAACGTCGCCGCGTTGTTGACCAGGATGTCGACCGGGCCGGCCGCCTCAGCGAGGGCCCGGACCGAGGCGACGTCGCCCAGTTCCGAGACGATGAAGCGCGCCGAGCCGCCGGCGGCGACGATCGAGGAGACGACCGCCTGTCCCCGGTCCGCGTCGCGACCGGTCACGACGACCTCTGCTCCGCGGCTGGCGAGCAGCTCGGCCGTCGCCCTGCCGATACCTGCGGTCGAGCCGGTCACCAGTGCGGTCCGGCCGTTCAGATCTGTGGTGCTCATCGTTGACTCCTTCTGAGTTCTGGCTTGTGTGATCCAGAGTGCTGCGGTAAAAATGGATCAGCAACTCCAGAAATGAGGAACCCGATGATGCAGACCGCGTTGAAGCTCACCCCGAAGGGTGCAGCCACCCGCTCGCGGATCGTCGAAGCGGCTGCCGAGCTGATGTTCGTCAACGGCGTCGCCGGTACGACGCTCGAGCACGTCCGCGACGAGGCCGGCGTCAGCAGCTCGCAGATCTACCACTACTTCGTCGACAAGGACGCGCTGGTGCGTGCAGTCATCGACTACCAGAACGACGCCGTCGTGGCCGAGCAGGAGAACGCGTTCGCTCGCCTGGACAGCATCGCCGCGCTGCGCGCCTGGCGCGACGAGGTCATCGCGCACCAGGACCGGATGAACTGCAAGGGCGGGTGCCCGATCGCCGCGCTGGGCAGCCAGCTCGGCGAGCTCGACCACGATGCGCGCAGCGGCGTCGCCCAGGGCTTCCATCGGTGGCAGGCGGCGATCCGGCACGGCTTCCACGCCATGCAGGACAACGGGACGCTGCCGGCTGAGCTCGACATCGAGACCCTCGCGACAGCGATGCTCGCGTCGCTCCAAGGCGGTCTGCTCCTGTGCCAGATGCACCGGAGCACCGATCCGCTGCGCGCCGCGATGGACACGATGATCGACCACGTCGCGGATCTGGCTGCCTAGTCCTCCTGGCCGGTGGCGAGGATCGGCCACCCGATCTCCGTCCGCCAGTACGTCGCATCCTGCGTCTGGTGGCGGTTGACCGGGTAGAACTCGCGAATCGGACCGGCCAGTGCCAGCGCGTGCCGGGCGACGTACGCCGCCAGGGCGCCGTACGCGCGGTCGATCCCGTCTTCTTCGCCCACGTGCGCGACGACCGCGAGGTCGACGGCAGGTAGTGCGCTCAGCTCGAGCCGGCCGATGGGTTCGAAGCCGGCACCGACCGGAAGGAACATCGTCGCGGTGTCGCCGTCGCCGGAGAACAACCCATCACCGAACTGCCCGCCAGCGAGTCCGGTCGTCGCCAGTCCTTGCGCGGCGACCGTCGCATAGAGCTCGGCCAGCGCGCCCTGGTGCCAGACCCCGATGTCCGCTCGCCGGACGTCTGCGGTGACCGAGGCGACCTGGGTCGTCGGGATACTGCGGTGCTCGACCGGGAGATCGGTGCTCGGGTGCTCGAGCAGATCGCGCAGGGACGCGATGGCCCGCTGCGCTCTGCCGTACTCGTCCTCGAGCCGGCGCAGGTGCGCCCCGATCAACTCGTTCCTCTCCGTCGGATCCGCCGCGTGCAGGACGGCTCGGACGGCCTCGACGGGCATGTCCAGGTCGCGGAACCTCCGGATGATGTGGGCGACCGGGATCTGCTCCACTTCGTAACGGCGGTAGCCCGAATGCTGGTCGATCTCGGCAGGCTCGAGCAGTCCGGACTCGTGGTAGTAGCGCAGCGCTTTCACGCTGAGGTGGGTCGCACGGGAGAAGTCGCCGATGGACAGGGTGGACGGTCGCACCGGACCAGTGTGCTGTCTCCCCCCAGGGGAGAGTCCAGTGTCGGCGGGCTGTTGACCCTCCTGCGGCAGGAGCGACCAGGTTCGTCTCGTGAGCCCGGCAGCCGTGCCGGGACCAGACCGAGAGGATCCACTATGAAGACCATCACCCTGGCCGAGGCTCCCACCGTGATCATCGAGCACCTGGCTGCGGTCAACCGGTTCGACGTCGAGGGCATCGTCGGCACCTTCGCGTCCGACGCCTACGTCAACGATGCCCGCCGTGAGATCCGCGGTGCCGACGCCATCTGCTCCTGGATCACCGAAGAGATGGTCGGCGACTCGGTCACGATTGACGCCGTCGAGGTGCTCGACCACTACGGGGATGTGATCCTCCGCGGGCGCTACGACGGGACCTACGACAAGGCCAACCTGCCTGAGGAGCTCATCATGACCAACTACTTCACGATCCGCGATAACCGGATCGTGGCGCTGACGGTGGTGTTCAACCAGCCCTCGGCGTACGACGCGTAGGCGTCAGGCCAGCGCCCGGTCGGCCGGCGCCACGCCGGCACTCGTGCGCAACCGGAAGGCCCGCCACTGCAGAAGACCGGTCCGTGCGAGCACCTCGCCGAAGGCCATCAGCACGAGGGCGGTGACCCAGACCTGTGCGCTGGTGATGTCGTGCGACTGCGAGAACGACGCTATGTGCATCCCACCGGCGTTCGAGTTGGAGTAGATCGAGAAGGCGAAGCGGAAGCCCATGCCCGCGACCCAGAGCGCCGCCGCGGCGATGCCCGCCCGGGCGATGACGGTGCCCTCGTGGTTGCGCCACACGCTCGTCGCGACCGCACTCGCCGTGCCGAACAGCACGCCGACCGCAGTCAGCGTGACGATCAGGGCCACGTCGTTGCCGGCGAGGTGGACGCCGCGGAGGTAGTGGAAACCCGCGATGGACACTAGGGCGACCGGGCGTAGCACTGCCCGCCAGGTGAGCTCGCTCGGGCGCATCTGCAGCACCACGATCGCGATCAGGAGGATGTCGATGATGTAGTCCGTGGCGCTCACGGGGCGGTCCTTCCAGCAGGTTCGCGCCATGACGGGGGTTGTCGGCGCGCGACGAATCGGTTGCTTCGAGCCTAGGTTTTGCCGGGCTCGAACACAGATGCCGGACGTCACGAGGTGTGCATGACAACTGTCATGAGATCGCGCGCCTGAGCTGGTGCCGGGTCAGGCCTGCAACGAGAGGTTGTTGCCGTCGGGATCGAGGAACCAGGCGATCCGTGCGCCGCTGGGGCTGGTCCAGATGCCACGCTCGTCCTGGTCGAGGCCGTCGTACCGGTTGAACGCCACGCCCGCGCCGAGCAGCCGGTCGATCTCGCCCTCGAGGTCAGCCACCACCCAGCCGAGCACCGTGTACGGCGCGGCCCGGACGTCCTCGACGAGCGTGATCCGCAGCTGTGCGGCGCCGGTGTCGGAAAGCAACGAGTACGGGCGGGCATCGCTCAGGCTCAGCCCGAGGACGCCACCGTAGAAGGCTTCGGCTGCGTCGAGGTCGCTGACGCCGACGAAGCTGACCTGCTTGTATCCCTGCTGCATGAAGAGCCTTCCGTCACGCCGGGGTGGGCCGGCATCGCCAAAACTAGCGTGCGCCGAGGCCGCCGGCCGAAGGCTGTTCGAGCGAAGCGAGCAGCAGGTCGTAGGTCCCGCGGACGTCACCCTCGACGCTCGGGATGACAAGGGCGCCCTCGCGCTCGTGGGCTAACTGCTCCAGCGCCGCGTGCACGCTGACGAGGAAGACCTC
>DASRRQ010000085.1:0-1594 GCA_035695505.1 Marmoricola sp. | reverse complement strand
GCCGGTGGAGGCCGACGCGGACGGCGTACGTCTCGCGGGCCGATTGATCGGCGCCGCGCCGGACGCCGGCGTGGTCTTGCTGGCGATGTCGCCGGATTCCGCCCGAGAGTTTCCCGTTGAGCGCGAAAATATGACGTTTCGGGCGCTGATCCCGTCCCTCCCGCCCGGCACCTGGTCGCTGCGGATCAAATTGGGCGACGATCTGGTCCCGCTGGCCGGCTGGCGCGACGACATCGTCGACAAACGCCTCGCGTTCGTGCTCCCGGCAGCGACGATCGAGGGTGTGACGCTGCAACCGGCCTATCTGGCCGACAACACGTTCGCGGTGCGTGCCACGTCCTGACCCCGCCTTGCCCTCGCTTACAAGACGGACGTACGGTTTACAGGAAGTCGTGAACCCAGAGTTAGGCCTGCCTAACCAGAGGACACCGCCGAGCAATGCGAAAGACTGCTGAGGTCTACTCACGGTCGCTGGGTGTGAAGGAGTTGACGTGGCCAGCCTCGACACCTTTGGTGCGAAGAGCGAGCTGCGCGTCGGTGACGCGAGCTACGAGATTTTCACGATCGACAAGGTCGAGGGGCATGACCGCCTGCCCTACTCCTTGAAGATCCTGCTGGAGAACCTGCTGCGGACGGAGGACGGCGCCAACATCACCGCCGACCACATCCGCGCGCTGGGCGGCTGGGACGAGACGGCCGACCCGAGCGTCGAGATCCAGTTCACGCCGGCCCGGGTGCTGATGCAGGACTTCACCGGCGTGCCCTGCGTGGTCGACCTGGCCACCATGCGCGAGGCCGTGAAGGAGCTGGGCGGCGACGCGACCAAGGTCAACCCGCTCGCCCCGGCCGAGCTGGTCATCGACCACTCGGTCATCGCCGACCTGTTCGGCCGCGAAGACGCGTTCGCCCGCAACGTCGAGCTGGAATACCAGCGCAACCGCGAGCGCTACCAGTTCCTCCGCTGGGGCCAGACCGCGTTCAACGAGTTCAAGGTCGTCCCGCCGGGCACCGGCATCGTGCACCAGGTCAACATCGAATACCTGGCCCGCACGATCATGGAGCGCAACGGCCAGGCCTATCCCGACACGCTGGTCGGCACCGACTCGCACACCACGATGGTCAACGGCCTCGGCGTGCTGGGCTGGGGCGTCGGCGGCATCGAGGCCGAGGCCGCGATGCTCGGCCAGCCGGTCAGCATGCTGATCCCGCGGGTCGTCGGCTTCAAGCTGTCCGGCGAGATGCCGGCCGGCACCACCGCCACCGACCTCGTCCTGACGATCACCGAGATGCTCCGCGAGCATGGCGTGGTCAGCAAGTTCGTCGAGTTCTACGGTCCCGGCGTGAGCGCGGTGCCGCTGGCCAACCGGGCCACCATCGGCAACATGTCGCCGGAATACGGCTCGACCGCCGCGATCTTCCCGATCGACGACGAGACGATCAAATACCTCCGGCTGACCGGGCGCAGCGACCAACAGGTCGCGCTGGTCGAGGCGTACGCCAAGCGCCAGGGCATGTGGCTCGACCCGGAGGCCGAGCCGGCGTTCTCGGAGCGGCTCGAGCTCGACCTGTCGACGATCGTGCCGTCGCTGGCCGG
>DASRRQ010000084.1:0-4054 GCA_035695505.1 Marmoricola sp. | reverse complement strand
GAAAGCCGTTCTTCGTCACATAGTCGCGCAGCCCGGTGACCAGCGCCGCGTAGACCTCGGCGTCGTCGCTGAGCCGCTCGGCCATCGGTGCGGGCGCAGGTTCCCAGGGCGGCAGCAGGTCCTCGGAGAGCACGACGCGCTCGATCATCATCGTCGCGCCGTCGTCCGGGGTCACGACGCTGCTCGGCTCGTCGGTGACCTGAGTCGCTGCGCGCGGCAGGTCGAGGTCGACGACGAGCAGCTCGTCGGTGAACTGACCGGCCCGAGCCAGGCAGGTCCCGTCGGCCGAGACGACCAGCGAGTCGCCGTCGAACACCAGCTCGTCCTGCCCGCCGACCATGTTGACGTAGGCAAGGGTGCAGCCGGCGGCCGCCGCCCGCCGCCGGACCAGGTCGAGGCGGACGTCGTCCTTGTTCCGCTCGTACGGCGAGCCGTTGATGACCAGAAGCAGGCCGGCCTGGGCGTCGCGGGCCACGGCCACCGGGCCGCCCTCCTGCCAGATGTCCTCGCACACCACCACCGCGACGTCGACCCCGTGAACCCGCGCCACTGTCAGCGAGCCCCCCGGGACGAAGTAGCGGTACTCGTCGAAGACGCCGTAGTTGGGCAGGTGGTGCTTGGCGTACCGGGCGACGACCCGACCACCGTGGATCACGGCGGCGGCGTCCTGGGGGGCACCCTTCGGCGTACCGAGGACCGGCACGGCGTCCGGCGCCCCGTCGAGGTAGCCGACCACCACCGCGAGCTCGCCGAGACCTGCGTCGGCCAGTTCCTGGGCCAGCGACAGCAGTCGTTGCCTGGATGCGTCGACGAACGAAGCGCGCAGGGCGAGGTCCTCGACGGGGTAGCCGGTCAACCCCATCTCGGGGAACGCGACCAGATGGGCGCCCAGGTCAGCTGCTCGTCGGGACAGGTCGAGGATCTGCGCCGCGTTGCCGTCGAGGTCGCCGACCACGGGATTGTGCTGGGCGAGAGCGAGGCGGAGCTGGGCCACGCACTGAGCGTAGTAGCGGCCGGACCGGTCGGATCCGCCCCTCAGATCCGGCGCAGCCGGCGTTCCTCGACAGGGGTGGCGCCGCCGGCGCTCGGCTGCTCGCGATCGGCCCTGGTCTCCGTGGGCGCGGAGTCGTCCACCTCGGACCGGATACGGGTTGCGTACGCCGCGAAGTGCTCGGCCAGCCAGCCGGTCATCGCCTCGGCCGGCATCGGCCGGGCCAGGAAGTAGCCCTGCACGAGGTCGCAGCCGAACGAGTCCAGCAGCCGCCAGGCCGCCTCGTCCTCGACGCCTTCGGCGACGACGCGCAGCCCCAGGTCGTGGCCCAGCCCGATGACGGCTCGAACGATGGCCTGGTCGTCCTTGCGCTCGGCGAGATGCCGCACGAACGAGCGGTCGATCTTGACCTCCTGCACGGGCAGGCTGCGCAGCCGCGTGAGGGAGGAGTAGCCGGTGCCGAAGTCGTCCACCGAGACCAGCAGGCCCAGGTCGACCAGCTTCTCCAGTGCCTGGACCGCTCGCTGCGGGTCGGACACGATCGCGCTCTCGGTGACCTCCAGCTTGAGCAGACCAGCGGGGAGCCCGGCCTGCACGAGCAACCGGGCGACGGTGTCCGCGAGCTCGGGCTCCAGCAGGTTGCGCATCGAGACGTTCACGGCCATCAGCACCGGTGTGCCGGCGTCGCGCCACGCCACGCACTGGCGCACCGCGGTCTCGATGACGAGGCGGGTCAGCGGCTTGATCAGGCCGGACTGCTCGGCGAGCGGGATGAACTCGTCGGGAGGCACGTTGCCCCAGAGCGGGTGGTTCCAACGCAGCAGCGCCTCGACGCCGGTCACCTGGCCGGACGACGGGTTGGCCTGCGGCTGGTAGTGCAGCTCCAGGCTGCGTTCGTCGACCGCGCGGGCCAGGTCGCCGATAAGCGAGAGTCGCCGGGAGCTGTACGGGTCGCGTCCGGCGTCGTAGCGGGCTACTCCGGTGGAGCCGCCCTTCGCGTCGTACATCGCGATCTCGGCCCGGCGCAGCAGCAGCGCGGCCGACGAGCCGTCGCGGGGCGTGGAGGCGATGCCGATCGACGTCCGCACGTCCAGGGTGACCTCGCCGAGGTCGAAGGGACGTGCCATGTCCCGGGTGATCCGGGCGACCATGCCTTCGATGTGCACGTCATCGCCGCCGAGCAAGACGGCGAACTCGTCGCCGCCGAGCCGGGCCACCACGGTCTCGCCGCGCTCGAGCTGGCGCATCCGCCGGCCGACCTCGCGCAGCAGTCGGTCTCCGACGTCGTGGCCCAGCGTGTCGTTGACCTCCTTGAACTGGTCGAGGTCCATCAGCAGCACAGCGGCGGAGCCGTCGGTCAGCAGCCTCTTCTCCAGCCGCTGCTGGAAGTGCAGGCGGTTGGGCAGTCCCGTCAGAGGGTCGTGGAGGGACAGGTGCTCGGTCTCCTGGGCAGCGGCCCGCACTCGTGCCACCAGGCCGGAGTTCGTGAGGGCGACGCTGGCGTGACCGGCGAGTGCCTCGAAGAGCTTGAGGTCCTCGCGGTCGAAGGTGCTCATGTCGTCGAGCCGGTCGGTCACGAGGAACACGCCGGTGATCTCGCCGCCGTCGCGCAGGGGGGCGGCCATCCCGTCCGCATGGAGCTCCGCCCGCAGCAGGTCGTGCTCGGCGCTGACGCCGCCACGTGCGAGCAGCACCGGGACGCCGCGGCAGGCAGGTGCCCACCACTGGGTGGAGTTGGGCTGGCACAGCACGACCGAGGCGTTGCGGGCCCGCAGCAGCTGGCAGGCCTCGGCGCGCACCGTCTCCAGCACCGACTCGTCCTGAAGGGCTCGGTCCACCGACCCGGTGAACTGGTAGAGCAGCTCGAGGCGGCTGTAGCGCAACCGCTGCACATGGAAGCCGCGGTAGAGCAGGTACGACAGCACGCCGACCACGGCGAGCAGCGCCATCGCGCTCGGCGACTCCTGCAGGATCACCGCGGTGACCAGGGCGATGTCGGTGACCACGAGGGTGCCGATGGCTGCCACACCGACGGTCCGGGCGAGCTCGGCCCAGTCCCAGCCCCCGAGGCGCAGGCTCAAGATGACGAACAGTGCCAGGGCGCCGAACACGTCGGCGGCCAGGGTGGCGGCCAGTGCGGACACCCAGACTGCCGGGCCAAGCGTGGCGGGGTCACTACCGAAGAGGTGGAGGGTGCTGACGAAGACAAGGCACGCCAGCGGGACCTGGGCGAAGACCGAGGCCATGTTGAAGGCGAGCTTGATCGGCGGGTTGCGCCGGATGAGGACCTGGACGAATGCGAGACCGACGACGGCCGCAAGCAGCAGCTGGTCGGTGGTGAGGAAGAGCAGCCCGAGGACAAGGGGCGCCTGGGTGAGCACCAAGCTGTGGTTGTCCCGGCCGAACGGCAGGTGCACCGCCGAGACGGTGGTCAGCGCATAGAGAGCGGCGACCAAGGGCCACCAGAGGTGCGGCGTGAGGTGCGGGAGGTCCGGGCCGACATGCCAGAGCCCCGCTCCGATCGCGCAGAGCAGGGCGCTGAGCAGCCAGATCAGGCCGTCAGGTGTGCTCCTGCGCACGGATCTCACTTACCCATTGTCGGGCAAGAATGCGCGCAGGGTAACCGTTTCGGACCCCGTTCAGCCGGAAACTACCCGATCGGCTCCGTTCAGGTGGTGCCTGGGCTCCTCGGCCGTAAACCGGCGGGAACCAAATGGTTCAGTTCCAGACGGAACCGTCCGAGTGGATGGGGGTCTTGTTCCACACCGAGCCGGCCTCGACGTGACCCGACTTGTTCCAGACCGACCCGGCGACGGCCGGAGCCTTCTTGTTCCAGACCGATCCGGCGACGGAGTGACCCGAGGTGGTGAGGAAGCCGGCTAGCAGCGCGGCAGCCACGAGCGCCAGCGCGGCGAGGAAGCCGACGAGGGGGGAGACGCTACGGGCAGTGAGGGCCTTCGACATGTGGGTACTCCTGGTGTCAGCCCGGGGACGGGGCAGGGGGGTGAGTACCGACGATGATCGTGGACGCATCGTCAGCGATGATTCACGCCGAGCCGTTGT
>DASRRQ010000083.1:0-1662 GCA_035695505.1 Marmoricola sp. | reverse complement strand
TTGGCTGGGGGCTCGTTATCGAGCATGGGGCGCTCTCCAGTTCTGGCGGCCCCGGGCGCGTGTGAGCGCTGCCACGCAGGGTCGCCGCAAGTTTTTCGGGCCCGACCGAGGTCCGGACGGGCGGCCGAAGTCTGCCGGCCGGACGCCCGCTGCAAGGCAGCCGGCGCCCTCCGACGGCGCCTCAGATCCCGGAAGGAAGAGGCGTGCGATCCGCGTCCAACGGATCGACGATATCTCCCGCGGAGGTGAGAGTGCCTTGGGCCAGCCGGGTTACCCGTGAGGGCACCGGCGGCTCCAGGCCAGCCACCACGCGCAGGCCGGAAAGGACGTCATCGGGCCGCACGGCGGGCGTAACCTGCCGTACGACGAGCTCAATTATCGCACACGGTGCGCCGTCCGCCCCGCTAGGTGGGTCGGACTGCTCCGACGGCGAGAGTTGGATCACTGCCGAGCGGGCGTCGAACGACCGCCGGCCCTGCTTGGTCATGCGCTCGACCAGCACTTCTTCGGCCGCGAGGAACGCCTCGACGGCTGACCGGGCGACCTCCGGCTCGACCGCCGGCAGCTCGATCAGCCAGCGGGAGGCGTCGATGCGGTCGGCCAGGCTGCCCTCGCCGGCCACCACGGCCTCGAGCACGTCGAGGCCGGGCGACAGGGCCGCGTCCAGCGCGACCCGCAACTCCTCCGGGTCGACCTCGGCCTGCAAACCGATCTCCAGATACTCCGCCTCGCTCCCGACGCCGGTCGGCGCGGCACTCGCGTACGAGATCTTGGGGTGCGGGGTGAAGCCCTGAGAGAAAGCGATGGGCACCGCCGCGCGCCGCAAGGCGCGCTCGAAAGCGCGCGCGAAGTCGCGATGCGAGGTGAAGCGCAGCGGACCGCGCTTGGCGTAGCGGATGCGGATCCGCTGCACGATCGGGGCCTGGCCGCCGACGGGTTGGTTCTTGGGAGGAATGTCTGTCTCCTAGGCGGGGACCCGAAGGCTGTTCACCGGGGTCAGGGGGAGCAGCTTCTGGCCGGTGGGGCCGATCTGGATCTCGGTGTCCATCGATGGGCAGACGCCGCAGTCGAAGCACGGGGTCCAGCGGCAGTCGTCCTGCTCGTATTCGCTGAGCGAGTCCTGCCAGTCCTGCCAGAGCCAGTCCTTGTCGAGGCCGGAGTCGAGGTGGTCCCAGGGCAGCACCTCGGCCTGGTCGCGCTCGCGGGTGGTGAACCAGTCGAGGTCGACGCCGAAATCGGGGAGGACCTCGGCGGCCGACTCGGTCCAACGGACGTACGAGAAATGCTCGCTCCACCCGTCGAAACGCCCGCCTTTGTCCCAGACACGCCGGATCACTGCCCCGACGCGACGATCGCCCCGGGAAAGCAGGCCCTCGATCAGCGACGGCTCGCCGTCGTGGTAGCGGTAGCCGATCGCCCGGCCCAGCGAGCGGTCCGAGTTGATCTCCTGCTTGAGCATCTGAAGGCGGGCGTCGATGACCTCGGGGCGCACCATCGGCGCCCACTGGAACGGGGTGTGCGGCTTGGGCACGAACCCACCGATCGACACCGTGCAGCGGATGTCCTTGGTGCCGGTCGCCGCCCGGCCCGCCTTGATGACCTCGTGGGCCATCCGGCCGATCTGCAGCACGTCTTCGTCGGTCTCGGTCGGCAGGCCGCACA
>DASRRQ010000082.1:0-5330 GCA_035695505.1 Marmoricola sp. | reverse complement strand
GTCTGGGAGCTGCCCGACCAGGCCACCACGCCGAATCACCCGCTGATCCCGCGGCACCTGAAACTGCACGACCTCTGGACCGCTGAGGACTGGCACGACACCGACGCGGTCACCGGCCGGCGCCTCGTGCTCGGCAATGGCGACGTCCGGATCAGCTACGTCGTCGCCGGCACGCCGTCGCCGTACTACCGCAACGGCATCGGCGACGAGTGCGTGTTCGTCGAGTCGGGCACGGCGGTAGTGGAGACCGTCTTCGGATCGCTCGACGTCGGCGCTGGCGACTACGTGATCCTGCCGCGCGCGACGACGCACCGCTGGCTGCCGACCGGGACTGATGCGCTGCGGCTCTACGCCATCGAAGGCAACAGCCACATCGCGCCGCCGAAGCGGTACCTGTCCCGCTTCGGGCAGCTGCTCGAGCACGCGCCGTACTGCGAGCGCGACCTGCGGGTGCCAGCCGAGCCATGCGTCTCGACAAGCTCGACGAACGGCGCCGGCGGTCCGTTCGAGGTCTTCATCAAGCACCGCGGCAACGGCGCCGGGGGCCTCGCGGGCACCATCCACGTGGTGCCGAACCACCCGCTCGACGTGGTCGGCTGGGACGGCTGCCTGTACCCCTACGTCTTCAACGTCGCCGACTTCGAGCCGATCACCGGGCGGGTGCACCAGCCGCCGCCGGTGCACCAGGTCTTCGAGGGCTACAACTTCGTGATCTGCAACTTCGTGCCGCGCATGGTGGACTACCACCCGCTGTCGATCCCGGTGCCGTACTACCACTCGAACGTCGACTCCGATGAAGTGATGTTCTACGTCGCCGGCGACTACGAGGCGCGCAAGGGATCGGGGATCGGCGTCGGCTCGATCAGCCTGCACCCGGGAGGCCACAGCCACGGGCCGCAGCCGGCGGCGTACGAGGGGTCGATCGGCACCGAGTTCTTCGACGAGCTCGCCGTCATGGTGGACACGTTCCGGCCGCTCGAGCTCGGCGAGGCCGGGAAGGCTGTCGACGACGGCATCTACCTCACCTCGTGGGTGCGAGGGCAGCAGTGAGTGGCCTTTTCGGGCTGACCAACCTCCCGTACGGCGTGTACTCCTCCCGCGGGTCCGCGCCCCGGGTCTGCACGCGGCTGGGCGATCACGTCGTCGACCTCGCGATACTGCTCGGCGACGAGGTGTTCGCGCAGCCGAGCCTCAATGCCTTCATGGCCCAAGGTCGGGACCGCTGGGATGTTGTCCGTTCCTCCATCGCGGCAGCGTTGGCTGACGGACTCCCCACCGGCGGCGTGCACCCGATCGCCGAGGTGGACCTGCACCTGCCGTTCGCGGTCGCCGACTACGTCGACTTCTATGCCTCGCAGGAGCACGCCTCGAACCTGGGCCGGCTGTTCCGTCCCGACAACCCGGAGCCGCTGCTGCCGAACTGGAAGCACCTGCCCGTCAGCTACACCGGGCGGGCGTCGTCGGTGGTCGTCTCGGGCACCGAGGTGGTGCGGCCCTGCGGCCAGCGTGTCTCGTCGCCCGGATCGACGCTCCCCGTGTTCGGGCCATCGACGCGGCTGGACCTCGAGGCTGAGGTCGGCTTCGTCGTCGGCGTCGGCAATGACCTCGGCACGTCGATCAAGGCTGGCGCCGCCGAGGATCACATCTTTGGCGTGGTGCTGTTCAACGACTGGTCGGCGCGCGACATCCAGGCCTGGGAGTACGTGCCGCTCGGCCCGCACCTCGGCAAGTCGTTCGCCTCGACCATCTCAGCGTGGGTGGTGCCGCTCGCCGCGCTATCGGCGGCTCGCGTCGACACACCTGCCCAGCAGCCTGCCCCGCTCCCCTATCTGGCGCTCGACGCGCCGTGGGGACTGGACATCGCGCTGGAGGTCGAGCTGAACGGCGAGGTGATCAGCCGGCCGCCGTACGCGTCGGTCTACTGGTCGCCGGCGCAGATGCTCGCGCACCTGACCGTCAATGGCGCGTCGACCCGCACCGGGGATCTGTTCGCGTCGGGGACGGTGTCCGGTCCAGCGAAAGAGCAGGTCGGCTCCCTGATCGAACGCGGCGCGGGCTTCCTCGACGACGGCGACGTCGTCGTCCTGCGCGCCACAGCACCCGGTGCCGACGGCACCCGTATCGGATTCGGCGACGCCGCCGGACGAATCTTGGAGGCACATTCATGACAAGCACAGCCTTGGCCGCAACAGCCCAACGCTCCCCGCTCAAGGATCTGCTGGTCCGCTATGAGGAGACACCTCCAGAGATCGTGTTCGAGTGGCACGACTCGGAGACCGAGGCGCGAGGCTGGGTGGTGATCAACTCACTGCGCGGCGGAGCCGCCGGCGGCGGGACCCGGATGCGCCGCGGGCTCGATCGCAGCGAGGTCGAGGCGCTCGCCAAGACCATGGAGGTGAAGTTCACCGTGTCGGGTCCGGCGATCGGCGGCGCCAAGTCGGGCATCGACTTCGACCCCAGCGATCCGCGTCGCGACGGCGTCCTGGAGCGGTGGTTCAAGGCAGTGACCCCGCTGCTCAAGGCGTACTACGGCACGGGTGGCGACCTGAACGTCGACGAGCTGCACGACGTGATCCCGCTGACCGAGCGCTACGGCCTGTGGCACCCGCAGCAGGGGATCGTCAACGGTCACTTCGCTGCCGATGAGCGCGAGCTCGTGCAACGGCTCGGCATGCTGCGGCTGGGGGTCTCGAAGGTCGTCGAGGACCCACGCTTCACACCCGACCGGGAGGCGAAGTACACGATCGCCGACCTGGTCACGGGCTGGGGAGTCGCCGAATCGGTCCGGCAGTACTACGCCACCTACGACGCGGGGATGGACGTCCGCGGCAAGCGGGTGATCGTCCAAGGCTGGGGCAACGTCGGCTCTGCCGCGGCGTACTACCTGGCGCAGGCGGGCGCCCGGGTGGTCGGGATCATCGACCGCGACGGCGGGCTCATCCGGCCTGAGGGTCTGAGCGCCGAGGAGGTGCACGCGCTGTTCCTCGACAAGGCGGGCAACGGCCTGCGCTCACCCGAACTCGGCTTTGACGACGTGAACGAGCGGATCTGGGACACCGGCGCCGAGATCTTCCTGCCCTGCGCGGCCTCGCGCTTGGTCAGCCTCGAGCAGGTCGACCGGCTGGTCGCGGGCGGACTCGAGCTGATCTCGGCCGGCGCGAATGTCCCGTTCGCGGACCCCGAGATCTTCTACGGACCGATCTACGAGCTCGCCGACCGCTCGGTCGCGGTGATCCCCGACTTCATCGCCAACTGCGGCATGGCGCGGGCCTTCACGCTGCTGATGAGCGGCCACGGGGAGGTGACGGACGAGGTGATCCTCGGCGACGTGTCCGCGACCATCCGCGCAGCACTGGAGCGGTGCCACGATCTGTCCCCGAGCCGGACCGGGATCGCAGCGACAGCGCTGACCTTCGCCCTCGATCAGCTGGTCTGAGCTCGTCTGACGGCACAATCACTGCATGACCGAGCGCACCCGGATCCGCCGCATCCCTGAGAAGGCCGTCACCGATCTGGCAGCCTTGCATGCCGTCCTCGATGCGGCCCGGGTCGCGCATGTCGCCTTCGTCGATGACGGTCGGCCGGTCAACATCCCGGTCGCATCCGCCCGCGACGGCGACCGGCTGCTGCTGCACGGCTCGACGGGCAGCCGGCTGTTCCGGTCGCTGGCTTCAGGGATCGACGTCTGCGTGACCGTGACGCTTCTCGACGGGATGGTGCTCGCCCGGTCCGCGTTCGAATCCTCGATGCACTACCGCTCGGCGATGGTCTTCGGGAGTGCGACCGAGCTGACCGATGAGGGGAAGCTGGCCGCACTCGAGGCAATGTCGGAGGCCTGGATGCCGGGCCGCTGGGAGACCCTCCGGGCGCCGCGGGCCAAGGAGCTCGCCGCGACGATGCTGCTCGAACTCCCGCTGGCCGAGTGGTCAGTGAAGATCAGCGACGGCCACCCCGAGGATCCGCCCGAGGACCTGGACGAGCCGGTGTGGGCGGGCGTGCTGCCGATCGTGGCGGCGTACGGCGACCCGGTGCCGGCACCCGACCTGCGCAACGCCCCGGCGGTCCCGGCGTACCTGTGCGACTGGACCCCCTGATCGCCGACCGGGGTTAGGTGCGGGGCTTCTCGCGCCAGCTGCGCTCGAAGGGGAGGCGCCAGGCGTGCGGGGCGATCAGCTGGTGGATGGCGTTGGGGCCCCAGCTGCCCGGGGAGTACGTCCGGACCGGAGGCGGGTTGTCCAGCAGGGGCTGCGATTTCTCCCAGAGGGTCTCGACGCCGTCGGCGGTGGTGAACAGGGTGTGGTCGCCGCGCATGGCGTCATAGATCAGCCGCTCGTAGGCCTCGAGCACCGAGCCGGAGCTGGTGGTCTCGTTGGTGGCGAACTGCATCGAGAGCTTCTCCAGCTTCATGCCCGGGCCGGGACGCTTGCCGTAGAAGGACAGCGACATCTTCGACTGATCGGCCAGGTCGAAGGTGAGGTGGTCGGGCCCCTGGGTGCCGGCGTTCGAGCCAGCTGGGAACATCGTCAGCGGCGGCTCCTTGAACGCGATCGAGATGATCCGCGCGCCCTCGGCCATCTTCTTGCCGGTCCGCAGGAAGAACGGCACGCCGGCCCAGCGCCAGTTGTCGATCTCGACCTTGAGGGCGATGAAGGTCTCGGTGTCGGAGTCGTCGGCGACGGCGTCCTTGCCGCGGTATCCGGCGTACTGGCCGCGGACCACGTTGTGCGGCTCGAGTGGCCGCATCGAGCGGAACACCTTGTTCTTCTCGTCGCTGATCGGGCCCGGCGCGAGCGATGTCGGTGGCTCCATCGCCATGAACGCCAGCACCTGCATCAGGTGGGTGACGACCATGTCCTTGTAGGCGCCGGTGCCCTCGTAGAACTGGGCCCGTCCTTCCAGTCCCAGCGTCTCGGGTACGTCGATCTGCACGTGGTCGATGAAGTTGCGGTTCCAGATCGGCTCGAAGAGCCCGTTGGCGAACCGGAACGCCAAGATGTTCTGCGCCGCCTCCTTGCCCAGGAAGTGGTCGATCCGGAAGACCTGGCTCTCGGCGAAGACCTCGTGCACGCGGGTATTGAGCACTTTCGCGGTGGCCAGGTCGGTGCCGAACGGCTTCTCCATGATGATCCGCGATCGCGACACCAGGTCGGCCTCGCCGAGCGTCTTCACGACGGCCCGGGCGGCGTTCGGCGGCACGCTCAGGTAATGCAGCCGCCGCGGCTCTCCCGGGAGGGCGGCCTCGGCCTCTCGGACCTGGCGGGCCAGCCCCTCGGGCCCGGCCGGTCCCGCCACGTAGGTGATCTGGTCGGCGAAGCGGTCCCAGTGCTCCT
>DASRRQ010000081.1:0-4126 GCA_035695505.1 Marmoricola sp. | reverse complement strand
ACCGACCGATGAACCTGCTGCTCACCCCGCGCGCGTTCGTGCGCCGTCGCGTCGTCGGGGCCTTCCGGACCCTGCCGAGCCCGCTGGCCGGGCGCACCGTCCTGATCACGGGCGCCTCCTCGGGCATCGGGGAGGCCACCGCGAAGGCCGTCGCCGCGCGCGGCGCCAAGGCGCTGCTGGTGGCCCGGCGCGGCCCCGAGCTCGAGCGCGTCCGTGCCGAGATCGAGGCCGCCGGTGGAGCCGCCCGCTGCTACCTGGCCGACCTCACGGACTCCCGTGCCGTCGATGGGCTCGTCGCCACCCTGCTGGCCGAGCACGGCGCCGTGGACATGCTGGTCAACAACGCCGGCCGCTCGATCCGCAGGTCGCTGGAGTACTCCTACGACCGGATGCACGACTTCGAGCGGACGATGGCGGTCAACTACTTCGGGCCGGTCCGCCTGACGCTGGGATTGCTGCCGGCGATGCGGGCGCAGCGGTTCGGGCACGTGGTCAACGTGGTGACCTGGGGTGTGCAGATCAAGGCGCCGAGGTTCGCGGCGTACATCGCCTCCAAGACCGCGCTCGACACCTTCTCCCGGATCGCCGGGCGCGAGACGTACGCCGAGAACGTCACCTTCACCAACCTGCGGCTGTCCCTGGTGCGTACCGGCATGATCGCGGCGACCGAGGTCTATGACCGGTCGCCGGCCAAGACCCCGGAGCAGGCGGCGGCGATGATCGTGCGGGCACTGGAGGACCGGCCGCTGACGATCAGCACCGGCATCGGATCGGTGGCCGAGGTCTTGAACCTGCTCGCTCCGCGACTGATGGACGCGGTCGCGGCCGCGAGTTCGAGCCGCTACCCGGATTCGTCAGCCGCACGCGGCGACGGCTGAGCCGCAGGCTCAGGCGGCCTTCTTCTTCGCCGGTACGCCCGAGGGGGACGGCGAGGGCGAAGGGGAGGGGCTGCTGCTGTTGCGGACGCCGAGCGGGTCCGCGAAGACGATGATGTTGCTGGTGTAGTACGACCCGGTCCAGCCTGTGCAGGTGACCAGCACCAGCCGGTTGTCAGCCCGCTTCTGGCTGAACAGCTGCTCGGAGTGGTCGGAGAGCTGCTGCTTGGTGTACACGAACACCTTCGTGGTGACGTAGTCCAGCGTGCCGGCCTTGGTCTTGATCTGGACCAGGGCGCCGGGGCGCATCTCGCCGAGGCGGTTCATCACGCCGCCGCCGGTGTGCACGGTGTGGCCGGTGATCACCGTCTGGCCGCTGGGGGAGCCCGGCTTGGCACTGTCGACCCAGTATCCGACCTCGTGGTAGTCCGAGGGAGGGGTCAGCACCCTCTCGTCGCCCTCCTGGGCGATCTCGATCGGCAGGACCGGGGCCTTCAGGTCGATGTCCGGGACGATCAGCTCCTCGGGCGCCGAAAGCGTTCCGAGTGCGTGATAGTCCGACGTGCTTCCCCCTCCTCCGAGTGGCCCGGCGCTGCCGAGCCCGGGAGAGGGAATGGCAAAGCCGGCGATCACCATCGCGAAGATGAGCACGACGAGTCGTTTGCTCAGTCCTCCGACGCGATCGCCGGCTTTACCTTGAATCACTTAGTTGATGCAGTGCTCAGCGGTGAGGCTGAATCACTTGGTCAGCATGCGGCGGTAGCCGATGAGACCGGCCGAGCCAGCAAGCAGCATCAGTGCAGCAGTTGCGGTCAGGACGTCGCGGGCGGTGTTGCTGCCGTTGGCGCCGGAGTCGACCACGGTCGGCGGCTTGGGGTTGCCACCGGTCGGGGTCGTGGTCGGCGGCGTGGCGACCGCCGGCTTCGCGTTCGGGCCACAGGTGACCTTGCCGATCTCGCCGCTGATGAGCGGGCCGCCGATGAGCGGGGTAGCAGCGCCGAGGATCTGGGCGTCGATCGCGGTGACCTCGATCTTCTTGCCGCCGTCGCTGGAGACCTGCTTGTTCAGCGTGATGTCGGCCAGGTACTGCTCCAGCGGCTTGAGCAGCGGCTCGAGGCTGGTGACCAGGGTGTCGACGAGCTGGGTCTGGACAGCGTCCAGCAGCTTGCCGAGCGGGGTCGCGATGGCCGTGAGCTGGCCGTTGACGATCTTGTTGAGCTCCTGCTTGACGGCCCCGATCACAGCCGCGGTGACGACGTTCAGGTTGGTCAGCAGGTGCGTGTTCGGCGGCGGGTTGGCCGGCAGGTCGACGAGGTCGATCTTGCCCACCTCGGGCAACGTGATCGAGATCGGGGTGACGGCGCTGCCGCCGCTGGTGTCGGCCAGGCGGGCGTCGCCGGTGGCCGACGTCGGGTCAGCAACACAGCTTGCCTCGATGGCGCTCAGCGAGCCACCGATCGAGATGTCACCGAGCGGAGTACCACCGATCGCGGTGGAGATCTGACCGACCAGGGTGTTCAGGGCGATGCCCAGGCCGTCGAGCAGGCCGCCGGCGCCACCGAGGCCCGGGATCCCGTTCAGCAGGTTGCCCAGGACGCTGTCGTTGCCGAGGATCGCGTCGCCGAGGTGCAGGTTGGCCAGGCTGATCGTCAGCGGGCTGCCGTCGAGGTTGCAGCTGGAGTCACCGACGGTCACGATGCCGCCACCGGTGCCGGCGACGCCGGCGCAGGCGTAGGAGGTGCCGTCCTTCTTGGCGACCGCGGACTGGGCCAGAACGCCAGCACCGATCAGCGAGTTGCCCGGGATCGCGCTCACGAGCTTCGGGATGGTCGAGCCGTCGCTGGACGTCTCGGTGGTCCCGTCGTTCGAGGCGGTCGTGATCTGACTGATCACATTGCTGCCTGCGATCGCCAGATCAAGGCTTTGGGCGTTGGACTGCGACACGGTGGTCGCAGCAGCGAAGGTAGGCGCGATGACGAGCGTCGACACGGTGGCCGCTCCGACAATCGCACCGATCCGCAACATACGTCGGTTCAAGATGGTTCCTCCCGGCAGGGCGACGCTGTTCTGCGACGCCTTGGATTTTGAACTCTGATTCCCGATGTCGGGCACCAGTCATTCTGGCTCGATCCTAGGGGCTCTGCCACGCGTGTTGCAAAATATGACGGAGGTTACAGCTCAGTATCATTACATAATGTCCGAACTGCAGACATTCCAACTAATTCGGTCACGAGGCCTTTTTGGCCGACTTCTTGGCGGGCGCCTTCGCGGACTTCTTGGCTGAGGTGGTCGAGCGGCTCCCGGTGGTGCCCGTCGAGGCTGTCTTCTTGGCCGTTTTGGACCGGTTGGAGGCGGTTTTGGCCGCCGCCTTCGTGGTCGTCGTGCTGCGAGACGAGCTCTCGGGGGCCTCGCCCCGGGCGCTGCGGGCGGCGTCGACGCTGCGCTGCAGGGCCGCGAGCAGGTCGACGACCTCGCCGCCGGTCTTCGCCGGCTGCGGTGCGGCCTTGACCTCGCCGCCGGAGATCTTCGCCGCGACCAGCGCCTCGACGGCCTCGCGGTAGTCGTCCTCGAACTCGTCGGGGTCGAAATCGCCGGCGAGGGTCTCGACCAGCATCGTCGCCATCTTCACCTCGGCAGGCTTGGCGTCGTCGACGTCGACCGAGCCGAACTCAGGCCGGCGGATCTCATCGGGCCACATCATCGTCTGCAGCACGATCACGTCCTCGCGCACCCGCAGCACCGCCAGCGACATCCGGTTGCGCAGCGAGACGGTCACCAGCGCCATCCGGTCGGCGTCCACAAGCGCCTGGCGCAGCAGCGCGTAGGGCTTGGCGCCGGTCTTCTCCGGCTCGAGGTAATAGGACTTCTCGAACAGCATCGGGTCGATCTGGTCGCTGGGGACGAACTTCTCGACGCTGATCTCCCGGCTGCTGGTCGCGGGGAGATCAGCCATGTCGGAGTCGTCGAGGATGACCATCTCGCCGTCCTCGGTCTCATAACCCTTCGCGATGTCGGCGAACGCGACCTCCTCGCCGTCCAGGGAGCAGATCCGCTGGTACTTGATCCGGCCGCCGTCCTTGGCGTGCACCTGGCGGAAGGAGATGTCCTTGCTCTCGGTCGCGGAGTACAGCTTCACCGGGACACTGACCAGGCCGAAGGAGACGGAGCCCTTCCAGATTGCGCGCATGCTCCAAGGATGACCCGCCGGAGCCTGTGATGCCACCTCACAGGTTCCTCACAAGGTGTGTGGG
>DASRRQ010000080.1:0-52027 GCA_035695505.1 Marmoricola sp. | reverse complement strand
GGGAAGATCAGGGATCCGTTGGTCAGTTGTGCGGTGCCCAGGACGCCGGGGGTCAGTTTGAGGCTGCCGAGTGCCTTGACGAAGCCGGCGTCGAGCTTGATCGCGGTCGACTTGCCGGTCAGTGCGGGGACGTGGGCGATTGCGGTGAGCTTCTTGGGGGAGTCAGAGCTCGAGCCGCAGGCTGCGACGCCGAGCGCGGCCATGCCGGTCAGCGCGAGGGCCGCAGCGGCCTTGCCGAACTTCGAGGTACTGGGGTTCATGTCGATTCACAACCTTGCTCATAGATGACGGTGCTTGTTGCACGTCATTCGAGGCTCGGCGCTAAATCGGATTGGGTGATTGCAGGTTTTCTTTCTCCGGGCTGAAATCCCTGAGTCCCGCGCTGTTCGTCAGGTGGTCGCCGGGAGGCGGACCAGGAACCGGCAGCCTGGGTCGTGGTTGTCGACCGTGACCGTGCCGCGGTGCGCTTCGACGATGCCTTTGACGATCGCGAGGCCGAGGCCGGCGCCGCTGCCGTACACGGTGCCCTTCTCCGGCGTACGGGCGGCGCTGCCCTGCCAGGCGACGTCGAAAGCGCGCTCCATATCCTCGGTCGTCAGCCCGCCGCAGCCGTCGGTGACCGCCAGCTCGACGCCGCCGGGGCCGTGCCGGCCGACGACCTGGACGACGCCGTCGGCGGGCGTATGCCGGATCGCGTTCATCAGCAGGTTGGAGACCACCCGGGAGAGCTCGGCCGGATCGGCGAGGACCTCGATGCTCTCGTCGACGGAGCCGCCCAGACGAACCCCGCGTGCGCGGGCGACGGGGTCGGCACTGGCCAGCGCCTCGCTGACCAGGTCGCTGAGCACGAGCTGCTGGACCGAGAGGCGCAGGCTGCCGGCATGGATCCGGGACAGCTCGAAGAGGTCGTCGACCATCCGGACCATCCGGTCGACCTCGGAGCGGATCTGCTGGTGGTAGCGCGCCGGGTCCTCAGCGAGGCCGTCCTCGAGCGCTTCGGTCATCGCTCGCATCCCGGCCAGCGGACTGCGCAGGTCGTGGGAGACCCACGAGATGAGCTCGCGCCGCGAGTCCTCGAGCCGATCCTCGCGAGCCCGGGACTCGCTGAGCCGCAGGCTGGTCCGGGACAGCTCGTCGGAGAGAGCCTGGAACTCCGCCGGCCCGCCGAGCACCGGGCTGAAGGTGCCGCTCTCGCCGAAACGGACGGCCTCGGCCTGCAGCGACCTCGACCATCGCGAGAGGGCGTAGCCGACGACAGTTGCGCCGGCGGCTCCCATGACGCCGGCCGCCGCGAGCACCCACAGCGTGACCTTGAAGTCGTGGTTGGAGACGAACATCGCATGTGCAGTGCCGTACATCCCGGCGATCACGGCGAGGACGGCGACGACGGCCACTGCCGGGACCAGCCAGCGCAGCGACCAGCGCCGGAACAGCCAGACCAAGGTCAGGCCGATCAGGCAGGTCGCCGCGGACCACCCGCCGGAGATGAGCACGATGTGCAGATCGTCGTTCATGATGCCTCCCACCGGTAGCCGACGCCCCAGACCGTGACCAGCCGGGTCGGCTTGGTCCGGTCGGCCTCGACTTTCTCCCGGAGGCGTCGTACGTGCACCGTCACCGTGGACTGGTCGCCGAAGGACCAGCCCCACACCTGGCGCAGCAGCTCGTCGCGCGAGTACGCCGTGCCAGGGTTGCCCGCCATGAAGCGGAGCAGGTCGAACTCGCGCGACGTCAGGTTCAATGGCTCCCCGCCGAGCGTCGCCTCGTGCCGCGCCGAGTCGATGACCAGGTCGCCGTCGACGACCGTGCCGGTGTCCGGAGCTGCTCGCTCCCCGGCCCGCCGGAGCAGCGCATCGACTCGCAGCACCAGCTCGCGCGGGCTGAACGGCTTGGTCACGTAGTCGTCGGCGCCGGACTCCAGGCCGACGACCCGGTCGGTCTCCGAGCCGAGCGCGGTGAGCATGATGATCGGCACGTCGCCGATCGTGCGGAGCCGGCGGCAGACCTCGAGGCCGTCGATCCCCGGCATCATCAGGTCGAGCACGACCAGGTCCGCGGCGGCCTCGCGCATCTCCTTCAGTGCCTGCTCGCCATCGGGGGCCTCGACGGCGGTGTGGCCGCCTGCGCGGAGGTAGGAGACCACCACCTCGCGGACGGTGACGTCGTCATCGACGACCAGGATGCGCGCCATCGTGGCCCTCCTTCGTGCTGCGGCGGCCGCGCAGGGTGGCGGCCGTGACGATGAGCAACGTTAGCCCGGCGAAGACGAGCCAGCCGACCGTGTAGTTACGGTCAAGCAGGGAGTCGTTGTCCTTGATCAACCCGAGGCGCAGGATCGTCGGGCTCGCGAGCAGGGTCACCGTGGACAGCACCAGCCCGCCGACGATCACCGGGACCGGGAGCGGGCGCCGTGCGACACGGCTGATCACGAAGAACACTGCGATGGTGATCGGAGCCAGCACGCCGTCGTGCAGGACCACGCCACCGACGAGCCAGGTGAGCGCTGCGATCAGGTTGTGGCGGCCCAGGCCCAGCAGCACGTGCACCCCCCAGACGGCGATGCCGACGCCGAGGGCGATCAGGAAGCCGCGGAGGGCTGTCATGCGAGCACCTCGAGCTGCGTGATCCATTTCGTCTGCAGCACACCCGGGCGGTCCGGCGCGATCAGCCGGGCCGGGTAGCCGTGGTCCAGAGGCAGGGTCTCGCCGTTCAGGCCGAGGGCGAGCAGAGTCAGCGGGTCGTCCACGAACTGGCTGGGAAGCGTGGTGGTGCCGAAGGCACCGCGGGTCTGCAGCGAGGTCGCCTTCACGTCCTTGCCGCGCGGGGCCCCGACCTGGTCGAGCAGGTCGCGCAGCCGTACGCCGGTCCAGGTGGCGTTCTTGCTCCACCCCTCGACGCAGGCGATCGGCAGGTCGTGGGTGCGCTGCCGCAGCTGCTCCAGCTCGGCGCGGGTGAACACCATCTGCTTGGTGCCGTAGGTCAATGTCAGCCGGTAGTCGGTGCTCAGCGCGGCTGCCACACAGCCGGCACCGTGCGCGGTCCGGTTGACCGGCAGGTGCCCGGGACCGTTGCCCGAGCGCGGCGAGAACACCGAGACCTTGCGCAGCAACGGGATCGTCGAGCCGGCCTGGGTGAGGACCGCGACGCTCGAGGCGGTCAGCGCGCCGCGGACCAGGGCGCGGCGGCTGATCGGCGGGGTACCCGTCATCGACGCGCGGTCGTGGACGCCGGACTCGATGTCTGCGCCGAGCACGTCGCGGATGAGCGGCAGCTTCACGGCGATGTGCACGATCAGCGAGCCGATCGCGATCCACGCCACCGAGTAGTGCGTGGCGCGGAAATGGAAGTGCCACGGGTACCACTGGGCCGCGTTGAACAGGCCTGAGGCGAGCTGGAAGATCGACGCCGCGACCAGCGCGGCGATCGAGGTTCGCTCGAGCGCCTCGACGAGCAGGTGCCGGACCGACTTAGGCGGCCGCGCCAGCAGCTTGGGGAAGACGGCCCAGAGCTTGACCAGCAGCAGCGGGATCGCGGCGGTCCCGGAGATGACGTGCAGTCCCTGGGTGACCCGGTACAGGTTCACCGGACGCGTGGGGAAGGCGATGAAGGGGTGGGTGACGTAGGCCTCGTGGCTGATCAGCCCGGTGATGAAGCAGACGCCGAAGCAGAGCCCGAGCCAGACCCCGACCCGGGCTGCGACCGCCGGGCTGCGCAGTCGGGAGGTGAAGTCGTCCTCGTCCGGGACCGTGGCGATCAGGGCCTCGGTGCGTTCGCGGAGCTCGGTAAGCCCCACGTCAGGCGCCCCGGGTAAGGATCGCGAACCAGCGCTCGCCGTGCTGGTGCAGGCTGGTGACCGAGAGGCCGGTCCCGGCGGTCACCAGGCCGATCGCCTCGGCGCCGACTACGGACCACGGGAACGGCCGGCACTGGCGCGAGCCGGTCTCCAGGCGGACGGTCCTGGTGCGCAGGCCGGTGCCGGGGGCCTCGAGGTCGACGATCGCACGGCCACCCGGCTCGAGCAGCTCGGCGACACGGGCCAGGAGCCGCCGCGGGTTCCCGCCGATGCCGATGTTGCCGTCGGCCAGCAGTGCGCTCGCCCAGCGCCCTTCGCCGGGGATCGGCTCGAAGACGTCGCGGAGCAGGGCCGCGACACCGCGCTCGCGGGTCTGGAAGATCGCTTCGCCGACGACGTCGATGCCGAGGACCGGGTGCCCGAGGCGGGCCAGGTGCTCGGTCATCCGGCCCGGTCCGCAGCCGATGTCCAGGGTCGGGCCGACGCACTGCTGCAGCAGGGCCGCATCGCCGGCGTCAGCGCTCTCGCGCCATGTCGAGACGGGCAGCCGGCGCGGCACGTCGTCGAGGCCGACGACGTGGCAGACCTCGCCGCGCAGCGCGGAGGTGAAGACATCGGCGAAGGAGGCAGCGGTCGTGGTCACGACGCCACCCCGATGCTCGCCGCAGCCCATGCGCGGGCGAAGCGGGTCGTGGGTGCCAGCGCGGCGACGAGCGCCGCGTCCTCGACGGTGTCGACATCGGTCATCTGGCCGATCGAGACCAGGGGCGTGCCGTCCGATGTCAGGGCGTGCACCGTCTCGGCATACGTCTGGGGCGTCGACATCGGTACGTCGGCCAGTGCCGAGGCCTTCCGGCCGTCGGCGAGCCCGAGGACCCACCAGCCGCCGTCGGCTGCCGGGCCGAGGACGACCTCGGCGCCGTCCTCGAGCTGGGCGGCGGCGTCACGGAGCTGCTCGGGTGTGAGGTGCGGAGTGTCCATCCCGACCTGGACGATGCCGGACCCGGCGCGCGCGACGACGTCGTGGGCGTGCGCGAGGCGCTCGCCGAAGGTATCGCCCCGCTGGTCGAAGACCTGCCAGCCGCTCAAGGCAGCCCGGATCTCGGCTCCGGCACTGGCGCGGTCCAGGTCGCCCTCGAGGGCGAGGTGACAGCGATCGCCGAATGCCTGGGCGCAGGCGTCCAGGGTGTCGAGTAAGGCGGCCGCTGCGAGATCGGCTGCTGCTTGCAATCCGACGACGGCACCCAGGCGGGTCTTGGCCTTGCCTGCGATCGGGGCCTTGGCCACGACGAGGACCTGCGCTCTCATCGCAGCACCGCGAGGAAGTCGCGCGCAGTCCGGATCGTCCCGACGACCGATCCGGAGACCTTCGAGCGGGTGCCGGCGGCCCGCGGGTGATACGGAACGTCGTGCTCGGCGATGCGCCAACCGGCGGCGACCGCCTTCGACATCAGCTCGACCGGGTAGCCGAACCGACGGTCCGCGACGCCGAGGTCGAGGAGGTTCTGGCGTCGGCATACCCGGATCGGGGCGATGTCGTGGAGCGGGAAGTCGGAGCGACTGCGCAGCAAGGCGACCACTGCCTTGTTGCCGAGGCGCGCGTGCCAGGGCCAGGTGCCCCGGGTGGTGGGGCGTCGTCGTCCGACCGACATCGTCGCCCGGCCGGACCGGATGTCGTCCAGGAGAGGGAGCAGGTCACGGGCATCGAACGAGCCGTCGCCGTCCATCACAGCGATCAACTCGGTCCGGGCAGCGACGACTCCGGCGTGCACGGCCGCGCCGTACCCCGGCATCGGCTCGTGCACGACTTCGGCGCCGAGGCGGTGCGCGACCGCGGCCGTGTCGTCGGTGGAGCCGTTGTCGACCACCAGGACCGTGATGTCCTCAGGAACATCCGCCAGCACGAGGGGCAGCGCCGGTCCTTCGTTCAGGCACGGCAGGATCAGGGTGCAGGTCGGCTCCATCTGTTCACCGTAGGTATTCCGGAGGGTCGACACGCACACGAAAGCCTTACGGAGCGGTGACGACTGGCCGTGATCCGGTCGCCGGGCCTCATCGCTGCCTAGGGTTGGGGCCATGCCAACGACCCGCTCGTCGCGCGCTGCCTGGGCCGGCCTTGTCGGCACGATCGCCCTGGTCGCTATCGCGATGGCCCTCCCGGCGATCACCGGCTGGGACGTGCACGTGATGAGCTTCCCGCCGCTGCACGCTCGCTGGGACCCGAGAGTCGGCGCGGGCACGGTGCCGGCGGTTCTGATCGCCCTGCTAGCGGCTCGGTACGCCGTCGCCGTCGCGGCGACGCTGGCCTGGCGCCGGCTGCTGGCAGGTGTCTTCGTGGCCGGGCTGGCGTGGATGCTGGCGCTGGCCTTCGTCGACGGCAAGGGCGGGGTCGGCACGATCCTGGGCACGCACTACGAGTACCTGCGCACGGCGCGCGCAACAACGGACCTCCCGCACACCCTGGATACCTACATCAGCCGGATCTCCTACGACGCTGCCCCGCACAACTGGCCGGTGCACATCGCCGGGCACCCGCCCGGGGCACTGACCTTCTTCGTCGTGCTGGTGCGTCTCGGTCTCGGCAGCGGGTTCTGGGCCGGAATGGTCGTCAGCCTGTTCGCCGCTACCACGGCGGTCGCGGTGATGGTGACCACGCACTTGCTCGGCGCCGAGTCGATGGCCCGCAAGGCCGCGCCGCTCCTGGTCTTCGGCCCTGCCGCGATCTGGCAGTGCGTCTCGGCCGACGCGATGTTCGCCGCCGTCGCGGCGTGGGGGATCGCAGCACTGGCACTGGCTGCGACGCGAACCGGGGTGCTGGCGATGCTCGGGGCCTCGATCGTCTCGGGGCTCCTGCTCGGGTACGCGGTGATGCTGTCCTACGGGCTCCCGATCCTGGGCCTTCTCGCGCTCGCGGTACTGATGGTGGCGCGGCGCTGGCGACCGCTGCTGCCGACGGCGATCGCCGCCGCGGCCGTGCTGTTCGCCTATGCAGCCTTCGGCTATCAGTGGTGGTCGGCGCTCGGCCCGTTGCACGATCGGTATTGGGCCGGAGTCGCGTCGGTGCGGCCGGCGGCGTACTGGAACTGGGGTGACCTTGCAGCACTCGCCTGCAGTGCCGGACCGCTGGTCGGCGCTGGGCTCGCGTACGCCGGGTCGCTGATCCGTGCCGAGCGGCAAGCCTCCGAGCCGGAGCGCCGAGTAGTGCTCTGGCTGGCCGGTGCCGGTCTTGCGATGGTGATCGGCGCGGACGTATCCCAGATGAGCAAGGCCGAGGTCGAGCGGATCTGGCTGCCCTTCGTGCCGTGGCTGTTGCTGGCGACCGCCCTGCTGCCCGAGCGCTGGCGCCGCGGTGGCCTGGTGCTCCAGATCGTCGTGGCACTGCTGATCCAGCACCTGCTCTTCACCGGCTGGTGACCAGTTAGGTCCGCAGCGCCTCCGTCGCGAACGCCGACAGCCCCTCTGCCGGGGCGATCCGAGCCCGGAAGCCAAGCTCGGCCGCGGCTCTCTCGGGCGACGCGACCACATGCCGTACGTCGCCGGGACGGAAGGCACCGGTGACTTCCGGATCCCGCGTTACCGCCGAGCCGTGGGCGACCAGGCGGGCAACGTCGGCAATGGTGACCGGTGTCCCCGAGCAGACGTTGTACGCCGCGAAGCCGTCCCGGTCGGTCATCGCCCGGATGGCGAGCTCGTTCGCCAGCGCGACATCAGCGACGTGCACGAAGTCGCGCATCTGGCCGCCGTCCTCGAACACCTGGGGCGCCTCGCCGCGTTCCAGCGAGGACCGGAACATCGCCGCAACGCCCGAGTACGGAGTGTCGCGCGGCATCCCCGGCCCGTAGACGTTGTGGTAGCGCAAGGCGATCGCGGCCCCGCCCGCCTGCCGAACCCACGCGGACGCGTAGTGCTCCTGGGCGAGCTTGCTGGCTGCATAGCTGCTGCGTGGATCGAGGCGCGCATCCTCGTCCACGAGCTGCCAGGCCAGCGGGGCAGCGCAGACGGGGCAGGGGTTCTCGAAGCGGCCTGCCTCCAGGTCCTCGAGCCGGCGCAGCCCGGGCGGCTGCTCACCGTGCTCGGCGCAGGCGTAGCGGCCCTCGCCGTAGACCACCATCGAGGAGGCCAGCACCAGCCGGCGTACCGAGTGCTCGTGCATCGCTGCGAGCAGTGCTGCCGTCGCGAGGTCGTTGTGCGCGGCGTAGTCGGGCAGGTCCGCAACCCGTACGCCGGCCCCGACCAGGGCGGACTGGTGGCAGACCACGTCGACCCCGTCGAGAAGTGCGCCCCACTCAGCTACGTCGCGGACGTCGAGCTGGTGGGTGCCTTCCGGCGCGGTCGCGGATCCGTGCGCCTGGGCGAGCATCACGTCGACGCGGACGACCTCGTCGCCCGCGGCGTCGAGGCGCTCGCCGATCGCTGCGCCGATGAACCCGGCGGAGCCGGTGAGCAGGATCTTCATGACGCCGCCGTCACGGGATGTCGTAGGTCAGCTCGAGGCCGTCGGCCCAGGTGCTGCACGAGCACCCGCTCGGGTCCGGCAGGTCGGTGACGACGTCGGTGAGCAGGGCGCGCAGCCGGTCGATGTTGCGCTCGAACATCGCGAAGACATCGGCCTGGCCGACACCGTCGCCCGACTCGGCGCCGGCGTCCATGTCGGTGACCAGGGCGATCGCGGAGTAGCACATCTGCAGCTCCCGGGCGAGGACTGCTTCGGGGTGGCCGGTCATGTTGACCAGCGTCCAGCCTTGGGCGGCGTAGTGCTGCGACTCGGCGCGGGTGGAGAAGCGCGGACCCTCGATCACGACCATGGTCCCGCCCCGGCGGACGCCGTCGAGCTGACCGAGCCGGTCGCCGAGACGGGCGCAGTACGGGTCCGCGAACGGGAGGTGCACGGCACCGCGCTCGACGTAGGTCTGGATCCGCCCGCTGGTCCGGTCGACCAGCTGGTCGGGGACCACCACGTCACCGGGCGCTACGTCGCGCAGCCCCCCGACCGCGCACGGCGCCAGGATCTGGCGCACGCCCAGCGATCGGAGCAGCCACAGGTTCGCCCGGTAGTTGATCAGGTGTGGCGGGAAGGCATGGTCGGCGCCGTGCCGCGGCAGGAACGCGACGGAGCGGCCGTTGACGCTGCCGATGCTCACGGGGCCGGAGGCCTCGCCGTACGGCGTACTGGTAGACGGCAGAGGCTCGGCGTCAGCGAGGAATGCGTAGAAACCGCTTCCCCCGATCACGGCTACGTCGACGGGTTGCATCCGGCCAGCCTGCCGGGGAACCGGCGCCGGCACCAGCGACGAGCCGGGACGTCAGGGATCCGTAAGGACGCGGGGCTGCCACTGACGTGGCACCTGGTCCAGCATGGTCGCCATGACACAGACCGCCGTCGGCCAGGATTTCTCGGGCCTCAAGGCCATGTTCGTCAACTGCACCCTCAAGCGCTCGCCCGAGCCCAGTCACACCCAGGGGCTCGTGGATGCCAGCGCCGCGATCATGCGCAAGCACGGCGTCGAGGTCGACACCGTGCGCCTGCTCGACCACGACGTCGCCACGGGCGTCTACCCCGACATGACCGAGCACGGCTGGGCTACCGACGAGTGGCCGGAGCTCACCCCGCGGCTGCTTGCCGCCGACATCCTCGTCGTTGCCGGCCCGATCTGGCTTGGTGACAACTCCAGCCAGACCAAGCTGCTGATCGAGCGCATCTACTCGCTCTCGGGGATGCTCAACGACAAGGGGCAGTACCTCTTCTACGGCCGGGTCGCGGGCTGCCTGATCACCGGAAACGAGGACGGCATCAAGCACTGCGCCCAGAACGTGCTCTACAGCCTGCAGCACGTCGGCTACACGATCCCGCCCAACGCCGACGCCGGGTGGATCGGCGAGGCGGGGCCGGGGCCGTCGTACCTGGACCCGGGCAGCGGCGGGCCGGAGAACGACTTCACCAACCGCAACACCACGTTCATGACCTGGAACCTGATGCATCTGGCCAAGCTGCTCAAGGACGCCGGCGGCGTCCCCGACTACGGCAACCAGCGCTCGGAGTGGAACGCCGGCACCCGGTTCGACTTCGAGAACCCGGAGTACCGGGCCTAGCAGCTCCTCAGCGGCCGCCCTCAGCCGCGGCGAGCTCGGACTTCCAGACCCGGAAGGCCTCCTCGGTGCGGCCCCGGCGCCAATAGCCCGACACCGAGACCTGGTCCCGGGCCAGGCCACGCTCGCCGAGCAGGTACGGCCGCAGCCCGTGCATGACCTCCTCGGCCTCGCCGTGCACGAACGCATGCACCCGGCCAGGCAGCCACTCCAGCTCGCGGACCGCGCGCTCGAGGACGTCGCCGGCGGTGCGGTGCAGCCAGGTCAGCTCGGCGCCTGTCGGCAGCGCGAGCTCCGGCTCGTGGTCCGCTGAGTCGACCAGGACGAGGACCCGCGCCGATGCTCCAGCGGGCAGCGCGTCCAGCGCAGCGCGGATGGCCGGTACGGCGGCCTCGTCGCCGACCAGCAGATGCCAGTCCGCCGTCGGGTCGGGGGAGTAGCCGCCTCCCGGGCCGCGGACCGAGAGGGTGTCGCCGGGCTGGGCGGCCGCTGCCCACGGGCCGGCCACGCCCTCATCGCCGTGCACGACGAACTCGATCGCCAGCGTCCCGGCTTCGATGTCGGGGAACAACGCCGTGTAGGTCCGGACGGCGTCGGGGAGCTGCAGCTTGACGTAGCAGTCGGTATCGGAGCTCCCGGCGAACGCGGACAGGTCCGGCGAGCGGAACCAGACCCGCCGCAAGGTAGGCGTCAGCATCTCGGTGCTCGTCACGATCAGCTCGGTCACCGCGGCCTCCTGGAGTCGGTAGGTGTGCGCGTCCTTCCTACCCGACGAGGTGAAGCGGCAGCGTCGCCATCTGCCGGACGCCACTCCCGGACCTGGGCTGCCGAGCGGCTCGAGCAGGCGGCGCAAGAGCCTGCGGTCAAGGAACGGTGAGCACTCACGACATCCTGGCCGAGCTCCCGCTGCTCGCCGCTGAGATCACAGCGGGCTCGTTCGAGGATCGTGATCACGCCCCGGGCCGGATCGCACCGATCAGGGCAGCAGGCCCTTCATCACCACGTCGAGCAGGTCTCCGGCGAGGTCGTCGGGGAACTCGATCTCTTCACCGGGGGGCGTGATCACGGTGACCAGGATCGACATGATCACCGAGCCGAAGATCGTCATCGAGCCGAGCAGTGGGTTGTGGATGCTGCGCAGCGAGCCGTCGCCGGCGCCTTCGACGAGCAGGTTCTCCACCGGCGTGTAGAAGGCACCCTGCAGCGACTCGATCAGCCCAGCCGAGCGGGAGATCCGGCCGAGGTCGCCGATCAGGGTGGCGCCGAGGGCGCGGTTCTCGATGAGCAGCCGAATCTGGGTCATCACGACCGCCTCGAGCCGGTCCTTGGCGGTCCCGTCGGTGCCCATCGCGATCGCGGCCTGGTCCGAGATCGCTGTGAGCATGTCCTCGATCAGGTAGGCGAGGATCTCCTCTTTGCCGCTGAAGTAGTAGTACAGCGTCGCCTTCGGGACGCCGCTGGTGTCGGCGATCTCGTCGATCTTGGTCTGCTCGAGCCCCTGCTCGGCGATGAGGGGGAGCGCCAGCTGGAGCTGGGACGCGATCTGAGCGGGGACTTTGCGCATTGCGACATCTTGGCCCTTCGGCGAACCCGGCACAACACGGGGGCTGGGCGGGAGAGCGGCGTGTCTCAAACAGAAAGTCTGTACTCGGAGTACAAACATCGTGTATAACTGTCTCGTGGACACCAGCGAGAGCGGCTCCGAGCGACCCAACGGCGTGATCCGGGCGATCCTGCGCATCCCCGCGCTGACGTTCGGTCTGTGGATCGTGCTGGGCGCTGCCGGGATGCTCTTCCTGCCCAGTGTCGACCACGTCGTTGCCAGCCAGAGCAACGCTAGCCTGCCGACCGACGCTCCGACCCTGAAAGCCCTGTCCACGATGGACAAGGCCTTCGGCTCCGGCGACTCCAAGGCCTACGTGTTCGTGGTCATGGAGGACAACAAGGACGGCCTGACGGTCAACGACAATGCGGCCTACTCCGACATCGTCACCCGACTCAAGGCGCGGCCGGCGTACGTCTCGGAGGTCCAGGACTACCTGACCAACGCCGACGCGAAGAAGGCGCTGGTCAGCAAGGACGGTAAGGCGACCTACATCCCGGTCGGTCTGACCGCCGAGCTGGGCACCGTGCAGTCGATCGACCAGGTGAAGTGGGTCCGCTCGCAGGTGCAGGCGGCGGCGAAGGAGTCGCACGCCGAGGCCAACGTCTCGGTGGCCGGCGACCCCGCCAACCTCATCGACATGACGCAGCTGGCGACCTCGGCCAACACCAGTGCCGGCGTGTACTCGATGGCGCTGCTATTCATCGTGCTGCTGCTCATCTATCGCAGGGTCGCGAGCATCTTCGTCCCGCTGATCACGATCGGCGTCGCGGCGCTGTGCACCTTGAGCGTGCTTTCCCTCGCCGGCCAGGCCGGGATGGGGCTCTCGACCTACACCGAGTCGTTCTGCGTCGCGATCGTGCTCGGCGCCGGAACCGACTACAGCATCTTCCTGGTCAGTCGATTCCGGGAGGAGTATGCCCGGACGGCAGATGTGAGATCCGCGGTCGCCGCGGCGATGGCCAAGATCGGGCCAGCACTGCTGGCCTCGGCAGGCACGGTCGCGATCTCCTCGCTGCTGCTCAACTTCGCCCAGCTCAGCGTGTTCTCGACCACCGGACCGGCGATGGCCGTCGCCGTGGGCACCACGGTGCTCGTCGCGCTGACGGTGACGCCGGTGCTGCTGCTGGTGGCGGGCAAGCGGATCGGTCCGGCGAAGCCACCGACCGCGGCCAGCTTCTGGAGCCGGGTCGGGGCGTACGTCGCCACCAAGCCGGCGCGGATCCTGCTGGTGGGCACCGCCTGCCTGATCGCCCTGGCGGCGTTCGTCCCGCGCACGGTGCTCTCCTACGAGGAGCACCCGTCGAACCCGAATGCCACCGAGAGCTCGCGCGGATCGGCTGCGCTGGACCGGCACTTCGGCAAGTACTCGACCCAGCCCGACTACGTGCTGATCAGCGCCGACCACGACATGCGCAACTCCCGTGACCTCGCCGTGCTCGCCGCAGCGAGTCGCGACATCGCCAAGCTCCAGAACGTCAAGAAGGTGGCCTCGGCTGCGCAGCCGTCCGGCAAGACCCTGCCGGACGCCTCGATCACCTCGCAGCTGGGCAAGGTCGCCGACAACCTCAAAACGGCCTCGAAGAAGATCAACAACGGCAAGGCCGGGCTGAACCATTTGAAGAACGGCAGCGCCTCGCTGGCCAACGGGGCCGGCCAGCAGGCCGCCGGGATGCGCGAGGCCGCCGGTTCGATGCCCCGGCTGATCAGCGGTCTCGACGATCTCCGTAGCGGCACCGCCAGGTCCCAGAGCGGCGCCAGCAAGCTCAGCGGCGGAGCGGCGAAGATCCAATCGGGTCTGCGCAGCCTCGCCAACGGTCTGGATCAGGCCCGCTCGGGACTCAGCCAGTCCACGAGCGGCATCGGGCAGGTGCTGCAGGCGCTCAATGCCGACCCGTACTGCTCGCAGAGCCCGATCTGCCCGCGGGCCCGGTCCGCGCTCAACCAGATCTACCAGAGCCAGCGCAACCAGCTGGTCCCCGGACTGGCGAAGTCGGCGAACGCGGCCGACCAGCTGGCCGGTGGCCAGAGCCACATCAGCGACGGTCTGCGCAACCTGGCCAACGGCCTCAACTCGATCGTCTCGGGCCAGGGCTCGCTGAACAACGGCCAGCGCAGCCTGTACAGCGGCCTGAGCCAGCTCGCCAGTGGCAGCCAGAGTCTCGCTGACGGGCTTGATGAGCTGCCGCCGGGCATCAGCAAGGTCGTCGACAACACTCTGAAGCTGTCCTCGGGCCTGAGCACGACGGGCAACTATCTCAACACCGTCAGCCAGGCGTCGAACACTGCCGACGCCGGTGGGTTCTACCTGCCGAACTCTGCTCTGAACTCGGATGCCTTCAGCACCGCGATCAAGCAGTTCCTCAGCCCCGATGGCCGGGTCGCCCGGATCCAGATCTTCGGCACCACCAGTCCTGGCGGCGCTAGTGGCATCGCCCGGTACGACGGCGCGAAGCAGGAGGTCATCCAGGCGATCAAGGGCACCACCCTGGACGGCAGCAAGGTCATGCTCACCGGCGCCGCCGGCGGCTCGGCCGACCTGCAGACCTACTTCCGTAGCGACTTCAAGCTGGTGCTCATCGCCGTCCTGTTGACGGTGCTGCTGCTGATGATGCTCGTGCTGCGCTCCCTGGTCGCGCCGCTATACCTGCTGGCGTCGGTGATCCTGTCCTACGCCGCGGCGCTGGGCACCACGGTCATCGTGTTCCACGAGATCCTCGGCCAGCTGATGCCGTTCAACGTGCCGGTGCTGAGTTTCGTGCTGCTCGTCGCCGTTGGCGCCGACTACAACATCCTGCTCATGAGCAGGATGAGGGAGTCGAAGGGCAAGCTCACGGCGCGTGCAGTCGGCAACGCGGTCACCGCGACCGGGCCGGTGATCACCTCGGCCGGCATCATCTTCGCGATGGCGTTCCTGCCGATGGTCGCCTCAACGCTCTCGGCGGTCTCGCAGCTCTGCTTCACCGTCGTGATCGGCCTGCTGCTCGACACCTTCATCGTCCGGACGCTGATCGTCCCGGCCGTCGCAGTGCTGCTCGGCAATAGCAGCTGGTGGCCGGGTCGGCAGGACTACGACGAGGCCGAGGACGAGCAGTTGGTGGTCCCCAAGGTGCAGCTCCTCGGCGGTATGCCGGCGCTGGCCAATCGGGCACACCCGCAGCCCGGAGTCTGATCTGCGGGTGATCTGAGTGCGACGGGCTAGCCGCGCAGGCGGCCCATCCACTGCTCGATGGCGTCCGGGTCGCGGGGCAGTGCGTCCGACAGGTTCTCTGCGCCGTCAGCGGTGACCACCAGGTCATCCTCGATGCGGATGCCGATGCCGCGCAGCTCTTCGGGCACCAGCAGATCGTCGGGCTGGAAGTACAGGCCGGGCTCCACCGTCAGGACCATGCCGGCCTCGAGCGGGCCTTCGGGGTAGACCTCGGTCGCCGCTGCGGCGCAGTCATGCACGTCGAGGCCGAGCATGTGGCTGGTGCTGTGCAGGGTCCAGCGGGCGTAGACCTTGCTGTCCGGAGCGAGCGCTTCTTCCGCCGAGCACGGCAGCAGGCCGAGGTCGGCGAGCGCGTGCGCGATCACGGTCATCGCGGCGTTGTGCGGATCGCGGAAGTGCGCTCCCGGCCGGACCGCGTCGATGCCCGCCTGCTGCGCCGCGAGGACCACGGCGTACAGCTCGCGCTGCAGCGGCGTGAACCGGCCGTCGACCGGCAGGGTGCGCGTGACGTCCGCGGTGTAGAGCGAGGAGGCTTCCGCGCCCATGTCCAGGAGGACCATGGTGCCCGGCGTGATCGGGCCTGAGTTCTCGATCCAGTGCAGCGTCGTCGCGTGCTGGCCGCCGCCCACGATCGAGTCGTAGCCGATGTCGTTGCCCATCGCCCGCGCGCGGCGGAAGAACGTGCCCTCGACCCAGCGCTCGCCGTACTCCAGCACCCGGTCCCACTCCGCGACGGAGTCCTCGAAGCCGAGCGTGGTGATGTCGCAGGCTCTCCGGAGCTCGTCGAGCTCCCAAGGGTCCTTGACCAGCCGGAGTTCGGAGAGCACCCGGGCGAGCTCGTCGTCGCGACCCCGGTCCTCGGCGACCTGCTTGTCGATGCTGGCGTCGACGCCGCGCAATACCCGGGTCTTGGCGCTGCGGTCCAGGTCGGCGGCTAGGTCCTCGATGTGCCGGGTCGCCAGGCCCAGGGAGTCCGACAGCTCGCCGAGGGACGGCCGCCTGCCGACCCACAGCTCGCCGTACTGCCGGTCGCGGAAGAACTCGTCGGTCTCGCGCGAACTGCGTGGTCGCGCGTACAGCGTCGCCTCGCCGTCCTCGATGACCAGGACCGCGTCGCTGGTCTGGTTGCCGGTCAGGTGCGTGTGGGCGGTCTCGGCGCGGAAGCGGTAGTCGGTGTCATTGGCGCGCACCTTGAAGGTGCCGGACGGGATCACCAGGCGCTCGTCGGGGAACATCTCGGCGAGCCGGGACCGCCGCTGCGCCGCCCAGGGCGCCACCGGGTGCGCCGGCAGGTCGAGCTCGCGGTCGCCCCAGCCGGTGCGCATGAACTCGGCGTACTTGGCAGGCACGGCCTGGTCGTGGTTCTCGGTGCGGGGCTCGTCCATCTGGTCACCCTACGACGGCTGCGGGGTACGCAAAACAGGACGCACCACCCAGGTACGGACCACGATCTTCGGCAGCGTGCCCACTAGGCTTCGCCCATGCGCAAGAGCAGGAGCACCGTCTTCTTCACCGTGGTCGTCGGTGCGGTGATGCTGCTCGGTGCGCTGATCATGGCGGCGATCCTGTTCGCTGCAGGCGCGCCCCAGGCCGTCGCCGTCGGGGTGGTCCTCGCGGCGCTCCCGTTCGGTCCGGTGATCGGCTGCTACCTGTGGCTGGATCGCTACGAGCCGGAGCCCAAGTCGCTGCTCCTACTGGGGCTGGGCTGGGGCGCTTTCGTGGCCACCACGCTGGCGCTGTTCCTGCAGGCCTTCGACTCCTTCGCCTTCGGATCCTCCGAGGCGGTGCAGTCCGTGCTGGTCGCACCGGTGACCGAGGAGGCCGCCAAGGGACTGTTCATCCTGCTGCTGCTCTTCTTCCGGCGCGCCGAGCTCGACGGCATCCTCGACGGCATCGTGTACGCCGGCATGGTCGGCGTGGGCTTCGCCTTCATGGAGGACATCCTCTATCTCAGCCAGGCCTACATCGGGACCGACGGGCGCACCGGCGGCATCGAGAGCGCCGTCGGCCTGTTCGTCGTCCGCGGGATCGCGAGCCCGTTCGCGCACCCGCTGTTCACCGCCTTCACCGGCATCGGCATCGGGATTGCGGTCGGCAGCCCGAAGCGCTGGGTTCGGGTGCTGGCACCCGCGCTCGGGTACCTCGGCGCGGTCTGCGCTCACGGCGCCTGGAACGGCTCGCTTCTCGTCGACGGCGGCCGCGATGCCGCCCCGGCGTACCTGTTGGTGATGGTCCCGATCTTCGCCGCGATGGTCGGCTTCGCGATCTGGGCCCGCCGCCGCGAGGGCGTCCTGCTGGCGACGTCGCTGACCGACTGCGCGGCGCGCGGGTTCCTCGAAGCCCGCGAGGTGCCGTGGCTTGCCCGGATCCCGGCACGCAAGGCGTGCCGCACGTACGCTGAGAAGATCGGCGGCAAACCGGCGCTCGAGGCGATGACGCACTACCAGACCGAGGCGATCGAGCTCGGCTTCCTGCATCACCGGTTCCTGCGCGGTACGCCGCCGGACCGTTACGAAGAACTCGGGCGCGACCACGTCGCGACCATGTTCGCCCTGCGCGGAAAGCTGCTCTGGCCGCAGCCTGCCGTCGCCCAGCCTTCAGGAGTCCTGCGATGAGCCCGACCCCGCTGACCGGCCAGACAGCGACCCAGCTGGTCACGACCCTGGTCCGGCTGCGCGAGGCACTCGAGGCCGCCCGGCTGCCCTTGGAGATCCCTGACGTCGAGAGCGCCCGCCGCGGCCGCGCCGAGATGCTCGACCAGCTCGAGGACTACATCCTGCCGCGGCTGATCCAGATCGACGCTCCGGTGCTGACCGTGGTCGGCGGCTCGACCGGCGCCGGCAAGTCCACCCTGGTCAACTCGCTGGTCGGCCAGCGAGTCACCGAGCCCGGCGTCCTGCGGCCGACGACGCGGTCGCCGGTGCTGGTCTTCAACCCGGCCGACGCCGAGTGGTTCGAGAAGCTGCGGATCCTGCCCGACCTGCGCCGGACCTCGAACGCCTCGGGTGATCCGGGTGCGCTCCAGTTGGTGCAGTCACCCGCGGTCCCGGCTGGGCTCGCCGTGCTCGACGCCCCGGACATCGACTCCGTCGAGGAGCAGAACCGGACCCTGGCAGCCCAGCTCCTCGGTGCCGCGGACTTGTGGCTCTTCGTCACCTCTGCCGCTCGTTACGCCGACCAGGTGCCGTGGGAGTTCCTGCGGTCGGCGGCAGAGCGCAGCGCCGCCGTGGCGATCGTGCTGGACCGGACCGCTCCGGGCGATGTCCACGAGGTCTCCACCCACCTCGCCCGGATGCTGACCGCGCGCGGACTGCGCGACTCGCCGCTGTTCGTCGTCCCTGAGGGCGAGGTCGACGAGGCCGGGCTTCTGCCGAGCACCACGGTCCGTGAGATCCGCGCCTGGCTGAGCTCGCTGGCGATGGACGCGAACGCGCGCCAGGGGGTCATCAGGCAGACCCTGGAGGGGGCGGTCCGGACCCTCTCGACGCGCTCCTTCGCGGTAGCCGACGCGGTCCACGACCAAGTCGAGATCCAGGCCCGGCTACGGCGCGATGCGGAGTCGGCGTACGAGTCGGCGCTGAACGAGATCGACCACGCCTCGACCGACGGGTCGCTGCTGCGCGGCGAGCTGCTCGCTGTCTGGCAGCAGTTCGTCGGCAACGGCGACGTGGTCAAGGGGCTGGAGTCCAAGGCAGGCCGGATCCGGGACCGCGTCTCGCACGCGGTCAAGGGCCAGCCCGATTCGGCCACCCTGGTAGTCGAGGCCGTGGAGACCGCCGTAACGGCCTTGGTCGTCGAGCAGGCGGAGTACGCGGCGGAGCACACCGACGCGGCGTGGCGCGGCATCGTCGCCGGGCAGACCCTGCTCGATGGCACCCATGAGGATCTCGCTCGTGCCTCGCGCGACTTCCGGGCCCGGACCGAGCGCACCGTGCGCGACTGGCAGGCCCAGCTGCTCGACGTCCTGCGCGAGGAGGGCACGGACCGGTCGTCGGGCCGCTCGCTTGCCTCCGGCGTCGATGGTCTGTCGGTCGCGCTGATGATCACCGTCCTCGGCGCAAGCACGGCGCCTGTCAGCAACAGTGCCGAGCTCGGTCGACGGATCCTCGTCGAGGTCTTCGGGGAGGACGGCATGCACCGTCTGGCGGGACGCGCCCGCCACGATCTTGCCGATCTGATGCTGCATCTTCTGGAGAGCGAGCAGCGCCGGTACGGCGACCTGCTCGACGCGCTAGGCGTCACGGCCGCGATCGAGGAGGACCTCCGGGCGGGGGCGCGCAACATCGACGACATCAGGTTCGCGGCCGATCCAGTGTGAGGTCGGTAGGCTGGGGGCACATGCTCAGCTGCTCGGCCTCAGAGGGAGAACATGACGTCCGTGCTCGACGGTGACGACAAGATGGTCACCAGAGGTACCGACATCGGGGTCCGCGTGAAGGGGCTCGATGCGGCCCTCAGTGCTGCCCGAGGCCGCCTTGACGAGGCCACGCTGGCGCCGGTGGCCGACCTGGTCGGCCGCGCAAGCGAGCGGCTGCGGCTCTCGGCCGATCACACCGTGGTCGCCCTCGGCGGCGCAACCGGCTCGGGGAAGTCCTCCACCTTCAACGCCCTCGTCGGGCTCGATCTCGCCTCCGTCGGCGTACGCCGGCCGACCACGTCGTGGGCCTCGGCTTGCACCTGGGGCACCAATGGCGCTGCCGAGCTGCTGGAGTGGCTCGGCATCCCGCAGCGGCACCAGGTTGTCCGCGACTCGATGCTCGACACCGGCCGGGAGACCCGCGAGATGGACGGGCTGGTCCTGCTCGACATGCCCGACCACGACTCCACCGAGGTCGCCCACCACCTCGAGGTCGAGCGGCTGGTGCGGTTGGCCGACCTGCTGATCTGGGTACTCGACCCGCAGAAGTACGCCGACGCTGCGATCCACGACCGCTTCCTGCAGCCGCTCGCCGCTCACACGGGCGTGATGATGATCGTTCTCAACCACATCGACGAGGTCGCTGAGGACCGTCGCGCCGGGATGGTCGCCGACCTCCGCCGGCTGCTGGACGCCGACGGCCTGGACGGGATCACCGTGATCGCGGTCTCGGCGCGCGAGGGCATCGGCATCGAGGATCTGCGACGCGCGATCACCCAGCGGGTCGCAGACAAGGCCGCTACCAAGGCGCGGATCGCGACGAGCCTGGCCGAGGTCGGTGCCGCGATGTCCCACGCCAACGGCGAGGCTCAGCCGCCCGCGCTGAACGACCGGGACCTGAGCGGGCTGCGCGGCGCGATGGCCGAGGCCGCCGGGGTGCCCCAGGTGGTCGCCGCGGTCGAGAAGGCCTCGCTGCTGCGGACCCGTCGGGCGACCGGATGGCCGGTGACGTCCTGGATGTCGCGGCTGGGACGGGACCCGCTGCGCAACATCGACCTCTCGGCGTCGACGCGCCAGCTGGTCAAGCAGGCGCGGGTCTCGCTGCCGGACAGCAACCAGGTGCAGACCGCCCGCGTCGACACGGCAGTGCGCGAGGTTGCCGACCGGATGTCCGCCGGGCTGACGCGCCCGTGGGCGACCTCGATCAGGCGGGTCGCGACCTCGCGGCTGCCGGAGATCAACGAGCGGCTCGACCGGGCCGTCTCCGCGACCGATCTTGCTGCGGGGAAGGTGCCGTTCTGGACACGGGCCGTCAGCGCCCTGCAGTGGCTGCTGCTCCTCGTGGCCGTCGGTGGCGGCCTGTGGTGGGCCGGCGCCGAATATGCGACCTCGCTGAACCTCTCAGAGCCCAAGATCGGCGGCGTCCCCGTGCCGGCGCTCGTCCTCGGCGGTGGCATCCTCCTCGGTCTGCTGCTCGCCGTGGGCTGCGGGAGCCTGGTCGACCGGAACGCGAAGGCACGTGCCCGCGAGGCCGACGTACGGCTACGCAAGGCGGTCGACGCCGTCACCGAGGAGCTCGTGGTGCTTCCGGTCAAGGCTGAGCTCGATGCGTACCGGCTGACCGTCGAGGGCCTGAGCACGGCGTTGCGCTGAGGCGCCGAGCGTCCACAGGCCAGCGGGGGAGCAACGTCGTCCACGACCCCGAGTGGGTCGGCTGACGGCGGATGCCCTGGGTGACGAGGCTGCTCTCCACCACAACCGAGGAGGAGCACCGTGAACGAGACCTATGTGACGCTGCAGGGCTGGGTCGGCAACGACGTGGAGGTACGCGATGTCGGGGACACCCAGTGCGCGTCGTTCCGCGTCGGCTCGACGCCGCGCTTCATCAAGAACGGGGGCTGGATCGACGGCGACACGTCCTGGTACACCGTTAACTGCTGGCGATCGCTGGCGCGCAACGCGTCGGAGTCGATCCGACGGGGTGATGCGGTGATCGTGCACGGCCGGGTCAAGGTCGACGTCTGGCAGCGCGAGGACCAGCCGGCGTCGGTGACCTGGATCGTGGAGGCGACGTTCGTCGGCCATGATCTGACCAAGGGCACGAGCACCTTCGCCAAGGCCGCCCGGACCGCCCTGGACCCGGCCCAGGACGAGGCCGCGCGTGCGGCGCTGCACAGCTTCGACCCGGCCGGTCCGCGGCTGGACTCCGAGGGCAACGAGGTCGCACCCGCCGCCTGAGTTTTGACCGGGGCCCCGTAGGCTTCCGGGCTATGGGTGAATACGTCTACACGCTCCGCAACGTCCGCAAGGCCCATGGTGACAAGGTCGTGCTCGACAACGTCACGCTGTCGTTCCTGCACGGCGCGAAGATCGGTGTCGTGGGCCCCAACGGCACCGGCAAGTCGACGTTGCTCAAGATCATGGCCGGGCTGGAGAACGCCAACAACGGCGACGCCCTGCTTGACCCGGGCGCCACAGTCGGGATGCTGCAGCAGGAGCCGCCGCTGACCGAGGGCAAGACGGTGCTCGAGAACGTCGAGGAGGCCGTCGCCGAGACCAAGGCGAAGATGGCCCGGCTCGACGAGCTCTACATGATGATGGGCGACCCGGACGCCGACCAGGACAAGGTCGCGACCGAGGCGGGCGACCTGCAGAGCGAGCTCGATGCGGCGAACGTGTGGGACCTCGACAGCCGGCTCGACCAGGCGATGGACGCACTGCGCTGCCCGCCTCCGGACGCGCTCGTGGACAACCTCTCGGGTGGCGAGCGCCGACGGGTGGCGCTGTGCAAGCTGCTGCTCCAGCAGCCGACACTGCTGCTGCTCGATGAGCCCACCAACCACCTCGATGCCGAGTCGGTGCAGTGGCTCGAGGGCCACCTCGCGTCGTACCCCGGTGCCGTCCTGGCGGTCACGCACGACCGCTACTTCCTCGACAATGTCGCGAGCTGGATCCTGGAGCTCGACCGCGGTCAGACGCACCCCTACGAGGGCAACTACTCCACCTACCTGGAGACCAAGAAGGACCGCCTGAAGATCGAGGGCCAGAAGGACGCCAAGCGGGCCAAGATGCTCGAGCGCGAGCTCGACTGGGTGCGCTCGAACGCCAAGGCCCGGCAGACCAAGAGCAAGTCCCGGCTCGCGCGCTACGAGGAGATGGCGGCAGAGGCCGACCGGATGCGCAAGATCGACACCTCTGAGATCAACATCCCGGCGGGCCCGCGGCTCGGCGACGTGGTGCTCGAGGCGGACCACCTCAGCAAGGGCTTCGACGACCGGGTCCTGATCGGCGACCTGTCGTTCTCGCTGCCGCGCGCCGGAATCGTCGGTGTGATCGGGCCCAACGGCGTCGGCAAGACCACGCTGTTCCGGATGATCGTGGCCGAGGAGCAGCCCGACGACGGCTCGCTGACGGTCGGCCAGACGGTGAAGATCTCCTACGTCGACCAGAGCCGGGGCGGGATCGACCCGAGCAAGAACGTGTGGGAGGTCGTCTCCGACGGGCTCGACTTCATCAAGGTCGCCAACTTCGAGATGAACTCGCGTGCCTATGTGGCGTCGTTCGGTTTCAAGGGGCCCGATCAGCAGAAGAAGGCCGGAGTCCTGTCCGGCGGTGAGCGCAACCGCCTCAACCTCGCGCTGACGCTGAAGATGGGCGGCAACATGCTGCTGCTCGACGAGCCTACTAACGACCTCGACGTCGAGACGCTGTCGTCACTGGAGGACGCGCTGCTGGAGTTCCCCGGCTGCGCCGTGATCACTTCCCACGACCGTTGGTTCCTGGACCGTACGGCGACCCACATCCTGGCCTGGGAGGGCACCGAGGACGAGCCGGGCAACTGGTTCTGGTTCGAGGGCAACTTCGCGTCGTACGAGGAGAACAAGATCGAGCGCCTCGGCGTGGATGCCGCGCGCCCCCACCGGGTCACGCACCGGCGCCTGACCCGCGACTGAGCTAGCGGATGTCCTCGAACGTCGGGTTCTCGGCGACGAGCTGATCCGAGACCGCGTTCATCACCTGTCCCATAGCGGCGAAGTCGTCGGGGGACGCGAGGTCCACGAAGTGCGCCCGGACGCCGGCGACATGCGTATGCGCCGCCTCCTGGAGCAGCTGCCAGCCCTTGTCGGTCATCACCGCGTCGACGCCGCGCTTGTCGTCCTCGGCGGCCGCACGCCGGATCAGGCCGCTCTTCTCCATCCGCGTCACCGTGTGCGTTACTCGGCTGCGCGAGTGCTGCATCGACTCAGCGATCTTGGCCATCCGCAACGTGCGGTCCGGAGTCTCCGAGAGCCGGACCAAGATCTCGTACTCGGCCATCGAGATGCCGTGGGCCTGGCGGAGCTCGCGGTCGAGCGTGTCCATGAGGAGCGTCGTACCGACGATGTAGGCGCGCCACTGCCCTTGCTGCTCAGCGTCGAGCCATCGGGTCTCGGATCCGGTCATGGGGCGGAGTCTAGGCCGGGAGGCGGCCAGGATCGTGGAGGAAGGATTCAGATCGGCGACGTGGGGAATACTGGTCGAGCCAGATAGTTGAAGTTTTTACGACCGAGTGATAGGGTCGCGCAGAGTTGAACATTCAACCAATTGGATTTCAGGAAGAGGCATCACCATGACGAGCACAGCAGCCAGCACCGACGTCGTTGCCGGCGTCTGGACCATCGACGCCAGCCACTCCGAGGTCGGCTTCACCGTCCGCCACCTGATGTCCAAGGTGCGCGGTCAGTTCGAGAAGTTCGAGGGCAAGCTCATCACCGGCGCCGCTCTCGGCGAGACCAAGGCCGAGGCCACCGTCGACCTCAACTCGATCAACACGCGCGATGAGCAGCGCGACGGCCACCTGCGGTCCGGGGACTTCTTCGACACCGAGAACTCCGGTCCGATGACCTTCTCGTCGCTGTCCTTCGATGGTTCGAGCGCCACCGGCACGCTGACGATCAAGGGCGTCGCCAAGGAGGTCGAGCTCGATGTGGAGTTCCTCGGCATCGACAAGGACCCCTGGGGCGGCACCCGGATCGGCTTCGAGGCGAGCACGGAGATCAGCCGCAAGGACTTCGGCATCGACTTCAACATCCCGCTGGACGGCGGCAAGCTCCTCATCGGCGACCAGGTGAAGATCCACCTTGCCGTGGAGGCGGTGCTCGAGCAGGGCTGACCTACGCGGCGTTAGATGCGCTCGAGGATCAGCGCCATGCCCTGGCCGCCGCCGACGCACATGGTGATCAGGCCGGTGCTCTTGTCGTGCCAGTCCAGCGAGTTGATCATGGTGTTCTGCAGGCGGGCGCCGGTCATTCCGAACGGGTGGCCGACCGCGATGGCGCCACCGTTGACATTGACCTGGTCCAGGTCCAGCCCGAGGTCCTGGTACGACGGGACGACCTGCGCAGCGAAGGCCTCGTTGATCTCGGCGAGGTCGATGTCCTTGATGGTCATGTTGGCGTGCTTGAGCGCCTGCTTGGTCGCCTCGACCGGGCCGAGGCCCATGATCTCGGGGGAGAGGCCGGAGACGCCGGTGGACACGATCCGCGCCAGCGGGGTCAGGCCCAGCTCCTTGGCGCGGGTGTCGGACATGATGACGACCGCCGCAGCGCCGTCGTTCAGCGGGCAGCAGTTGCCGGCCGTGACGACACCATCGGGGCGGAAGACGGGCTGCAGCTGGGAGACAGCCTCGTAAGTGACGCCGGCACGCGGGCCGTCGTCGGCGGAGACGACGGTGCCGTCGGCCAGGGTGACCGGGGTGATCTCACGGGCCCAGAAGCCGTCGTTGATCGCTTTCTCGGCCAGGTTCTGGCTGCGGACGCCGAACTCGTCGAGCTCCTTGCGGTCCAGGCCGCGCATCCGGGCGACGTTCTCCGCGGTCTGGCCCATGGCGATGTAGACGTCGGGCAGCAGGCCGTCCTCGCGCGGGTCATGCCAGTCCTTGCCGCCCGCGGCGTACTCCTCGGTGCGCTTCTGGGCATCCTCGAACTTCGGGTTCTTGGTGTTCGGGATGTGGTCCGAGGTGCCGAACTGGTAGCGGGAGACCATCTCGACGCCGGCCGAGATGTAGACGTCGCCCTCGCCGGCCTTGATGGCGTGGAACGCGTTGCGGGTGGTCTGCACCGAGGACGCGCAATAGCGGGTCAGGGTGGTGCCGGGGATCTCGTAGCCCATCAGCGTGGTCACGATACGGGCCATGTTGTTGCCCGCCTCGCCGCCGGGCAGGCCGCAGCCCAGGATCAGGTCGCCGACCTCGTTGGGGTCCAGTGCGGGGATCTTGTCCAGCGCAGCCTGGGCGATGAAGGCAGTGAGGTCGTCGGGGCGGAAGTCCTTGAGGGACCCCTTGTTCGCGCGGCCGATGGGCGTCCTGGCTGCGGAAACGATCACTGCCTCGGGCATGGGTGGTACTCCGATCACGGTGGTGTCTGGGACTGGTGTGTGAGATGAGCAACGCCGGAGGCGCCACCCGACATCCTAGAACCTGTTCTGGTGGTTGGATCTGGGTCGTGCGTCACACCTACGAATGTCCGCTGCGCTGGGCCGACATGGACCTGCTCGGCCACATCAACAATGTGGCCTACGTCGACTACCTGCAGGAGGCGCGGATCGAGTTCTTCGCCGACCATCCCGAGCTGCTCGAGGGCGCGAACGGCGTCGGCCTGGTCGTGGTGCGGCACGAGCTCGACTTCATCGCGCCGCTGAAGTACCGCAAGCTCCCCGTCCTCATCGACACCTGGGTGACCGAGGTGCGCGCCGGGTCGTTCGTGATCGGCCACGAGATCTACACCGACGAGCTCGAGGGGCGCCGGGTCTACTTCCGGGCGGCCACCCGGCTGGCGCCGATGGTGCTCGCCACCGGGTCGCCGCGCCGGATCAGTGCGGGCGAGCGGGCCTTGCTCGAGCAGTACCTCGAGCCCGCCGAGCCGCGGACGCCGCTGAGCACCGAAGGCCGCTCGGTGCACGTCCACCCGCTGCGGGTGCGCTGGTCGGACCTCGACACCTACCACCACGTCAACAACGTGAAGTACGTCGAGTTCTTCCAGGAGGCGCGGATCGCCTACACCCGGTCCATGCACCACGAGGGCGACGTGTTCGGCGCCTTCGTCATCGCCCGGATCGACATCGACTACAAGCGGCCGGTGGACTTCCGGCGAACGGCGTACGCGGTGCACAGCTGGATCAGCAAGGTCGGCAACTCCTCGGCCGTGTTCGCCAGCGAGCTGCGCGACGGTGACGCCGTCCTGGCGACGACGCAGGTCGTGGCGGTCGGCTTCGACACCGAGACCCAGCGCTCGGCCCCGATGCTGCCAGACCATCGGGCGCGGATGGTCGAGCAGTTCCAGCAGGCGACCTCGGGCTAGCCCTCCGGCGTGTTCACCATGAACTGCGCCGCGTGGGTGACGTAGTCCCAGAACTGCGCGTCCTGCTCGGCCGTCAGCCCGGCGCTGTCCAGTGCCGCCCGGAAGTGCTGCAGCCAGTGCGTCGCTGCCCCGGGCGTGACCGCGAACGGCGCGTGCCGCATCCGGAGCCGCGGGTGCCCACGCTCGTCGGAGTAGGTGGTCGGGCCGCCCCAGTACTGCGCGAGGAAGAGTCGGAAGCGCTCCTCGGCCGGCCCGAGATCCTCCTCGGGGTACATCGGACGCAGGACCTCGTCGCCGGCCACTCCGGCATAGAAGCGATGCACGATCGCGGTGATCGTCTCCATCCCGCCGATCTCGTCGTAGAAGGTGGCCATGCCCCCATTGTGCCGACGCCGGATCAGCGCAGTGCGGCGAGGTACCGCTCGGCGGCGTACGCATCCTGGCGACGTGCCTCCCAGGTGATCCCGACGCCCAGCAGCAGGACACCGACCGAGCCGAGCGAGATCCACCGGGGGAGTGCCTCGGCGACCGGCCCGAGGTGGCGCAGTGCCAGCGTGCCGGTGACGACGGCTCCGGCGACGAACGGCGCGCCCCAGCGGCGGCTGGCGCCCAGGGCGAGGACGGCCAGCCCAGCGGCGCCGACGAGAGCTCCGCGCATCGAGACCGGATCGCCGAGTGCGAGGACCAGGCTGGGCGCGAGGCCCAGGCTGAGGGCGCTGGAGAGGGCGCGACGACTGGAGACGCCCTCGTCGGTGAGCAGTCGCCGGATCCCGGCGGCCAGCAGTACGCACGCGACCGGCACGGCGAGTGCCTCGGGGGCGTCGACGTGCTGTGCGAGCCGGATCACGGTGCCTGTCGTCAGGATCACGGCGGCGACCCAGGCCACATGGTCCCGGTCGCGATGCAGGATCGAGACGAGCGCGGTCGCGGCGCCGGTGACCGTCAGCGTGATCGCCGCGACCGGAACGTCGAGCGGGAACAAGGCCGCCGCAAGACCCGAGAGCAGTGCGGTGGCCTCGATTGAGATCCGCATCGCCGGGGTCCGGCCGAGCCGGGCCGCGGCGATCCCGACCAGCGCTGCGGTGCCTGCCAGCGCCAGGCCGGCGGTGTTGCCGGTCGCGTGCACGACATAGGGCCAGTGGGTAGCGGCGAAGCCGGCGAGCAGCACGGCGGCGCCGGACAGTAGGGGCAGCAGCGCCCCCTGCAGCCTGTCGGTCCGGGCGCGGCCGACGGCGACGGCGAGTACCAAGGCTGCGGCACTGGCGAACACCGCCGCCAGGAGGTGGGAGCCGACCGCGAGCCGGAGCCCGAGGGCGACGATGTAGGCGCTACCGGCCAGCCCGGTGATCAGGGCGGCAGGCTCGCGTCGTACGGCGACGGTGGCCACGCCGCCGAGCGCGCTCAGCAGAGTCCAGGCGACCACGGCGTAGACGAGCTCGGGTGCCGTCTCCAGGGAGCACGTCGCCGCACCGAGCGCGACGGTGATGACGGACCCGGCGATCCAGCCGAAGACCGCAGTGCGACGAACCGCTGCCGGCAGGTGCCGGATCAGGCCGGCAGCGGTAATCGCGGCGACTGCTGCGATCACGACCGCGGTCCAGGGGGCGATCGTCCAGGTGGTGTGGGCCAGGTGCAGTCCCAGCCCGGGGCTCCGGGCAGGCCCGGTCGTCGGCAGTGCGGTGAGCACGGCCAGCGGACGGACCGCGGTCGCGACCAGGGCGACCGCCCCGGCGACCGCGGTGAGGACCCCGGCGGGACGGGCCCACACGAGCGGGGCCACGGCGCTGACGGTGGCGAGGACCACCGCGACTGCGCAGGCGACGAGGACCTCGGCTTGCGCGTCGGCGCTGCCGCCGGTCCCAAGCAGGACCAGGCTGGCCAGGGCGGCACTCGATGCGATGTAGCGCAGTGGCTCGGGGACCCTCCGGTCCAGCGCCGGCACGGCGGCCCACGCGGCGGCGGCCAGGGCCGGCCAGCCGGCGAAGTGCTGCCACCAGATACCGACCGTGTCCGAGCTGGCGCGGTCGGCTCCCTGGGCCAGCAGGACGAACCAGGCGATCACGGCGATCGCGCCTAAGGCGTACCCGATCCCCGTGACGACCCTGCCGGCGAGCCGGGGGGCCAGCAGCGCCGCGGCGGTGAGGACCGGCACTGCGATCGCCGAAGCCACCGCGGCATGCGGGGCGGTCCATGCCTCAGCTGCGGTGGCCGTGAAGGCGCCGAGCCCGGCGATGCCGATCGGCCCGACCAGCCGCAGCGTGGAGGTGCGGCCGGCCCAGGCGCCGACGACGACCGAGCCGATGAGCAGGACGCCACCGATCACGCCGGCCGTGTGCCGAGGCGCTAGATCGCCGAGCAGTCCGGCCCAGCGGGCGGCCGCGATATCGATGGTGACGAGGGCGGCGCTCAGCGCCCACAAGGTCTCGGCGCCGCCGCGCAGGCCGCGCCTGGTCATGAGAGCAGAGGCGATCCCGGCCAGTCCGGTGATGCCGCTGAGCACAGCCGTCCGGCCGCCGAGGCCGAGCGCGCCCCAGGTGATCGCGATGAAGACGGAGGCCGCGACCAGAACGCACAGGCCGCCGAGTCCGAGCAGCACCGCCGGTACTGAGGTCCCCGGGATCCGCCCCGGGGTCCGCGCCGGGATCCGCGCCGAGGGCAGCGGCGGTGCCACGGGCAGCTCCGCGGTCAGGCTCGTCGCGGCGCCCGGCACCTCCGCACCGCGGACGCGGATCCGCTCGACCAGCGCGTCAGCCGTCTGCAGGGTGCCGAACAACCGGGCGGCCAACGGCCCAGTCAGCTGCAGTCCGCAGCCGGTGCAGCTCGACGCCGGATCCAGCGGCGCGCGGCAGTCGGGGCAGATGGTGGCATCGACGAGGAGGCTCATGGTTCCATCGTCGGCTCTTGGGGCGCTCACGGAAATCGGTACGAGCACCTGACTTGATCTGAGTAGCCGTACTCAGGTGGGCCCGCATCAGCTCGGCGGGTCGTTGTCCTGCCACCCGGCGCGACCAGGCTGAGGGATGGTGATCCCCTCCTCGTCGAAACGGATCTTGACCCGCTCACGCATCTCCCGCGCTACCACCCATTGCTGCTGCGGCATCGTCTTCAGGGTCACGCGCACCACCACGGAGTCCGGCCCGATCGACTGCACGCCCCAGACCTCGGGCTCTTCGATGATCCGGTCCCGGTAGCCCTCGTCCTCCCACAGGTCGTGGGCGACCTCCTTGAGGATCCGGCGTACCCGGGTGACGTCTTCCTTGTAGCCCACCGCGATGTCGAGGACGGACCGCGACCAGTTCTGGCTCTGGTTGCCGACCTTGATGATCTCGCCGTTGCGGACGTACCAGACGGTGCCGTCGACGTCGCGGAGCCGGGTGACCCGCAGGCTGACCGCCTCGATCGTGCCGGACACATCGCTGAACGTCACCGAGTCGCCGACGCCGTACTGGTCCTCGAAGATCAGGAAGATGCCCGCCAGGAAGTCCTTGACCAGGCTCTGGGCCCCGAAGCCGAGTGCGACGCCGACGATCCCGGCGCTGGCGATCAGCGGAGCCACGTTGTAGCCGAGCTCGGAGATCGACATGATCAGCACGACCACGAAGATCGTCGAGGTCACGATGCTCTTGAGCAGGCTGCCCATGGTCGCAGCGCGCTGAGCGCGGCGGTGCACGGTCGTCTCCGGGTTGGAACCGTGTCGGGCGTCGGCGAACGGGCCCTTGGCGAGCTTGGCCGGCAGGACACCGGATTGGGCGCGGGCGACCACTCGGTTGATCAGCCGGTGCAGGAGCCACCGCGCGACCGTGCCCAGGACGACGAGCCAGAGGATCGCAAGCGGCTTGCCGATGAGCCAGGCCGCGGCATGGGCGAGGTCGGTGTTGCCGGTCCAGTGGTACACCGCAGCACAGGTCCAGCTGCTGTTGCCGTCGCTCTTGCAGGTCGCAGGTACGTCGAAGAGGATCGTCGGTACGGCCATGTGACGGAGGCTACGCGAACGTGTGCGTTGGAGCCGAGTCCACAGGGCCTATCCTGGTGAGGTGAAGACTGACCAGAAGGCCCCGGCTAGAAAGACCCGTTCCGTCGCTCGACGCGCCGCGCTGGCGCTCTCGGTCGGCCTGTTCGCCGCGGTGCTGCTGCCGGTCTCCGCTTTCGCGGACGACCCGCGCTCCTGGCAGAACGCGCCGCACGTCTCCGGGCTGCAATTCCTGGTCGTGCTGGTGCTGATCCCGGCCGGCCTCTTCGCGATCATCTCCCTGCTCGCCTCGCTGCCTTACCTGATCGGTGACAAGGGCTACGAGCCCGGCCAGTCGTGGCGCTCGGAGCCGGAGTGGTTCGGTGGCCCGCGCAAGGGCGTCGAGGCCACCGAGGACCTCTCCGCCAAGCAGATCGAGGCTTCCGACTCGCAGACCGGTGGCACCAGTGGCACGTGGTGACGGCTTCTCCGACGACCAGCGCTACGAGATCGATCACGCGATCCGTGCGGCTGAGACCGTCTGCCGCTTCGAGTTCTCCCTGTACGTCGGCCCAGTCGACGGCGATGCAGCAGCGTTCGCGCAGCGTCTGCACGCCTCGCTGATCGCGCCCGATCGCAGTGTCCTGATCCTGGTCGATCCGGCCGCCCGGGTGCTCGAGATCGTGACCGGCTCTGTCGTACGCCGGGTGCTCGCCGACGACGCCGTCCGGCTCGCCGCGGTGGCGATGGAGTCGGCCTTCCTGGAGGGCGACCTGGTCGGCGGCATCAAGCGCGGTGTGAACCAGCTGGCGGACGCTGCGCGCCAGCCGACGACGCTGCACGCCTGACGAAGCCTGGCGAGCAGCGTCGGGCGGGTCGTCGAGCCTGTCGAGACGCGTCGAGGTTCGCCGCAGACCTGAGGGACCGCTACTCGCCGTCCTTCGCCTGACCGGCGAGGTAGCGCAGCGCATCGGCTCGGCCCTCGACGACGTAGCGCTTCGCGCCTGCGTTCTCCGGGGAGCCAGCCAGCCACGCGTCGACCTGCTCGACCAGCGCCGGTGAGGCGAGCTGGCGCGGGAACAGCGCCTCGAGAGCGACGGCGGCCTTGTGGCTGCCGAGGTGGTCCCACAGGGTGTCGGCCGCGTCGAGGTACTTCGCGACGTAGGGCGCGAGCACCTCGTCCTGGTCGCTGGCGTTGAACGCAATGACGATCGAACGGTGCGTTTCGTTCGGGGTATCGGTGCGCACCACGGCTGCCTCCCAGGCCTCGGCCTTGGCTTCGGCAGTCGGCTGCGCGGCGCGCGCTGCGGCGGCGCGTTCCTGGCCCGAGATCGTGTTGTCGGCGGCGAGCTCGTCGTCGATCCGGCTTCCGGCGCGGCCCCGGCGCGCCAGAGCGCCGATCAGCACCCAGCGCAGGTCCTGGTCCACGGCGAGGCCGTCGATGCCCCGTCCGCCATCGAGGATCTGCTCCAGATCGTCGAGCGCCGCCGGGGTGTGCGCCGCGCCGGCGTAGGTGCGCGCGAACGTCAGCTGCTGGTCGCTGGCGGGCGCGGCGGCGTCGAGGAGGTCGCGCATGCCTGACTCCCACTGCGCCCTGAGAGCCGGGCGGTTCGCCGGCGCCGAGAACGACGCCACCGCCTGGGCGCCGTACACCGGGATCCGGCTGATGCCCCAGGAGTCGGTCTCCGAGCCGATGTTGGCCAGCACCAGCCGGACGAAGTCCGTCGCGCTCATCTCGGCGTCGCGGGTCATGTCCCACGCCGCACCCCAGCACAGCGCCCGGGGGAGCGAGTCCTCCAGGCTGCCCAGGCCCTCGACCACCGTCGTCAGGGAGCGCTCGTCCAGGCGGATCTTCGCGTAGGCGAGATCCTGGTCGTTGAGCAGGAGCAGCTCGGGCTGCTCGAGGCCGACGAGCTCGGCAACAACCGTCTCAGCTCCTTCGACATCGGTCTCGAAGCTCGCGGTCCGCACCAGTTTGCCGTCGACGGTGTTGTAGGCGCCGATGCCGATCCGGTGCCGGCGCAGCGTCGGCCAATCGGGGCTGGCGGTCTGCAGCACCGAGAACGAGGAGTAGTGGCCGTCGGCGTCGAGCTCGAAGGACGGGGTCAGCGTGTTGACGCCTGCAGTCTGCAGCCACTCGGCGGCCCAGCCGTCGAGCTCGCGCCCGGACGCCTTCTCCAGAGCGGTGAGCAGGTCGGAGAACTCGGAGTTCCCGTAGGCGTGGTCCTTGAAGTATTGGCGCAGGCCGGCCAGGAACGGCTCCAGGCCGACCCAGGCGACCAGCTGCTTGAGCACCGAGGCGCCCTTGGCGTAGGTGATCATGTCGAAGTTGACCTCGACCGCGTGCAGGTCGTAGTTGTCCGCAGCGATCGGGTGCGTGCTGGGCAGCTGGTCCTGGCGGTAGCCGGTCTGCTTGCGAGCGTTGGTGAAGCCGGTCCAGGCGTCGGTGAAGTCGGTCGCTTCGGCCTCACACCAGTAGCAGGCCCATTCGGCGAAGGACTCGTTGAGCCAGAGGTCGTCCCACCACTTCATAGTCACCAGGTCGCCGAACCACATGTGCGCCATCTCGTGGGTGATCACCGAGCAGCGGAACTCGTAGAACGAGCGCGGCTGGCGGGAGCGTGGCAGGTACTCGTCGCGCAGGGTCACGCAGCCCGCGTTCTCCATCGCGCCCATGTTGTACTCCGGCACGTAGAGCTGGTCGTACTTCTCGAACGGGTACGGGAAGTCGAACTGCTCCTCGAAGAACTCAAAGCTCTGCGAGGTGATCTTGACCAGCTCGTCACGGTCGAGGAACTCCACCAGCGACTGACGGCAGTAGTGTCCGAGCGGGATCGGGCCGAACTTGCCCTCGTAGACGTCCTGGACCTCGTGGTACTCGCCGGCTACCAGTGCGGTGACGTAGGTCGACATCTTCTTCGTGGTCGGGAAGTGCCACACGGCTTTGCCGTCGCCGATCCCCTCGGGTGCCGGTGTGGGTGCGTTAGAGACCACCTTCCAGTGCTCGGGGGCGGTGACGTGGAAGGTGAAGACGCTCTTCAGGTCGGGCTGCTCGAAGGTGGTGTACACCCGGCGCGCGTCGGGCACCTCGAACTGCGAGTAGAGGTAGACGCGGTCGTCGACCGGGTCGACGAAGCGGTGCAGGCCCTCGCCGCTGTGGCTGTAGGTGCAGTCGGCGCGGACGACGAGTTCGTTCGCTGCGCGCAGGCCGTCGAGCCGGATCCGGCTGTCGGCGTGCACCTCGGCGGGGTCCAGGGTCTCGCCGTTGAGGGTGATCTCGTGGATCGTGGCGTCGACCAGGTCGGCAAACGTGCTGCCGCCGGGCTCGGTCGCGGTGAACGCGATGGTGGTGGTGGACGTGAAGGTCTTCTCGCCAGTGGTCAGGTCGAGCTCGATGGTGTACGAGTCGACGTCGATCAGCTGGGCGCGGGTCTGCGCCTCTTCGCGAGTGAGGTTAGTTCCAGGCATGGCGGAATCATGCCACCGGGGGAGACACGCCGGTTTCGAGGGCAGACGACACCTGTGAAACTACACAGATGTAACGGCGTGTCGTCTTGCTTTTCTGGGACGAGTGGTAGTCAGAGTGGCTGAAGTTGCTCTAGCGTTCGGGTGTGCTGAACCGTCGCCGGACCCGTTGGGGGCTCGTGGCCGCCCTGGTGGGGCTGGTCGTCGGGCTCCTCTTCGCCGCACCCCCGGCGGGCGCCACCTCAAGCGTGCTGTGCACCGGATTCACGGCCTGCACCAAGGCCGGCTACGGCACCGGCGGCTACGCGCCGACCAACTACGAGAAGATGTGGTGGCGGATGTACGCCGGCCACAACTGCACCAACTACATGGCGTACCGGATGATCCAGGCGGGCATGCCGTCCACCCGTCCGTGGACCGGCAGCGGCGACGCCCGGAATTGGGGCGTCGTGTTCGCCTCGAAGACGAACCAGACGCCGATGATCGGGTCGGTCGCCTGGTGGAGCGCCAACCACGTCGCCTATGTCCAGCAGATCGTCGATGCCAACACGATCATCGTCTCGGAGGACAACTACGGCGGCGACTTCGACTGGCGCCGGATCGTCCGCTCCGGAGGCGGCTGGCCCAACGGGTTCATCCACCTCGAGGACGTCGCGGTGACCGCGACCGTGCCGCCCGCGGTCGCCGGCAGCCCGCAGGTCGACAAAGCGCTCACGTTCAAACCGGGCGCCTGGAACCTTCCGGGCACGACGTACCACTACCAATGGCGCTCTGGCGGCAAGGCGATCACCGGCGCTACTGGAGCGACGTACACCCCGACGGCGGCCCAGGTCGGTGCGACCTTCACCGTCCGCGTCTTCGCAGACAAGGCCGGGTACCTCGAGGGCTCCAGTGTCAGCAAGACCTCGGCGGCGACCCTGCCCGGAGTCATGGCGATCAGCGCGGTGCCGGTGATCACCGGTCTGGCCAAAGTCGGCGGCGTGCTCACGGCCTCCGCGCCTGCGGTGACGCCGGCCCCGGCTGCGGTCACGTATGCCTGGACGGCCAATGGTGCCGTGATCCCGGGAGCGACCGGCCAGACCCTGTCGCTCAAGCCTGCGCAGCTCAGCAAGAGCATCCGGGTCGTCGCCACGGCGACGCGGCCCGGCTACACCAACGCTCCGGCCACCTCGCTGGCGACGCCCGCGGTGCTTCCCGAGAAGCTCGCGGTCACCGCCGAGCCCCGGTTGCCGGGCAACCCGTACGTCGGGGTGCCGCTCGCGGTCGTGCCCGGGGTCGTCGCCCCGGCCGCCACCACGGCGTACCAGTGGCTGCTCGACGGCAGCCCGATCCACGGGGCCACGGCCGCGACGTACACGCCGACGTCGACCCAGGTCGGTCGCCGTCTGTCGGTGAAGATGTCCTACCGCCGTGACGGCTACACCACCATCGTGCGTCAGCTCGCGCCTAGCCAGTCGGTCCGCTCAGTCGCGGCGTTCCGGGTCAGCTCGCCCGGACACCGCAAGCTCACTGTGCGGGTAGTAGCGCCCGGCGTGACCCGGGTGACCGGGACCGTGCTGATCGTGGCTCCGAACGGCGACAAGCGACGCCTGGACCTGGTCAACGGGCAGGCGACCTTCTCGCCGGCATGGCTGCACGCCGGATCGCGCACGTTCACGATCACCTACCTCGGCTCGACCGCGGTGCCTTCGCGCACGGTGACCAAGAAGATCACGATCAACTGATCGGCGCCTGGACCGAGCAGGATCAGCCGACCTGGTTGGCCGCGAGCTCGTGGTAGATCCCGCGCCGGGCGAGAAGCTCCTCATGGGTGCCGCGCTCGACGATCCGGCCGGCGTCGAGCACCAGGATCTGGTCGGCATGGCGCACGGTCGAGAGGCGGTGCGCGACCACGAACACGGTGCGCCCGGCGAACGCGGTACGCAGATTGGCCTGCAGCGCCAGTTCGGAGTCGGTGTCCAGGGCGCTGGTCGCCTCGTCGAGCAGCAGCACCGCTGGATCGCGGTAGAGCGCGCGGGCGACGCAGATCCGTTGGCGCTCGCCGCCCGAGAGGCGTGTGCCGCGCTCGCCGACCCGAGTCTGGTAGCCCAGCGGGAGGCGCGCGACGAACGCATCGGCGGTCGCGGTCGCGGCAGCGCGGCGTACCCGGTCCAGGTCGATCTCGTCCTCGCCGAAGGCGATGTTCTCCGCGATGGTGCCGTCAAAGAGGTGGCTGTCCTGGAGGACCACGCCGAGCCGGCGCCGGTAGGCTCGCAGGTCGACCTCGGCGAGATCGATGCCGTCGCAGCTGATCGTCCCGGAGCCCGGTTGCAGCAGCGCAGCGAGCAGGAGCAGCAGGGTGGTCTTGCCAGCCCCCGACCTGCCGACCACGGCGACCGTCTCGCCCGGGCCAGCCTGGATCGAGATGTCCTCCAGTACCGGCTTGCCGACGGCTCCGGCGTGCCGGAAGGAGACCCGGTCGAGCCGGACCCGTCCCTCGAGCTCGCCGGGGTCGACGCCCGCACCGGCTGCCTGCTCCGGGTCGTGGTCGACGAACTCACCGAGACGGTCCAGCAGCACCTTTCCCTGCTGCAGCACGTCCCACAGCGAGAGCACCTGGGTCAGCGGCGCGCTGGTGATCATCACCAGGGACAGGAACGAGACGAACTCGCTCAGTCCCAGATCGTTGTCCACCACCTCGTAGGAGCCGAATGCGATCGCCAGCGCGAGCGGCACCAAGCCGAGGACCGACAGCGCGCCCTCGAAGAGCATGATCGTGAAGTCGGCGCTGAACAGCCGGCCGGCGAGGTCGTCGAATTGGCTGGCGAGCTTGCGCTGCAACTGCGCATCGGCACCGGCTGCCTTGACCGTGTCGACGCCGCGGATTGCATCGATCTGGCGCGACTTGTACCGGCCCCAAGACTCCTCGAGGCTCTGGAACGCCGGGCGCAGCTTGCGTTTCGAGAGAAACATCAGCACCAGGTAGAACGGCACCACGACGGCGTACACAGCCGGCAGCCGCGGATCCCAACGCGCCATGATCGCCAAGGCGCCGAGGACCTGGAAGAACGAGACGAAGGCGCCCACGCCGCGGACCAGGAAGAAGCTGCGTACCTCGCGGAGGCCATTGAGCCGTCGCTCGATGTCGCCGGTACGCCGGGTGGCGAAGAACGAGACCGGCAGCGCCAGCAAGGTCCCGGCCACCTGGTCGAGGCTGGCCCGGTCGATCCGCAAGGCGGCGCGGGTGACCACGTAGCGCTGCAGCACGGTCAGCGCTGCCGACAGCCCGAGGACACCGAGCACGATCAGCAGGACCGGGACCAGGGACGCGGTGTCGTGGCGCTCGATCACCTTCTCAATGACCCATTGGCTCGACAGCGGGATCGCCAGGGTGGTGGCGGCGATACCGATCCCCGAGACTGTCGCGATCGTGATCGCCGGCCACTCGGCGGCCAGGAACGGACCGAAGAAGCGCGCGCCCGAGGACGCGACGGGTGTGCTGGCGAGGTCGTCGGTGGGGGCCAGCAGCAGCGCGAAGCCGGTGAACCGCTCCTCGAAGGCCGCGCGGCCGAGCGCTCCGGACGATCCGACCGGGTCCATCACCGTGACCTCGTCGCGGCCCACGTGCTCGAGCACGACCCAGTGGTTGCCGTCGACGTGGCAGAGCGCCGGGAGCGGGAGCTCGTCGAGGCGCGATGAGGACACCGTCGTCATCGCGGAGGTCAGGCCGAGCTCCTGGGCGCCTCGATGCAGTCCCAGCAGGCTGGTGCCGTCGGATGCTGTCGAGACCGCGTCGCGGACCGCGACCATGCTGATCGGGTGGCCGAAAGCGCGGCAGACCGCAGTCAGCGCGGCCGCGCCGCAGTCCATCTCGTCGAGGCCGAAGACGTGCGGGACCTTGACCCGTTTACGCCGCCGGAACGCCGCCCAGTCGTCGAGGGCGCCCGGGTCCTCAGTGAGCGCCCGGGCCGGATCCGCGAGGGGTGCGAGCGGCTGCTCGCCACCACGGGCCCGGTGATCCGCCTTGCGGCGACGGGGCTCCGGCAGGCTCAGCGCCGCCGCTGCGAGCAGCGTGGCCGTCGGAGGCCAGAGTCCCGCGAGCGCGCGAGCGACCGAGCCGTGCAGGGTCAGGGTCTGCAGGTCGCCGGTGGCGCGGACGCTGACCTGGGCCGCCGTACCGGACGCCGCCTCGGGGGCGATCAGCGCACCAGGCCCGAGGAGTGCGATCGAGACCTCGGCGCCATCCGGTCCGCGGGCACTGGCGCGGGCTGCGCCACGGACGATGACGTGCACGGTGTCCGGGACGGCTCCCTCCTCGCACAGCTCGTCGCCGAGCCCGTGCACGGCCGCACCGAGTGACCCCTCGATCATCCGTCGGATCTCGAACGGGGCGTCGTCAAGGGCGAGCAGGCCTGCCGGGAGGCGGCGCCGGTCGGCCGACGGGAGGGAGTCGTCCATGGCGCGCTCAGGCTACGACGTACCGCGCCACGGCACGGGTGATCACGTCGGTGCGGACGGTCGCCTCGGCCCGGGCGCGGGTCGCGGGATCCTCCAAGCCGGGCTCGGTACGACGGACCACACTGGTGATCCTCCAGCCGGCTGCGGTAAGCACCGGGCCGACGAGCTCGCCCGCCTGCGCTCCGGACAAGGACGCACGGACGCCAGCATCGGTGAACGAGGCGAGGACGTCGTCGCCGTCGTGGACTGATGCGTCGGCACGCTCGGCCGCCACCCGCAGGCCGGTGTGATCGCTGAGCACCTGGAGCCGCAACTCCTCGGCGATACCGCGGCTGCTGGTCACTGCGCTGATCGTGGTGAGCCGCGTCCAGTCGAGGTGGTGCCTGCGGACCGCAGCGGCCAGCGCGGCGTCCGACGTCCCTGCCGCGACCAGGCGATCTGCCCAGCCGGCCGGGTCGAAGCTCCTCGCGTCGCGGGGCGCGGATCCCAGCTCGCATGCCGCCGCGGCAGCAGCGACCAGCTCGGCGGTGGTCGTGTCCCACCGGCCCGAGCACACCAGCGCACACCAGTCCGACGCCGTGGCGGCGCCGGTGGCCGCATCCTGGGTCCAGGCACGGAAGTCGTCGGGGTCGACTGCCCAGGTGGCGAGCCAGGCCTGAAGCCGGTCGGCGGTGAGCAGCCCGCGGGAACGGCGGAAGGCCTCCTCCGCGGCCCGGGCAGTCGAGACGCTCGGGGTCGGGAACGACTCACGGCCACCGGCCTGCGCACGACGTGCGAGGTCGGCAACCGTGAAATCGACGCCGTTGACCGAGAAGACGCGTCGGGCGGCAACAGAGGACGGCGGGCCCGGGAGGGGGACGGTCGCCGTCATAGTCAGGCGTGCGTCAGTCGATGTGGCCGAAGACGCTGACGACGATGCCCAAGAGCGCGACCACAGCCGGGCCCAGGCTGGCGAAGTCGCCACCCACGACGCCCGCGGCGTCGGTCTCGGTCGGCGCCAGGTCAGTGAAGGTGCTGTTCATTTCCGTACCCCGATTCGTTGCGCCCCGAGGGGAAGCCCGGGACTGGTTATTACTTTGTAGGCGTCTCGCGGACGTATTTCAACGCGCTGCGGGCGCGTCCTTGTGACGTCTTTGTTACAGGCAGACGAACTGTGTGCTGATGTCCTTTTTGCCGGGTGCCGGTTACGTCACCTGCTGGGGAATAGGGCCTCGGGATCCGGGGTTCGCACGGACATGACGACTTCCGTGACCGGCACCGCCGGTACTGCCGATTTCTGGTTCGACCCGCTGTGCCCGTTCGCCTGGATCACCAGCCGGTGGATCCTCGAGGTCGAGCAGGTCCGCGACATCGAGGTCAAGTGGCACGTGATGAGCCTGGCCTACCTCAACAAGGACAAGGACATCCCCGACTCCTACCGTGAGCTGCTCGGCCCGGCATGGGGTCCCGTCCGGGTGCTCATCGCCGCGTCGCACAAGCATGGCGACGAGGTGCTCTTCCCGCTGTACAACGCTTTCGGCACCCGGATCCACCACGAGAAGCAGGCGATCAGCCGCGAGATGGTCGAGGCGGTGCTCGCCGAGGTCGGCCTGGAGCCTGAGCTCGCCGACGCGATGGACGACAGCTCGCTGGACGAGGCCGTGGCCGCGTCGCACCACGAGGGCATGGACCAGGTCGGCGACGACGTGGGCACGCCCACGATCGCGATCAACGGCGTCGCGTTCTTCGGCCCGGTCCTGAGCGCGATCCCGCGCGGCGAGGAGGCTGGCAAGCTCTGGGACGGTGCGGTCGCCCTGGCGGCGTACCCGAAGTTCTTCGAGTTGAAGAGGACGCGTAGCGGCGACCTCGACTTCAGCTGAGGGCACCGCGCGCAACCAGGTGGCGGCGGATCACTAGGATTCGAGGATGACCCGAGTCCTCTCCGCTGTCGCCTGGCCCTATGCCAACGGGCCTCGCCACATCGGCCACGTGGCCGGTTTCGGCGTCCCTTCCGACGTGTTCAGCCGGTACATGCGGATGGCGGGCCACGACGTCCTCATGGTCTCAGGCACCGACGAGCACGGCACCCCGATCCTGATCGCTGCCGACGAGGCCGGCATGACCCCGCAGCAGCTCGCCGACCAGAACCACCGGGTCATCGCGACGGACCTACGGGACCTGGGGATCGCCTACGACCTCTACACCCGGACAACGACCCGGAATCACACAGCAGTCGTCCAGGAGCTGTTCACCGGTGTGTTCGAGAACGGCTACTTCCTCGAGCAGACGGCGAAAGGCGCGATCTCGCCGTCGACAGGCCGGACGCTGCCGGACCGCTACATCGAGGGCACCTGCTACATCTGCGGCTACGAGAGCGCCCGCGGCGACCAGTGCGACAACTGCGGCAACCAGCTCGACCCGGACCTGCTGATCAACCCGCGCTCGAAGATCAACGGCGAGACGCCCGAGTTCATCGAGACCCAGCACTTCTTCCTCGACCTGCCTGCTCTCGCGAACGCCCTGAAGGCGTGGCTGGATGAGCGCGAGGCCAGCGGCACCTGGCGGCCGAACGTGATCAAGTTCAGCCAGAACATCCTCTCCGACATCCGGCCGCGGGCGATGTCGCGTGACATCGACTGGGGCATCCCGATCCCTCTGGACGGATGGCGCGAGAACCCCAACAAGCGGCTCTACGTCTGGTTCGATGCGGTGATCGGCTACCTGTCGGCCAGCATCGAGTGGGCGCGGCGTACTGGTCTCGAAGGCGGCGACCCGGAGGCCTGGCGCCTGTGGTGGAACGATCCTGCGGCGTTGTCCTATTACTTCATGGGCAAGGACAACATCACCTTCCACAGCCAGATCTGGCCTGCCGAGCTGCTGGCCTACGCGGGCAAGGGCGACAAGGGCGGCACCCTGCACGCGTACGGCGAGCTGAACCTCCCGACCGAGGTCGTCTCGAGTGAGTTCCTGACGATGGAGGGCAAGAAGTTCTCCTCCTCCCAGCGAGTCGTCATCTATGTCCGTGACCTGCTCTCGCGCTACCAGCCGGACGCGTTCCGTTACTTCGTCGCGGCCGCCGGCCCGGAGAACCAAGACTCGGACTTCACCTGGGCCGAGTTCGTACGCCGCACCAATGACGAGCTGGTCGCGGGCTGGGGCAACCTGGTCAACCGCACGGCGACGCTGATCAACAAGAACTTCGAGGCGATCCCGCCCGCCGGAGAGCTGACCGCCGCGGATGCCGCGCTGCTGGCCGCCGTCGAGGCCGGGTTCGACTCGGTCGGAGACCTGATCGCGCGGCACCGGCAGAAGGCCGCGGTTGGCGAGGCGATGCGGCTCGTCGGGGAGGTCAACAAGTACGTCACCGATACCGAGCCCTGGAAGCTCAAGGGCGCCGAGCAGCGCGAGCGCCTCGGCACGGTGCTGCACGTCGTGGCCCAATGCGTTGCGGACCTGAACCTGATCCTGTCGCCGTTCCTGCCGTTCTCGGCTAACGCGGTCGATGCGGTGTTCGGCGGAACCGGCGCCATCCAGCCGATGCCGCAGCTCGTCGAGGTCGACGACCTCGATGGTGGAGCCGGCTACCCGATCCTGACCGGCGACTACTCCGGCGTACCGGCCTGGGAGCGGCGTCCGCTCGTGGTCGGTACTCCGGTCGCGAAGCCGACGCCGGTGTTCACCAAGCTCGACCCGTCGGTGGTCACCGAGGAGCTCGAGCGCCTCGGCTCGTAACGCTCAGTAGTCGGTGACCAGCACCCGCACCGAGGGAAGCTGGGCGAGCGCGTTGATCACCACCGAGAAGACGAAGTAGCTGATCGCCAGCGTGTGGTGCCCGGCGACCCAGAGGCCGACTGAGGCCAGGGTGAACACGATCACCTTGCCGGCCGGCCGCGCCAGCCGGCCGCCGTATCGGGCCTTCGGCGAGGCGAAGAGGTACCAGCCGAGGGTGGTCGCCACCGCGATCAGCACCGCCAGCCAGACGCCGGACTGGTACTCGCCCCACGTCGCAGCCGCCGCGATCGCGAGCAGTTCGTCGACGAAGACGAGGAAGAGCACAGTCCATCCGAAGAACGCCATGCCGAGCACCCTAAGCGGGCGGCACCCTAGGGTGAAGGGGTGCGCGCCCCTGATTTCCTCCCGCTTTTCTACGTCCAGCAGCGTCGGATCAAAGGCGGCATCATCCAGGAGATCCGCGGCACCGGCGACAACGACGCGCCGGGCGAGGTGATCGCGTCGGCCCGCATCGAGCGACTCGGCCCGCCAGCCGAGCTGAGGTTCCTCGACGGCAGTGCTCAGCCGCAGCCGGTGATGTCCTGCATCCGGCGCAACGAGGGTGCTGACGGCCGCGAGTACGACGTCTTCGACGAGCGCGACGAGGCGATCGGATTTCTGCGCGTCGCGGCCGGCACGCGTCGAGGCCGACCGACCCTGCACCTGAGCGCGCCGTACCTCGATGCCACCGGGGAGGTGAGCGGTGGCCTGCTGTCGCGGACCTTCGCGTTGAACGACGACGAGCACCCGGTGCTGAAGATCGTCCGGCAGAGCGGCCAGTACCGTGCCGTCGGGGTCACCGACCGTCGACTGGCGTTCCGGCTCGCAGCCGCGGCCGCCGTCATCATCGAGCTGGACAGCGGGCGCTGATGGCGCTGTACCCCCAGTCCCGGCGTGCGCTCGAGCTCAATGCCGGCGGGATCCCCGTGTGGGACCCGGCGTTCGACATCGACGCGGACCGGGCTGCGGCGCGCGCCGTCGCCGCCGCAGAGCAGCGCGAGGACGTCGCCCGGGTGGAGGAGGTCGACGCGGACGGGGTCCGGTGCCGGCTCTACGTCCCGCAGGGTGCGACCGGCCTGGCTCTGCACGTGCATGGTGGCGGGTTCGTCTTCCATGACATCGACGTGCACGATGGCGCCGCACGACGGCTGGCGAACCGTGCCGGTACGGCGGTCCTGAGCATCGATTACCGCCGACCGCCCGAGCACCGGTTCCCGGCGGCGCCCGACGACCTCGACACGGTGCTCGCCTGGCTCGCCGCGGGTCTGCCCGACGGAGTCACCGGCCCGCTGTTCGTGCACGGCGACAGCGCTGGCGGCAACCTCGCGCTGGTCGCTGCACTACGCAACCCCGGACGGTTCGCCGCGATCGCGCTGAGCTACCCGTTCCTGGACCCCGACGCAGGCTGGGACTCCTACCGCACGGCAGCTGACGGCTTCGAGCCTTCGGAGGCAGCCTGGTACTGGCAGCAGTACGCCGCGTCACCGACCGACCTGGTCGACCCCGACCTGGCTCCGTTGCGCAGTGAACGGCTGGGCACCCTGCCGCCGACGCTGGTAGTCACCTGCGAGCACGATCCGTTGCGCGACGAGGGCGAGGAGCTTGCCCGCCGGCTGGCCGAGCTCGGGGTCGCAGTGACGGCGACCCGCTACCTCGGGCAGCTGCACGGCTTCTGGCGGCAGATCGACCTCTTTGACGCCGTCGAGCCGCTGACGCGGCAGATCGCTGCGTTCTTCGAGCAGCACCGGGATCAGCACCGCTGAGCCGGGTCAGGAGCCGAGCGGGAGTCCTTGGGCGTCGCGCAGATTGCGGGTCGCGATGTTGATGACGTCGATGATGTGCCAGATCCCGACACCGCCGCAGGTCAGCAGCTTGAGTACGCCGAGGCCGGTGTAGCCGAGGTAGAACCGATCCACGCCGAGCGAGCCGAGGAAGATCGAGAGCAGCAGCGTCGTCAGGAAGGGCTTCGGCGAGAACAGGCCGGGCAGCTGCTGGGCCGGGAACCAGGCGCCGTCGCCGAGGTTGATCGGGGTGTCGCCGTTGATCGCCTTCGTGTCGACCATCTGCAGCAGCTGCCAACCGGCCAGCGGGCCCTGGGTCGCACCCATCTGCTGGAACCAGATCGGCCGGTTGCCGACCTGGGCAGTGATGAACGACAGCCGGTCGTTGAGTGGGGGCGGCTGTTGGGACTGCTGCTGGGACTGCTCACCGGCTGCGTTGGGGTCCGACATGGCCGAGACGCTACCTGCTCGGCGTGCCACGGGTGGGATGATGCGAGACATGGGCACCAGCCGGACGCGTGCACTGCTCAGTGCCACGGCCGCGATCCTCGCTGCGGTAGTCCTGCCGGTCGCTCTGCTCTCGACCTGGGTCTCTGCGGACGTGACTGATTCCGACCGGTACGTCGCGACGGTGACGCCGCTTGCCGACGACCCGGTCGTGCAGAACGCGACGATCGACCACCTCACCGACGCCGCAGTCGATCTGATCAAGTCCGAGGGCGCTGCGACGGGAGTCTGTGACGACCACGTCTCGGCGCCGGCGCAGACAGCCGATCCGAACGATCTCCTCGGGGCGGTGATCGGCAGCATCGGTCAGATCGCGTCTGCGGTGGCGCCATTGCTGAAGGACCAGATCCGTGGAGTAGTCACCTCGATCGTGCACAGCGAGAGCTTCAAGACTGCGTGGGTTGCCGGTAACCGCTCAGCGCACGATCAGCTGGTCGGGATCCTCCGGGGCGACAACACCCTGGTGGACAAGGACGGCTGCGTCTCCATCGAGCTCGGCACCCTGCTCAACTCGGTCGGCTCCGCACTCGATGCCAACGGCGTCCTGCCGATCACCCTGCCCGAGGTACGCACTTCGTTCGCCGTGGTCAAAGCGGGCGACCTGCGCAGTGCACGGGTCTCGTACAAGGTCCTCAACGGCGCGGGTGCCTGGCTGCTGCTGGTGTGGATCGCGCTCGCGGCGGCGGCGCTGCTCCTGGCAGCGGACCGGCGCCTTGGCCTGCGCTGGCTCTCGGGGGGTGCTCTCGCCGCGATGGCGGTGCTGTCGGTGATTCTGGCCCTCGCCCGCCACGGACTGACCTCGGGTACGGCGGACGCAGCGGTCGGGGGCCGGATCTGGGATGTGCTGACCGCGGATCTCGGCGCTGCGCGGACGGTGGTCGCGCTGGTCGCGGTGATCGGGATCGTGTGGTCCTTCGTCCTTCCTGAGCGCGGCGAGCCGGAGGACCGGCCCTCCGACGGGCTCGCGGTGATGCTCGGCGGGCTCGACGCGGCCGTGGTGCGCTGGGCGCTGACCGTGGCGCTGGGCATCGGTGCCGTGATCGCGGTACTGGTGCGCTGACCGCAGGTCCAGACCGTCGGTCGGCGCCGCTACCCTGACGCCATGCGCGTGCACCTGGGATCCGACCATGCTGGCCTCGAGCTGAAGGAGCACCTGCTCGGCTGGCTCCGCGACAACGGCCACGAGCCGGTCGACCACGGCCCGTTCGTCTACGACGCTGTCGATGACTACCCGGTCTTCTGCTTGCGCGCTGCGGCCGGCGTGGTCGCCGATCCGGGCAGCCTCGGCGTCGTGATCGGCGGCTCCGGCAACGGTGAGCAGATCGCTGCTAACAAGGTCGACGGTGTCCGGGCAGCACTGGCGTGGAGCGAGGAGACGGCGGTCCTGGCGCGCGAGCACAACGACGCGAACGTCCTCTCGGTCGGCGGCAGGATGCACACCGTCGAGGAGATGACCCACTTCGTGGACGTGTTCCTGCGCACCGCCTTCACCGGCGAGGAGCGGCACGTACGCCGGATCGGGATGCTCACGGCGTACGAAGCCACCGGTGTGCTGCCGCCGCTCCCCGAGTCCGCCCAGGGCCACGGTGCCTGAGGGCCACACCCTCCTCCGGCTCGCCCAGGACCTCGACGCGGCGTTCGCCGGGGGCAAGGTGCGCGTGAGCAGCCCGCAAGGGCGGTTCGCAGCAGACGCGGCCCAGGTCGATGGCGCCGAGGTGATCGCAGCCACCTCGGCTGGCAAGCACCTCTTCATCGAGTTCCCAGGCGAGCGGTACATCCACGTCCACCTTGGGCTGATCGGCAAGTTCGACCTGCACCCGGCGCCGCCGCCGGCGGTGACGACCGGGCAGGTACGGCTGCGGTTGGAGAACGCCAGCACGTACGCCGACCTCCGCGGTGCCACCCAATGCGAGCTGATCGGTGCGCAGAAGCGCCGCTCGGTGCTTGATCAGCTCGGTGCCGACCCGCTCAAGGCCGACGCCGAGCCGGAGAAGGCATGGCAGCGGATCTCGCGCAGCAACCGCACGATCGGCGACCTGCTGATGGACCAGGCCGTCGTCGCCGGCGTCGGCAACGTCTACCGCGCGGAGATCCTGTTCCGGCACAAGATCCACCCACTGCGGCCCGGCAAGACATTGAGGCGCAGCCAGTTCACTGCGATGTGGGAGGACCTGGTGGTGCTGATGTCCGAAGGCGTTGCCACCGGGCGCATCGACACCGTCCGCCCCGAGCACACCCCGGAGGCGATGGGCCGGCCACCGCGCAAGGACGATCACGGCGGCGAGGTCTATGTCTACCGGCGTACGGGGCAGGAGTGCCTGGTCTGCGGGAGCCGGATCCGGACCGAGGTCCTGGTCGGCCGGAACCTGTTCTGGTGCCCGAGATGTCAGCCCGTCTTCCGCTCGCGGGCCGTAGGCTGACCGCGGAGACCGACGCCAGGCGCAAAGGAGTGCGATAGCCGTGATGAGCGAGCTTGCTGCGCGTCAGCGCGACCGGCTCCGCCTCCGGTGGATCCGCTTCCAGCGTCAGGTGGCGGAGTCCGACCGGCCTGCGCTGGCCTTCCTCTGTCTGTTGACGATCGCGATCACTGCGGGCGCGATCGTGAGCGAGAACGTCGTACCGCAGGCCTCGATGCTGCTCCCGATCGTGCTCGCGAGCCTCTGGCTCGGCCCACGGACGCTGCCCTGGTTCGTGGTCTTCTGCCTCGCTGGCGTGGTGCTGCTGCTCACCGTCGGGCCTGATGTCACGACCGTCTCGGTGGTGCGGGTCGCGGTGACCTTCGCGATCGCGCTGCTGGTGATCGTGACCTCGTTCCGGCGGATGCGCCTCGGCGTCGCCGGACCGCGCGGAGAATCGATGTTCGTGGACCTGCGGGACCGGATCGCCAACCAGGGGGAGATCCCGGCGCTGTCTCCGGAGTGGCACGTCGAGTCGGCCTCCCGATCGGCCGGCGGCACGTCGTTCGGCGGCGACTTCATCGTGGCGAGCAAAGCCACCGACGGGTCGACGCTCGAGCTGATCGTCGTCGACGTCTCGGGCAAGGGCGTCGCGGCAGGCACCCGCTCGCTGCTGCTCTCCGGTGCTTTCGGCGGCCTCGCCTCCGCCGTCCCTCCCGATCAGTTCCTGCGGGCGGCCAACGAGTACCTGCTGCGCCAGGAATGGGTCGAGGGTTTCGCCACCGCGATCCACCTGCACCTCTCGCTGCGTACCGGCGACTTCGAGCTGCGCAAGGCCGGACACCCACCGGCGGTCTGGTTGCATGCCGGCTCCGGGCGCTGGTCGGTGCTCGACTCCGACGGTCCCGTCCTCGGGCTGATCCCCGAGACCGGCTTCGAGGTCGTGCATGGGCGGTTGGAGCCAGATGACGCGCTCGTGATGTACACCGACGGCTTGGTCGAGACCGTCGAGCGCGACATCGGCAGCGGCATCGACAAGCTCGCTGGCCGCGCGCAGCTGCTGTTCCCGTCCGGTTACGCCCGCGGGGCGCGCCGGCTGATCGACGAGTTGTCCAGCAGCAACGACGACGGGGCGCTGGTGCTGGTGCATCGTCGCTCACCGCATCTGGCCCGCTGACCCTGGACCCGGGGAGTCGCGTCCGACAGAATGAGAACACGTTCTCGTTTTGATCGGAGGTTCTCGTGCTCACCACGTCGGACCTCTGCACGCCCCGGTTCACCGAGCTAGCGCACTCGCTCGGCGGGATCCCGTGCCAGAGCGCGCACAGGATCATCTACGTCAACGACCCGCTGCACCTCGCCGACCCGACGATGCCGTTCGTCGAGCTGTTGATGGTCGCTGGTGCGGTCCTGGCCCTGGCGCATGCGATCCGGACGCTGCGGCGTACGGGGAGCGCGGTGAACCTCGGGGTCTGGATCGCAGCCGTCGTGTACGTCGCGGTGCTCGAGCCGCCGCTGTACTTCCCGGCCGCGTTCGGCATCGCCGACTACGTGCCGGCGATCTTCGTGCACAACGTGTTCACGGTCGGCTTCGTCTACGAGCGGATGCCGCTCTACATCCTGTGCCTCTACCCGGCGCTGGTGTACCTGTCCTGGATGATCGTCGAGCGCCTGGGGATCAGGGCCCGGCACCCTGGAGTGCGCGGTGCGCTGCTGACGGCGGTCTGCCTCGGCTTCGTGCATCAGAGCATCTACGAGATCTTCGACCACCTCGGGCCGCAGCGGCTGTGGTGGGCCTGGGACTACCGGGAGTCGATGACCCGGATGAGGCTCGGCTCGGTGCCGATGTCGAGCATCGTGAACTTCGCGCTGGTGATGCCGACCGCCTTCGCCTTCCTGGCGCTGCTGGTACTACAGCGGCGGGCACGACCGACCGTTCGATCGGTGCTGCTCAGGGCGGTGGTGGTCGGCGCCCTGACCCCGATCGTCTCGGCGCCCGGGCAGCTGCCGGTGACGTACCTCGACATCGTCGACCACCCATATACGCACGTTGTGCGGGTGGTGCTGATCGTGATGATCGTCGTGGCCGGCCTCGTCACACTGCGCGAGGTCCTGGTGAGTTGGCGAGCGCCCGTCCCGGGCCGTCCGGTGGGCTTCCTCGGCTGGTACCCGCTCGCCTACGTCGGCACCTACCTGGCGACGTTCGTGGTGCTCTGGGTGTGGGCGCTGCCGCAGACCCTCGGCGCACACAACGGCATCGCGAGCGACGGGCGCCCGGTCGGCTCGCTGGCGTACGTCGTGCTCTGCTTCGTGCTGTGCGGCTTGATCCTCGCGCCGCTGATCCGCAACAGTCGTGTGCCTCTGGACGCGCCCGAGCGCGTTGTAGGGCACACGACTCAACTCGAGAGGCAACCATGACCGCGTTCGTGACCCGCTACGACTTCCGCGCGCCGGGGGAGGCGCTGTCGCGGCAGCAGGAGATGTTCCGGCGCTGCCTCGACCAGGTCGACTACGTCGAGGAGCACGGGATGGGCGCGATCGTGCTCTCCGAGCACCACGCGAGCGACGACGGCTACCTGCCGAGCCCGCTGATGGCCGCCGCCGCGGTCGCGGCCCGGACGAAGACCATCCCGATCTCGGTCGCGGCGCTGCTGGCGAACCTGTACGAGCCGCTACGTCTGGCCGAGGACATCGCCGTGCTCGACCACCTCAGCGGCGGGCGGGTGACCTACGTGATCGGGCTGGGCTACCGGCCCGAGGAGTACGCGATGTTCAACGCCGATTGGAAGGGCCGCGGGCGGGCGATCGAGGAGGTCGTCGAGGTGCTGCAGCAGGCCTGGGCGGGGGAGCCGTTCGACTACAAGGGCCGGACTGTGCAGGTGCTCCCCACGCCGTACCGCGACCCGGTGCTGTTCTACGGCGGGGGCTCGCCGGCGGCGGCTCGTCGTGCCGCTCGGCTCGGCTTGCATTTCCAGCCGCAGGTCGCCGACCCGTCCCTGCGCGACCTGTACGCCGAGGAGTGCCGCTCGCACGGCCGCGAGCCGGGCTTCGTGATGCTGCCGCCTCCGGGCCCGGCCACAGTGTTCTGCTCCGAGGACCCGGACCGGTTCTGGGCGGAGTACGGACAGTTCATGCTCGCCGAGGCGCGCGGTTACAACGCCTGGCACAACGACTTCAACTCCCTGGTCCGTGACTCCTCGGACTCGGTGGAGGAGATGCGCACCGCTGGCATCTACGTCGTCTTGACGCCCGAGGACCTGATTGCGCAGTGCCTGTCCCGCGAGATCCGCGTCGTCTCCAGCCACCCGCTGTGCGGCGGCCTCACCGAGGACGGCTCCTGGGAGAGCCTGAAGCTGATCTGCGAGACGGTGATGCCGGCAGTAAACGCGGGCATCGCCGCGGCGAAGGCGGCGAAGCTTCCAGCATCTACGGACTGAAACGGCCTTGGGCTGGTTTCGACAAGCTCAACCGGCGGTGGTTCTGTCGGCGGGTTGGCACGGCACTTTCAGCACTGAGGACTGAAACCCAGCCGCCGCTCGCTGAGCCTGTCGAAACGCGGTGACGTGTACGCAGACTCTGGAACCGCGCCACCGAATCCCGTTACCGTTCGAGGGCGAGCGCGCCGCTGCCGACTCCGAACTGGTACGCCGACCCGCACTACGCGGGTCAGGTGCGCTGGTGGAACGGCGACCAGTGGACCGAGCACCGAGCGTCGGTGGCTTCGTTCGAGCCTCAGCCAGACGGATTTTCGCGTGCGTGGACCACGATGTGGCGGGTCATGAACGCAGCGGTGATCGTCGTGATCGTCAGTTCCTCGATCGTCGACCGCGAGCCTCTGATGGCGTTGCTCGTATCAGTGCTGATCGGTGTCGCCGGAACGCGCGACCGACCAGACCTGCGCCGTCGATATGCCGCTGCACAACTAGCGCTGGTGGCCTGTGTCCTTATCGCCGAATCAGCCCAGAGCAGCGGATTGCTCGTGGCGACGGGCATGGTGGCGATCATGGCTGCCTGCGGCATCATCATCGCGATCGTCCAGCCGTCGACGATCCGGTCGGTGCTCGCGATGTCATGCGTGTTCGTCGCCGGGGTCGTGGCCTACGCCTGGGCGACCGGAGTCCTGTGAGGGGATGACGGGAATCGAACCCGCGTAATCAGTTTGGAAGACTGGGGCTCTACCATTGAGCTACATCCCCGGGGCTTCGAAAAGCCGCAGGCACATGGTGTCACAGTGACGATTGCGATCGCATGTCGGATGTCCTCTAGACTCGGCACTCGGCCGGTACATCGGCCGAAACCGGGGCGTAGCGTAGTGGCTAGCGCGCCTGCTTTGGGAGCAGGAGACCGCAGGTTCGAGTCCTGTCGCCCCGACCATTGCGTCAATGTGTAGCGCGATCTGTATTGCTACAAAGCGTCTTGTTGTGTAGCGTCCCTTGTGTGGTCGCAGTCGAGGCTCCGTTCCTGTTCGCCATCTTCGCCGTGCAGGCGCTGGCGTACGCGCGGGTCACGGAGCAGAAGCTTCAGCGGCGCATCGACTACTACGAGACGCGCTACCTCGCCCGGGTAGAACCGGGCCTGGTCCGCGTCGTCAACGACTTCACGAGGCGTGCCAGTTACGCGATGGGCACGTGCCTCGTGGTCACCGGGTCCATCGCTACGACAGTCCTGGTGGTGACCCGGAACTCGCATCTGCAGCCCGGGCTGTACTTTCCCCTCTCGGTCGCGTTGTTCCTGCCAGCCTGGAGTGCGTACCGCCTGGTCGCCGCGGGGCGTGAGTTCCCGCTGCCTGCGGGGAGCTCGGTCACGGCGCGACCGAGACGGGTCACTCCCGGCGATTACGTGCCCGCGGGCGTGCGCGCACTCCTAGCCGTCGATCTGGTCGTTGTAACCGCCTCGGCCGAGGTGGCGGTGCGCGATCCGGACATGAGCCGCCTTGGCGAAGTACCAGTGCTCACGGCCGTCGCAGTGCTGCTGGCCGCCGGCGCGGCCGTTCCGCTGATCACCAAGGCGACGTGCGACCGTCCGCAGCCGGCAGCCGACCAGTGCACTCTCTACTTCCTCGACGCCTGGCGGGCCGAGGCGCTGCGCTCGGCATATGGCGCTGTCGGGCTCGCGGCGGTGGAGCTGCTCGCTGGCGTGGTCGTCACCTCGGATCGTCCGGCGTTGATCGGCTGGGGGATTGCCGGCGCTTTTGCCGCGATGGCCATACACGCGACGGTCTTCCGACGGTCCGTTCTCCACTTCCGGCGTCGCCTGTGGCCGACGCTGGCTCCGGGTCAGGTCCTTCGTCCGGGCGAGGTGGCGCCTGCAAAGGCGCCGGTGGCCGCATGATCGTCCTCGACCCCGCCGACGGC
>DASRRQ010000079.1:0-45533 GCA_035695505.1 Marmoricola sp. | reverse complement strand
TGCGTCGTGGCGCTCGCAGACCTCGGCCAGAGCGGCCACGGGGGCTGCGTCGCCGAGGACGGAGTAGATGCTCTCGACGAGGACCAGGGCGCGCGGCTGGCTCCGGTCGCGCAAAGCCGCCTCGACGGCATTGACGTCGTTGTGGGCGACGACGGCGACGGTGCCGCGGGAGAGGCGGCAGGCGTCGATCATGCTGGCGTGCACATGGGCGTCGGAGACGACCAGGGTGTCGTGGTCGGCCAGCGCGGCCACGACGGCCAGGTTCGCGTGATAGCCGGTGGAGAGCGCCAGGGCGGCCGGGAAGCCCGTGAAACCGGCCAGCGCGCTCTCGAGCTGGTCGTGGATGCTCAAGGTGCCGGTCACCAGGCGGGAAGCGCCTGCTCCGGCGCCATACTCCTCGGCGGCCTTCGCCGCAGCGGCGACGACCCGGGGGTCTCGGCTCAGCCCGAGGTAGTCGTTGCCGGCCAGGTCGATCATCGGGCCGTCGATGTCGCTGGCGAACAGGCGCCGCGTCAGTCCGGCCGCCTCGCGGGTGCTCGCGGCGTCGGTGAGCCAGGCGGTGAACCTGCTCATCGGTGCACCTCCTTGACCGCGCCCACCAGCGCCGCCGTGATCATTGCCAGGTCCTCGTCGGTGCTCACATACGGCGGCATCGTGTAGACCAGGTTACGGAACGGGCGGACCCAGACGCCGCGGTCCAGAGCGGCCTCGGTGACCCGGGCTACGTCGACCGGGCCGTCGAGCTCGATCACGCCCACGGCGCCGAGGACCCGCACCCGGGACACCGAGTCCAGATCCCAGGCGTCGGTCAGGCCGCGGTCGAGAGCGTCGGCGATCCTGGTCAGCTGCTCTGCCGGCCGGGAGGCATCGAGGAGGTCGAGGCTCGCGGAGGCGACGGCGCAGGCCAGCGGGTTCGCCATGAAGGTCGGGCCGTGCATCAGGGCGCCCGCAGGGGAGTCGCTGACCCGGGCCGCGACCTCGGCCGAGCAGAGGACGGCCGCAAGCGTCAGGTAGCCGCCGGTCAGGGCCTTGCCGACGCACACGATGTCGGGCCCGTCGGCCGCCTGCCCTGGGGCGTGGTCGCGGCCGAAGGGCACGCCGGTGCGCCAGAAGCCGGTGGCGATCTCATCGTGGATGACCAGGGCGCTGTGGGCGCGGGCAAGGCGCGTCAGCAGGTCCAGGCAGTGCGGGTTGTACGGGCGCATCCCGCCGGCGCCCTGAAGGACCGGCTCGACGATCACCGCGGCGATCTGGTCGGCATGCTGCTCGAACAGGGCCGTGGTCGCGGTCTCCCAGGCGACCATCTCCGGGGCCGTTGGCTCCAGGAACATCTTGTCCGGCGGGAGCGGCGCGAAGACGTGCTCAGGCACTAGGCCGGCGTACAGCGAGTGCATACCGCCGACCGGGTCGGTAACGCTCATCGGTGAGAACGTGTCGCCGTGGTAGCCGCCGGAGAGGGTGAAGAACTTAGTGCGGCCGATCGTGCCCGCTGCTGCGTGGGACTGCCAGGCCATCTTCATCGCGACCTCGACCGCGACCGAGCCGGAGTCGGCGAAGAAGACCTGGTCCAGGCCGATCCTGTCCAGCAGCTTCTCGGCGAGGCGCACGGCCGGCTCGTGGGTGAGGCCGCCGAACATGACGTGACTCATCCGCCCGAGCTGGTCGTTCACAGCAGCATCGAGCTCCGGGACGGCGTACCCGTGGATCGCGGCCCACCACGACGACATCGCATCGACGACCTCGACCGGGCTGCCTCCTCGGCGCAGCCGCAATCTCGTACCGGCAGCCGAGTCGACCTGGTAGACCGGGCCGGGCGCGCTGATCGAGGAGTACGGATGCCAGAGGTGCTCACGATCGAACGCCAGCACGTCTGTCATCGGGCCGTCTTCATCGCGCAGCACTCATGGGTTGACAGTCTCGCCGTGCTCAGAGCAGCGTGCTGCCCAAGTCGTGGGGGTGACCTGGACGGTCATGCGGCGGCGGCACTGGGTGCAGAACCGCGGCGGCTCCATCCGCAGACGCTCGGTGCAGGCGTCGTGGGCGCCGGACGCGAACTCCTCGCCGCAGTGGCCGCAGTAGATGTCGAGCACAGCCATCACAGGCTGCTGCTCAGCGCCTTGATGGGCATCTTGAGGTCCTCGAGCAGTGCCAGGTCCTCCTTCGGGTCCCGGCCCAGCGTGGTGAGGTAGTTGCCGACGATGACGGCGTTGATGCCGCCGAGCAGGCCGTCGCGGGTGCCGAGGTCGCCCAGCGTGAGCTCGCGTCCGCCGGCGTACCGCAGGATCGTGCGCGGCAGCGCGAGGCGGAACGCGGCGATGGTGCGCAGCGCCTCCGAGCTCTCCATCAGCGGCAGGTCGCCGAAGGGCGTCCCAGGACGCGGGTTGAGGAAGTTCAGCGGGACCTCGTCAGGCTGCAGGGCGCCCAGCTGGGCGGCCAGCTCGGCCCGCTGCTCGACGGTCTCGCCCATGCCGACCAGACAGCCGCAGCACAGCTCCATGCCGGAGGCGCGGACCATCTCGCAGGTCTCCCAGCGCTCCTCCCAGGTGTGGGTGGTGACGACCTCGGGGAAGAAGCTGCGCGCGGCCTCGAGGTTGTGGTTGTAGCGGTGCACGCCCATATCGACCAGCTCGTCGACCTGGGACTGGCTCAGCATCCCGAGCGAGGCGGCGACCTCGATGTCGACGGCCTCCTTGATCGCCTTGACGCCCTCGCGCATCTGGGTCATCAGGCGCTCATCGGGGCCGCGGACCGCAGCAACGATGCAGAACTCGCTCGCGCCGGTCGCAGCGGTCTGCTCGGCGGCCTTGACCAGTTCGGGGATGTTCAGCCACAGCGAGCGCACCGGCGAGGTGAACTGGCCCGACTGGGAGCAGAAGTGGCAATCCTCGGGGCAGCCGCCGGTCTTGATCGAGACGATGCCCTCGACCTCGATCTCCGGGCCGCACCACGTCATCCGGACCTCGTGGGCCAGGGCGAGCAAGTCGGTCAGCGCCGCGTCCGAAGTCCGCATCACGGCCAGGATCTGCTGCTCGGTCAGCGGTACGCCGCGCTCCAGGACCTGCTCACGGGCGATCGCCATGATCTCCCGGTCCTCTGCGGTGGTCCCGGTGGTCCCGGTGGTCTCCTGGGCGGCGGTCGACATACGTCTCCTCGGTGTTCTTGGCTGACCCACATTCAACCAGTGCCCTGGGCCGGGCGTTGATCGGTGGGTCCATGACTCGGGACGCAGGTAGGCTGGGGGTCATGAGTCCGGCCACCGTCCGCTGACGCCGCGTCTTTCGTCAGCCCTTTCCTTCCGACTGCCAGGACCCCATCGTGATCACCGCATCGAAGCTCGAAGTACGCGCCGGCGCGCGCCTGCTGATGGACAACGTCTCCTTCCGGATCGCTACCGGCGATCGGATCGGCCTGGTCGGGCGCAACGGCGCCGGCAAGACCACGCTTACCAAGATCCTCGCCGGCGAGGGGCTGCCCGCCTCCGGCTCGGTATCGAACTCCGGGACGCTCGGCTACCTGCCCCAGGACCCGCGGACCGGCGACCCCGAGGTCCTGGCCCGGGATCGGATCCTCTCTGCGCGGGGGCTGGACACGGTGATCACGCGGCTGCGGAAGGCCGAGGCCGATATGGGCTCGGACGATCCCGGCGTGCGTGACGCGGGGATGGCCCGTTATGAGAAGGCAGATGCCGCATTCCACGCCGCTGGCGGGTACGCCGCGGAGGCGGAGGCTGCCCAGATCGCCTCCGGTCTTGGCATCGACGAGCGGCTGCTGCGACAACAGCTCAAGACGCTCTCCGGCGGTCAGCGGCGACGGGTGGAGCTGGCCAGGATCATCTTCTCCGGAGCGGACATCCTGCTCCTCGACGAGCCGACCAACCACCTCGACGCCGACTCGATCGTCTGGCTGCGCAACTTCCTGGCGACGTTCTCCGGTGGCCTGGTGGTGATCAGCCACGACGTCGAGCTGCTCGAGGCCGTGGTCAACAAGGTCCTGTACCTCGACGCCAACCGGGCCGAGGTCGACCTCTACAACATGACCTGGAAGAACTACCTGCAGCAGCGGGAGAACGACGAGCACCGCCGTAAGCGCGAACGGGCGAACGCCGAGAAGACCGCCGAGACCTTGATGGCTCAGGCCAACAAGATGCGCGCGAAGGCAAGCAAGGCCAAGGCCGCCCAGTCGATGATCAAGCGTGCCGAGAAGATGATGGACGGCCTCGAGGGCGTCCGGGCCGCCGACAAGGTCGCGAAGATCAAGTTCCCCGAGCCGGCCGCATGCGGCAAGACACCGTTGATGGCCGAAGGGCTCTCGAAGTCCTACGGGTCGCTGGAGGTCTTCACCGACGTCGATCTCGCCATCGACAAGGGCTCCAGGGTCGTCATCCTCGGCCTCAACGGCGCCGGCAAGACCACGATGCTGCGGATCCTGGCCGGCGTGGACCGCCCGGACACTGGCGAGCTGCAGCCGGGCCACGGGCTCAAGATCGGGTACTACGCTCAGGAGCACGAGACCCTGGACACCTCGCGCACCGTGCTGGAGAACATGGCGACCTCGGCGCCGCAGCTCACCGATGCCGAGCGACGTACGGTGCTCGGCTCGTTCCTGTTCAGCGGCGACGACGCGACCAAGGTCGCCGGCGTGCTCTCCGGCGGTGAGAAGACCCGGCTCGCGCTAGCGATCCTGGTGGTCTCCTCGGCCAACGTGCTGCTCCTCGACGAGCCGACCAACAACCTGGACCCCGCCTCGCGCGAGGAGGTGCTCGCGGCGATCCGCAGCTACCAGGGCGCGATCGTGCTGGTCACCCACGATGAGGGCGCCGTCCAGGCCTTGGAGCCGGACCGGGTGCTGCTGCTTCCCGACGGCGACGAGGATCTGTGGAACGAAAGCTATCTGGATCTGATCTCGCTCGCCTGAGCGTCGGGGCGGCCGACTAGGCTCCGGCTCATGCTTCCTGACGCTGAGACTCTGGCCGCCGCGCGGCTCGCCCTCGAGATCGACGGGCCTGTCGCCCGGATCACCCTGAACGCGCCCGACCGGCGCAACTCGCAGGTGCCGTCGATGTGGCACAACCTGGCCGCGATCGGCGCTGGCCTTGGCGAGGAGATCCGGGTCGTCGTGATCAGTGGCGCTGGCAGCTGCTTCTCAGCGGGACTCGACCTGGGCCTGATGAGCCCGGACGGCATCCCTGGCGAGGACTCGACCCTCGAGCTGATGGGGCACCCGGACGCGGACATCCTCGACACCATCGACGGCTACCAGCGCGGGTTCACCTGGCTGCACGACCCGCGCTTCATCACGATCGCCCAGGTGCACGGCTACGCCATCGGCGCCGGATTCCAGCTGGCGCTGGCCTGCGACCTGCGGGTGCTCGCCGAGGACGCGTGGTTGTGCATGAAGGAGCCCGCGCTCGGCCTGGTCCCCGACCTGGCGGGAACAAAGCCGCTCGTGGACCTTGTTGGCTACTCACGGGCGCTGGAGATCTGCGCGACGGCACGTCAGGTGCCGGCGCCCGAGGCCGCTGACCTCGGGTTGGCGACCGCGGTCGTTCCAGCTGCCGAGCTCGCGGACGCGACGAACGACCTGGTCGAGGCACTGCTGGCGGTTAACGCCGGCGCGGTCCGTGAGACCACGGCATTGCTGGCCTCGGCTCGGACCGAGGACCTGGAGAGCCAGCGGCTGCTGGAGCGGACTGCGCAGGTACGACGGTTCCGCGCGCTGGCCGCAGGCGGCTGACCACGACGCACGACTGCAGCACCAACGGAAGAGGCCGGACATGAGCGCGATGAACCCGATGATGGCGGCGATGCGGAGCCTGCACTCCGACCCGTCGGTCGTGGAGAAGAGGCTGACCCGGCGGACCTTGCGACGGGTGGCGGGCTTCGCCAGACCGCACAAGTCGCTGATCCTCGGGTTCCTGGCGTTCGTGATCTCAGATGCCGCGCTGGTCGTCGTCACCCCGTTGCTGGTCAAGCACCTGCTCGATGACGGGATCGTCGCCAAGAACGGGTCGGTGGTGACCTGGGTGGCGCTGGCGATGATCGGCACGGCGCTGCTCGATGCGGTCCTCGGCGTCGGGAGCGGCTATCTGTCCTCGCGGATCGGGGAGAACCTGATCTTCGACCTCCGGACCCGGGTCTTCGCCCACGTCCAGCGGATGTCGCTGGCGTTCTTCACCCGGACCCAGACCGGTGCACTGGTCTCCCGGCTCAACAACGACGTGATCGGCGCGCAGCGTGCCTTCACCTCGACCCTGTCCAGCGTCGTGGCGAACACGATCTCGGTGCTGGTCGTGGGCGTTGCCATGATCGCGCTTTCCTGGCAGATCACGCTCGCCTGCCTGGCTCTGTTCCCACTGCTGCTGCTCGCCTCGCGCTGGGTCGGGGGCCAGCTCAGCGGGCTGACCCGCGAGCAGATGAACGGCAACGCCGACCTCGGCAGCTTGATGACCGAGCGTTTCAACGTCGGCGGTGCTCTGCTGCTCAAGCTCTTCGGCCGCCGCGAGGATGAGGACGCCAAGTACGCCGTGAAGGCCGGCGTCGTGCGCGACCTGGGCATCCGGATCGCCCTGATCACCCGGATCTTCACCGCCACGATGCTGCTCGTGCCGGCGCTCGCCACCGCCCTGGTCTGGGGGATCGGCGGTCACCTGGTCATCTCCTCGGGCCTGACCATCGGCACGCTGACCGCACTGGCGACGCTCCTTCTGCGACTGCTGGGCCCCTTGCAGGGACTGTCCAATGTCCGCGTCGACGTGATGACCGCGTTGGTCAGCTTCGACCGCGTCTTCGAGGTGCTCGACCTGCCCTCGACCGTCCAGGAGAAGCCGGACGCGATCGTGCTCCCGCACACCTCGGGCACGCTGGAGTTCGACCAGGTCGACTTCACCTACCCGCGGGCCGACGAGGTCTCGCTTGCCAGCCTCGAGGTCGTCGCCCGTGCCGAGAGTCGTGACCAGGTCCAGGTGCTGCACGACGTCTCGTTCACCGCCGAGCGCGGGCAGATGGTGGCGCTGGTCGGCCCCTCGGGTGCTGGCAAGACCACGATCACCCACCTCGTCGCGCGCCTTTATGACGTCGACGGAGGCGCCGTGCGCATCGGCGAGGGCGCGCACCTGCGCGACGTTCGCGATCTGACGCTGCAGTCCCTGGAGGACACGGTCGGCTACGTCACCCAGGACGCGCACATGTTCCACGACACGATCCGGGAGAACCTGCTCTACGCGCGCAAAGGCGCGTCCGACGAGGAGATCTGGGAGGCCCTCACGGCAGCCCAGATCGCCGAGGTCGTGCACGGGATGCCGGACGGCCTCGACACCGTCGTCGGCGATCGCGGCTACCGGCTCTCCGGGGGCGAGCGGCAGCGGCTGGCGATCGCGCGGTTGCTCCTCAAGGCCCCGGCGATCGTCGTTCTCGATGAGGCGACCGCCCACCTCGACTCCGAGTCCGAGCAGGCCGTGCAGGCCGCGTTGGACAAGGCCCTGGAGGGACGGACGTCGCTGGTCATCGCTCACCGGCTCTCGACGGTCTTGAATGCCGACCTGATCCTGGTCGTCGAGGACGGTCGGATCAGCGAGCGGGGCACCCATGCCTCGCTGCTCGCGGGCGGCGGGACCTACGCAAGCCTGTACGCGACGCAGTTCACGTCGGCGGTCGTGTCGTGAGCCACGGCGTCGACGGGCACGGGTACATCGTCACCGGCGGCACCCGGGGGCTGGGCTTCGCGACCGCCTCACTGCTGGTCGCTGCGGGTGCGCGGGTACTGGTGACCGGGCGGAGCGACGCCGGCGTCGCCGCTGCGGTCAAGAGCCTGGGTGCCTCGGCCAGCGGCATCGTGGCCGACAGTGCCGACCCTGGCGCCGCAGAGCGGGTGGTGGCGTCTGCTCAGCGCGAGCTCGGCCGACTCGACGGTGCGGTTGTCTCGGTCGGCGGGCCTCCGGCGGGCACCGTGATGGGCACTCCTGACTCAGCGTGGAGCGCGGCCTTCGAGTCGGTGTTCCTCGGTGTGCTCCGGACGGCGCGGACGGTCGCTGGCGAGCTCGGGGCCGGCGGCTCGATCGTGTTCGTGCTGTCGAGCTCGGTGCGCTCGCCACTGGGCAATCTGGCCATCTCCAACGGGCTGCGGCCCGGTCTCGCCATGGCCGCCAAGACACTGGCCGACGAGCTCGGACCCCGGGGGATTCGGGTCAACGGAGTGCTACCGGGCCGGATCAGCACCGAGCGGGTTGCCGAGCTCGATGCTGGCACCGGGGACGCCGACGGCGCTCGCGAGCGGGTGATTGCCACGATCCCGCTCGGGCGCTACGGCGAGCCGGCGGAGTTCGCTGAGGCAGCGGTGTTCCTGCTCAGCAGCAGGTCATCCTTCATCTCCGGCGTCATGCTGCCCGTTGACGGTGGCATGCTGCGAGCTCTCTGAGGGCTCCTCGACGGCGGAGACTGCATCGTCCTCCTCTTCGAGAGGTCCGCGGTTGCGCTGGTTCCGAGGAGCTGGCCGGGCACCTTGGCGCGTGGGCTCGCGCCCGTGCTTCCGCTGCTGCCACTCGTCGTAGGCGAGGTAGCCGAAGCCGGTGAGCGCGAGCGCGCCGAAGAACCACCACTGCAGGCCGTAGAAGAAGTGCGGCCCGTCGCTGGTGTCGTCGGGCAGCTCGATGTCTCCGAGCTTCTTGACTGCTGCGGGACTCTCGGTCTGGATGTCCACGAAGCCCTGGTACAGGGGATAGGAGAGCACCTTGCTGGCGCCGCGGCTGGAGATCGCCCGGGTGGCGAGGCTGTTGACCGATGAGGCGCCGCCGTGGGCGTCCCGGCGGACCCAGCCGATCACGGTTACCACGCCCGGCGTGACAGCCGGCAGCTTGGGTCGGGTATCGCCGTCGTTCTCGGCCGACATCCAGCCCCGGTCGACCAGGACAGCGGTGCCCGACGCGGTCTGCAAGGGAGTGACCACCTCGATGCCGGGGGCGCTGTCACGGGTCTGGTACTTCAGCACGATCGTCTTCGCGGCGTCCCAGGTGCCGTGTACGACGACCTTGCGCCACTCGTAGTCCTTGGGCGCAGGGTGCGCGGTCGACATCAGCAGGTCGATCGGTACCGGAGCCTGCTCGAGGTTCTTCTTCACCAGGGCGTTGTCGGCCTTGCGGTTGTGCAGCCGGTGAAACTGCCACTGACCGAGCAGGACGGCGCCGTAGGCCATCAGGGCAACGGTGATAGCGAACAGGACCCACCGACGGGTGAACAAGAACCTCACTCGGGCGAGGGTAGCCGTGGCATCCTCGCCGCCTGACGGCCGGTCGCCCCGGCGGCCTAGGATCACAGGGTGACCACGCAGCCGCTGGCCGACCGGCATGGCCGGATCGCAACCGATCTCAGGGTGTCCCTGACCGATCGCTGCAACTTGCGCTGCAGCTACTGCATGCCGGCCGAGGGTCTCGACTGGCTGCCGCACGAGCAGGCGCTGGATGACGACGAGGTGGTCCGGTTGATCGGGATCGGCGTGGAGCGGCTCGGGATCACCGAGGTCCGATTCACTGGAGGCGAGCCGCTCCTGCGCCGCGGCCTGGTCGACATCGTGCGTCGCACGAAGGACCTCGAGCCGTCACCGGACGTATCCTTGACGACCAATGCAGTGGGCTTGGCCCGGACTGCCGTCGCACTGCGCGAGGCGGGCCTGGACCGGGTGAACGTCAGCCTGGACAGCATCAGGGCTGCCGACTTCGCCAAGATCACCCGGCGAGATCGCCTCGGTGACGTGCTCGCCGGCTTGGCCGCTGCGCACACAGCAGGGCTTGTGCCGGTGAAGGTGAACGCCGTCCTGCTCCGGGGGATCAACGACGACCAGGCTCCCGAGCTGTTGGCCTGGTGCCTCGAACGCGGCTACCAGCTGCGCTTCATCGAGCAGATGCCGCTAGACCCGCAGCATGGCTGGGACCGTTCCTCGATGGTGACGGCTTCGGAGATCCTCGCCTCGCTGCAGGCTGAGCACGTGCTCACTCCTGCCGACGTGCCACGCGGGAGTGCTCCCGCCGAGGAGTACGTCGTCGATGGCGGGCCGATGACCGTGGGCGTGATCGCATCGGTCACCCGACCGTTCTGCGGCGACTGCGACCGGGTCCGTTTGACCGCGGACGGCCAGGTGCGCGATTGCCTGTTCGCCAGCACCGAGTCCGACTTGCGTACGCCGCTGCGCGCCGGTGCGAGTGACGCTGAGCTGGCCGACCTGTGGGTTGCCGCGATGCTCGGCAAGCGTGCCGGACACGGGATCGACGATCCGACGTTCCTCCAGCCGGCGCGACCAATGTCTGCGATCGGCGGCTGATCAGCCCGGCTGATGCGCGACGACGTCCTTGAGGAACCCACGGGCGGCCAGGAAGTCGCTCAACGAGGCTTTGTGGTCGTCGCACGCGAGCCAGGTCTTGCGCCGATCGGGCGTGTGCAGCTTCGGGTTGTTCCAGAGCAAATCCCAGACGGCGGTGTTGGTGCAGCCCTTCGCCGAGCACAGTGCTTGCTCGCGTGCAGCGTCGCTGGATGGCTCAGCGGTGGTCATGGCGGGTCCTTCGAGAATGAGGTGGTGCCGGACGATCTGGGGGAATCTCGTCCGGCACCGTGAGCCGGCGCCCTGGGGGCAGGCGGGATCGACTCCCCGCGATCGTCCCACCTTGGCGCGCCCGCCGGACGTGGTTTCAGTCGGTTGGGTCTGAGCCGGACCGCAGTTCGTGGTAGCCGGAGTCGCGGCCCACCCCAGGTCCTTCGAGGGCCTGGGGGACGCGCGGTGCCGCGGCGTTCGCGATCACCACGGCGACGAAGGGGAGCAGCAGGGAGGCGGCGAGCAGCAGGCCGCACAGCCACGGGATCCGGAAGCAGAGCACCGCGGAGATGAAGCAGAGCGTGCGGATCGTCATCGAGATCAGGTACCGGCGCTGCCGTCGCCCGATGTCCTGCTCCAGGTTGTGCGGCGCGGCTGTGATCCGGACGACGTCCGGATCCGACTTCCTGCCTCGTTGCGCCACATCTTCGATCGTACGTCGGTAGTGGCATCCTGGGCACATGACGAACCGCACCTACCGAGTCACTGAGATCGTCGGAACCTCCCCGGAGGGCATCGACCAGGCCGTCCGCAACGGGATCGAGCGCGCCGCCAGTACGCTGCGCCACATCGACTGGTTCGAGGTGACCCAGGTCCGCGGGCAGGTCAAGGACGGCACCGTGGAGCACTTCCAGGTGGGGATCAAGGTCGGCTTCCGCCTCGAAGACGACTAGCAGTTTGTAGGGATCCTCCAACGGTCTCGGGGATTGCTTGTGCGTGGCGCTCGTGCAGGCTCCTGGATTTGGAGGTAGCCGACAGATTGCCTCTACGGTCGGGGCATGAGCAGATCGGTCCTGGTCACAGGCGGCAACCGCGGCATCGGCCGTGCGATCGCCGAGTCCTTCCTGGCTGCCGGCGATGCAGTCGCGGTCACCAGCAGGTCCGGCGAGGCGCCCGAGGGCGCGTTCGCGGTGCCGTGCGAGTTGACCGATCCGGCCTCGGTCGAGGCCGCGTTTGCCGCTGTCGAGGCGCATCAGGGACCAGTCGAGGTGCTGGTCGCCAACGCGGGTATCACCCGCGACACCCTGGTGCTGCGGATGTCGGAGGAGGACTGGCATACGGTCCTCGAGACCAACCTGACCGGCTCGTTCCGCGTCGCCAAGCGTGCCGCGAAAGGCATGCTCCGCCTACGCCGCGGTCGGATCATCTTCATCTCCAGCGTCGTCGGGCTGCTCGGCTCGCCCGGGCAGGTGAACTACGCGGCCTCGAAGGCGGGCTTGGTCGGGATGGCCCGGTCGCTGGCCCGCGAGCTCGGCAGCCGATCGATCACTGCGAACGTGGTGGCACCCGGCTTCATCGAGACTGACATGACCGCAGTGCTGCCACAGGAGCAGCAGGCGGCGTACACCGGACAGATCCCGCTCGGTCGGATGGGGACGGCGGCCGAGGTCGCCGACACCGTCGTCTGGCTGGCGGACGACAAGAGCGGCTACGTGACCGGGGCCGTGATCCCGGTCGACGGCGGACTGGGAATGGGGCACTGATGGGCATCCTCGACGGCAAGCGGATCCTGGTTGCCGGGGTCACGATGGACACCTCGATCGGCTTTGCGGTGGCGAAGGTCGCCCAAGAGCAGGGTGCGACCGTGCTGATCTCGAACTTCGGCCGCGCGCTCGGCATCACCAAGCGGATCGCGGGCCGGCTCCCGGCCCCGGCACCCGTCCTCGAGCTGGACGTGACCGACCCCGAGCATCTCGAGCGACTGCCGGCCCTGATCGGCGAGCATGTCGACGGGCTCGACGGCGTCGTGCACTCGATCGCCTACGGCAACCCGGCGACAGTGCTGGGCGGCAACTTCCTCCGAGCGCCCTTCCCGGATGTGGCGCAGGCGGTCCAGGTCTCGGCGTACTCGCTGGCCTCGCTGACCCAGGCGTGCCTGCCGCTGCTCAGCTCCGGTGGCTCGGTAGTCGGGTTGACCTTCGATGCCACCGTCGCCTGGCCGGCCTACGACTGGATGGGCGTCGCGAAAGCCGGCTTGGAGTCGTGCTCGCGCTACCTCGCCCGTGATCTCGGCCCGCAGGGCATCCGGGTCAATCTGGTAGGCGCGGGTCCGCTGAAGACGCTCGCTGCCAAGGCGATCCCGGGATTCGAGGAGATCGAGTCGAGCTGGGACGGCCGGGCGCCGCTCGGCTGGGACAACGTCGACCTCGACCCGACGGCCCGCGCTGTGGTGGCGCTGCTCTCGGACTTCTTCCCGGCGACGACCGGGGAGATCGTGCACGTCGACGGCGGCTATCACGCGATGGGCGCCTGACGAGCCCTCCGGCGTCCGTGCCGACCGGTAGCGTGCCGGTCGTGACCAGCGACAGCACCACCGAACTGCTCGAGCTCCGTTCGACGCGCGGCCGACTGACGCTGGCGACGGTGATCCTCGGCTCGGGGATCGCGATGCTCGACGGCACCGTGGTCAACATCGCCGCGAAGACGATCGGCGAGGACCTGCACGCGGGGCTGGTCTCTCTGCAGTGGGTCCTCAACGGCTATCTGTTCAGTCTGGCGGCCCTGATCCTGGTGGGCAGCTCGCTGGGCGACAGGCACGGCCGCAAACGGATCTACCTGCTCGGCATCGGAGCGTTCGGTCTGTCCAGCGTCCTTTGCGCCTTCGCTCAGAGCCTGGGCCAGCTGATCGCGTTCCGCGTGCTGCAGGGCGTCGCAGCGGCGATGCTCACGCCGGGCGCCCTGGCGTTGATCCAGGGCAGCTTCCGTCCCGAGGACCGGCCGGCGGCGATCGGCTCCTGGGCCGGGTACGCCGGCGTGGCGGCTGCGGTCGGCCCGTTCATCGGCGGCTTCCTGGTCGAGCACGCTTCGTGGCGCTGGATCTTCGCGATCAACGTGCCGCTGTGCCTGGCGGTGCTCTGGCTGAGCCGTTTCGTCCCGGAGTCGCGCGACGAGGAGGAGACGGCGCCGTTCGACATCTCCGGCGCGATCACCGGGACCGTCGCGCTCGGCCTGCTGACCTATCTGCTCACGTCCTGGCGGCAGTTGTCCTCGCCGGTGCTGATCGTGGCGAGCGTGGGTGCGGTGGGCCTGCTGGCGGTGTTCGTCGTCCTGGAGCGACGGCCCGGAGCGATGGCGCCGGTCGAGCTGTTCGCTTCGCGCGTCTTCACCGCTGCCAACGTGATGACCTTCCTCACCTACGGCGCCCTCGGCACGATTCTGTTCTTCCTCGTCCTGCAACTGCAGGTCTCGGCGGGTTACTCAGTGCTGCAGGCGGGTGTCTCGACGCTGCCGATGACGGTCTGCATGCTGCTCTTCTCCTCGCGGGCGGCACGGGTCGCGGCCAGGATCGGTCCGCGGATCCCGATGAGCGTCGGACCGCTGGTGTGCGCGTGCGGCGTGGTGCTGATGTCGTTCATCGGACGGCACGCTTCGTACCCTGTGCATGTCTTCCCCGGGATCCTGGTCTTCGCCCTGGGCATGACCACTCTGGTCTCGCCGCTGACGACCGCAGTGCTGGCCGCAGCGCCCGATCATCATGCCGGCGTGGCGAGCGGGATCAATAACGCGCTCGCGCGCACCGGATCGCTGCTCGCCGTCGCCGCCCTGCCTGCTGCGGTGGGGCTCTCCGGTGCGGAGTACCAGGATCCGGTGGCGCTGACGCACGCCTTCCACCGAGGGCTGCTGCTGTGCGCAGCGCTCCTGATCGTCGGCGGCGTGGTCTCCTGGTTCGGCCTCCGGCCGGAGGCAGGTGCTGGCAGGCTGGACCCGTGAGCATTCCGCGGACCCTGATCGTCATGCGGCACGCGAAGGCGACGCCTTTCGCCGCCACCGACCATGAGCGGGCACTCTCCAGCCGCGGCGTTGCCGACGCTGCCGCTGCCGGGCGCTGGGCGGCGTCGCACGCGGTGCTGCCGGACTACGTCGTGGTCTCCTCGGCGGCCCGGACCTGCGGCACCTGGAAGGCGTTCGCCGGAGGTGCCGGCTGCGAGCCCGAGGTTGTCGTCGACCAGGCGCTGTACGCCGCTGAGACCGACGGTGCGCTGGAGATCCTGCGTGCTGTCCCGTCGCACGCACGCACGGTGATGCTGGTCGGGCACAACCCGACGATGTCGTCCCTGGTGCACCTCCTCGATGACGGTGGTGCCGATCCGGCGATCTTCGCTGAGGTGATGGCCGGCTACCCGACCTCGGCGCTGGCTGTGCTCGACGTCGACGGCGACTGGGCAGATCTGGCGCTCGGGGAGGCCAGGATCAGGGCCTTCCACGTCGGCCGCGCGAGCTCCTGAGGATCAGAACAGCGGGGGAGCTGGCGTGATGATGCCGGCAGCCGCGTCGGCAGCCTCGATCTCCTCGCGGCTGATCCCGAGCAGGTACATCACGGTGTCGAGGTACGGCACGTTCACCGAGGTGTCGGCGGCCTTCTGGACCAGCGGCTTGGCGTTGAATGCGATGCCGAGCCCCGCAGCGCTGAGCATGTCGAGATCGTTGGCGCCGTCGCCGATCGCGATCGTAGCGGCGACCGAGATGCCGGCCTCGGCGGCGAACCGGCGCAGTGCAGCGGCCTTGCCCGCCCGATCGACGACCTCACCGACGACCGTGCCCGTCAGTTTGCCGTCGACGATCTCGAGCTCGTTGGCGGCCGAGAAGTCGATGCCGAGCTCGGCGGCGAGCCGGTCGGTGATCTGCGAGAAGCCGCCCGAGACGATCGCGAAGCGGTAGCCGAGGCGCTTCAGCGTGCGCACCGTCGTCCGGGCCCCGGGGGCGAGGACCAGGTCGTCGTAGACCTTGTCGAGTGCCGAAGCGTCGAGTCCTGCGAGCAGGGCAACGCGGGCGGTCAGGCTCTCGCCGAAATCGAGGTCGCCGCGCATGGCGGCGTCCGTGACGCGGGCTACCTCGTCCTCGCAACCGGCGTGGGCGGCGAGCATCTCGATGACCTCGCCCTGGATCAGGGTGGAGTCGACGTCCATCACGATCAGCCGCATGCCACGGCGGAGCAGGTCGGCGGACTGGACGGCGATGTCGACTCCCTGCGCCGCGGCCTCCTCGGCGAGGACTGTGCGCAGCTTCTCCGGTGCGGCTCCGGAGACGTGGAGGTCGATCGCGGTGACCGGGTACCGGGCCATCCGCTCGATCCGGTCGATGTTGGCGCCGATGTCGGCGATCCGCCCGGCGATCGCAGCAACCGCTCCCGACCGCAGCGGGATGCCCAGCACGGTGACGTGGCTGCGCCCGTCGGGTCTGGCCCGGTTGTCGCCGGCGCCACGCTCGATCTCGACGGTCATGTCGAGGTCGGCGGCGACCTGCTCGATCGCGTCGCGCAGCGGCTTCCACTCGCGCGGCGCGCTGACCAGCAGGCCGAGGATCAGCCGGCCTCGCAGCACGATCTGTTCGATGTCGACGACCTCGACGGAGAATCGCGCGAGGGTCGAGAACACCGTCGAGGTGACTCCCGGACGGTCCTTGCCGGTGAGCGTGATCAAGAGCGTCTTCAGGGCGGCGTCGGCCTCGGGGCGTTCAGTCATGACGCCCTGAGGTTAGCGGAGCAGCAGGCCACGATCGCGCGGCGGGCGGCGACGTCGAGCCCGGTGAGACAACGCGTCCGGGCGCTGGCCTCGAACGCCGAGACCGCACCGCCGTCGTCGGCCCGGGCGAGCTCGACGATGTCGGCGCAGAGCACGGCCCGCTCGAGGGTCTCGACGTCGGACGGCGCCGTGCCAAACGGCAACGGCAGCGCGGGCCGGTGGTGCAGGTTCAGGAGCAGGTCGGGGATCTCGGGCTGCCAATGCGCGACATCGAGGCGGACGAGCTCCGCGGTCGCCTCGAGCAGCATCTGGCGCAGGGTGCGGGAGGCCTCGGCGGGATCGAGGACCGGGGCCGGCTCAGCGGTCTGGACCGTCCAGAGCACCGTGCGGGCATCGACCTCGGGCACGAGGCCGTAGCCACCGCCGCGACCACTGATCACGACGGCCTCGCCCGCATCGACCGCATCGGCAGTGAACGCAGCTGGACCGGCGAGACCGAGTGGGTCGCCCGGTGCCGGCAGGACCAGCGAGACCCTCGGATCACCGAGGCGCTGAACCGCCCCCGGCAGGGCGACCAGGGGGAGCGCTCCGTCGACGCCGGGCCAGCCGACCACGAGGTGCTGCGGGTCGGAGCCTCGGACCGCTGCGGAGAAGTCGTCGGGGCCGGTCGATCCGCGCAGCACCGCGTTGAGCCACAGAGTGGTCGTCGCGCTGCGTGGGAGAGGCACGGCACGAGGTTAGTCACGCTAGGTTTGGCCTCGTCATGAGCACCGTTCTCGAGCTGGCTGACGTCAGCGTCCGCCGGGGTGACGCCACCCTGCTCGACTCCGTCAATTGGACCGTGCGCGAGGGCGATCGCTGGATCATCCTGGGCGCCAACGGCGCCGGGAAAACCACCTTGGTCCAGCTCTGCTCGGCGCAGACGCACCCGACGACGGGCGCAGCGACGGTCTTAGGCGAGGTACTCGGCGCGGTCGACGTGTTCGAGCTGCGGCCGAGGATCGGCTACACCAGTGCTGCGATCGCCGAGGCGATCCCGCGCAACGAGCTGGTCCGTGACGTCGTGGTCTCGGCTTCGTACGGCGTCGTCGGACGCTGGCGCGAGAAGTACGAGGACCTCGACCACGAGCGTGCCCGCGCCCTGATCGTCGAGGTCGGCGCCGGGCGGCTGATCGACCGCACGTTCGGCACCTTGAGTGAGGGCGAGCGCAAACGCGTCCAGATCGCGCGTGCGCTGATGGCGGACCCGGAGCTGCTGATCCTCGACGAGCCCGCGGCCGGGCTCGACCTGGGCGGCCGCGAGGACCTGGTCTCCACGATGAGCGTGCTCGCCACCGACTCCTCCTCGCCAGCCATCGTGCTGGTCTCGCACCACGTCGAGGAGATCCCGCCGGGCTTCACCCACGTGCTGATGCTCCGTGCTGGCAAGGTCGTCGCGGTAGGCCCGCTGGAGGGCACCATGACGGCCGCGAACCTGTCGTCGACCTTCGGGATGTCGTTGACGCTCACGATCGACGGCGGGCGCTATTCGGCCCGGCGCAAGGCGGGCCGCCGCTCCGAGGGCTAGGCCGGACAACGAGGGGCTATCGTCACCTCATGAGTTGGTTCGGCGACAACATGTGGGGGACCTGGCTGGTCATCGCCACGGTGCTGGTCGTGCTCGAGGTCGCCAGCACCGATCTGATCCTGATCATGCTGGCCGCGGGGGCTGTGGTCGGGCTCGTGGTGGATCTGCTGGGCGGCCCGGTGCCGCTGCAGATCACGCTGGCCTGCGTCGTCGCTGTTGGCCTGCTGGCCTTCCTGCGTCCCGAGATCGTCAAGCGGCTGCACGCCGGCCCGACGCTGCATGTCGGCCCGGCTGCGCTGATCGGGCGAAGCGCGTTCGTCCTAGAGCCGATGACGCACATGGCGCCGGGACGGGTGAAGATCGGCGGGGACGTATGGACCGCGCAGCCGTTCGACGCAGGCGACCACATCCTCGAGGGCGAGGCCGTCGAGGTCGTCACGATCAAGGGCGCGACGGCGTACGTCGTCCGTGCTCCGGAACCGAAGTCATCCACGACTTCGTAGGAGAGGGGTTCAGATGGGCACGTTCCTGCTGGTGTTCTTCACCGTGCTGGTGCTGTTCGCGATCTTGGTGCTCGCCCGGACGGTGCGCATCGTGCCGCAGGCGCGCGCAGGCATCGTCGAGCGCTTCGGCAAGTACCGGGCGACGCTCTCGCCGGGACTGAACGTGGTGACGCCGTTCATCGACCGGGTGCGGTACGTGATCGACATGCGCGAGCAGGTGGTCAGCTTCCCGCCGGCCCCGGTGATCACCGAGGACAACCTCGTCGTCTCCATCGACACGGTGATCTACTTCCAGGTCACCGACCCCGTCGCCGCGACGTACGAGATCGCCAACTACATCGCAGCGATCGAGCAGTTGACGATGACCACGCTGCGTAACGTCGTCGGCGGCATGACGCTCGAGCAGACGCTGACCTCGCGCGAGGAGATCAACCGCGGCCTGTCTGGCGTGCTCGACGAGGCCACCGGTCGTTGGGGCGTCCGGGTCGGCAGGGTCGAGATCAAGAGCATCGACCCGCCGCCGTCGATCAAGGACGCGATGGAGAAGCAGATGCGGGCCGACCGTGAGAAGCGGGCCGTCATCCTCACCGCGGAGGGCCAGCGGCAGTCCGCAATCCTGTCGGCGGAGGGCAACAAGCAGTCCGCGATCCTCAATGCCGAGGGCTACCGTGAGTCGCTGATCCTGAACGCCCAAGGTGAGCGGGAGGCCGCGATCCTCAAGGCCCAGGGTGAGGGGCAGGCCATCCTCACGGTCTTCCAGGCCATCCACGACGGGCAGCCGGATCAGTCGCTGCTCGCCTACCAGTACCTCCAGATGATGCCGAAGATCGCCGAGGGCCAAGCCAGCAAGCTCTGGATCGTGCCCTCGGAGTTCACCAAGGCACTCGAGGGCCTGGGCACGACGATGAACGACATCGCCGGGATCCCCAGGGAGACCGACGGGCCGCGCGTCCGGGTCGACATGGGCTCCCAGGAGCGGGTGGACGTCGGCGGGAGCGGCGCGCTGGACAGCGCTCACGAGAGCGTCGAGAACGCGCTGCGCGAAGCTCAGCAGAGCTCGACCGGGCTGTCAGCACCGCCGGCTGACCTGCCGCCGGCTGACCCGCCAGCAGCTGACCCGCCGGCACCGGAGCCGCCCGCGCAGTGAGCCCCCTCGAAGACGCAGTGGTCCTGGTTGCCGGGATCGCCGCAGGCGCCATCAACACCATGGTGGGGTCGGGAACGTTGATCACGTTCCCGACCCTGCTCGCGTTCGGCGTTCCCCCGGTCACCGCGAACGTCTCCAACACGCTCGGGCTGGTGCCTGGGTCGGTCTCCGGGGCAATCGGCTATCGCGCTCTGCTTGTCGGCCAGCGACCGCGGATCCTGCGCCTGGTCGCCGCCACAGTCGTCGGCTCGGCGATCGGTGCGACCCTGCTGCTGACGCTGCCGTCCTCGGCGTTCAAGGCGATCGTCCCGGTGCTCGTGCTGATCGGCCTGGCGCTCGTCGTCCTCGGCCCATCGCTTTCCAAGCGGGCTGCTGCCCGGGCAGCCGAGGCCGGGCAGCAGGCTGCGCCGGATGCGGGTTGGGTGCCACCAGCCGTGCTCGGCGCCGGGATCTACGGCGGGTACTTCGGGGCCGCCCAGGGCGTGATCGTGCTCGGCATCCTCGGTGCCGGTGTCCAGGAGTCCTTGCAGCGCCACAACGCCGTCAAGAACGTGGTCGTCGCGTCTTCGAACAGCTTGGCCGCGGTGATCTTCATCTTCTCCGGGCACATGGACTGGCTGGTGGTCGGTTTGCTCGGCGTAGGAGCCGCGACCGGCGGCCAGATCGGGGCCCGGATCGGCCAGCGGCTCCCCGCGACGGCGCTGCGCGCCTTCATCGTGGTCGTCGGTCTGACCGCCCTGGCCTTCTTCGTCTTCTAGCCTGTTGAGTTCGGGCTTGGGGGCAGTCGAGTTCGGAGTTCCGGGCGGTTGAGTTCGGGGTTGGATCAGTCGGTGTTGGTGAAGGCTCGGAAGCGCTCGTACAGCGGCCGGGCCGTTCCCGATGGAGCGCTGCCACTGTTGATCTGCTCGTCTGTGTGGCGGCGGTACAGCCAGAGCAGGAGCTGGCCCGCGTTGACATGGTCGCCGTCGGCGGGACCATCGATGTCGGGCGATCGTCCTTCGTAGGACGACACCGCCAGCGTGCCGGGTATGTCGCCGTCAGTGATGTGCCAGCTCGGGCGCCGCTCGCTGTCCGAGAAGCATGGGCAGAACCAGATCGTCCCGCCGAGGGATGCTGCCGCCGGGTTCGGCCAGCGGAGGTTCGCGACCGAGTGCGTCAGGAACTCGTCGACCGCGTCGAGCGCCACGTCGGCATCGATGAACCAGTCGTGCCCCGTCGCGTTCGCAGCGTCCCAGTGGTGCACTGCTGCCTCCTGCACCTGGTGCCGGGTGATGAACCAGACGCTCTCCTCTAGGCCCCAGGTCCAGCACCGCGCCTGCTGGTCGGCGGCACGCAGCGTCGCGACCAGGGTCTCCATGCCGGCGAGCAGGGTGGGGATGAGCTCTGCATCCGGGACGCGCGCAGGCTCCGGGCGATCCTGGGGCGGCTCGGTCGGACGGGTCGCGGCGACGTGGTTCCAGAAGCCGTGCACCTCGGTGAGGTGGTGCACGAGATCGGCGACGCTCCACTCCGGGCAGTGCTCGACACGTGCGTCTAGGTTGCCACCGGCAGCGGCGGCCAGCCCGCGGGTGTGGTGCTCGATCGCCGCGAGGCAGTCGTCGACCGTGACGGCCATCGGCTCAGGCCTTGACGGCCTTGGTCTTGGAGCGTGCGAACAGCGCCACGAAGCCGGCCACCACCGCGCCGACCGCCGGTACGACGAGGCCGATGCCGGTCTTCTGGTCCACGGACTTGTCGGCCATCGCGGCGTACCCGGCGTAGGCATCGGCGCCGTCAACCGCGATGCCGAGCGCCACCAGCTTGCGCCGCGCACGACCGGAGGAGACCAGTGTGACCGCGCCGAGGGCGATCTCGCGAGAGCCGAACATCCGGAGCATGTAGGGCAGCTGCGGGTTGCTGGCCGTGTCGAGCTTGAAGAGCTTGCCGGCGACGTCGGGGGCAGCGAGGGCGGCGGCACCGATGGCGATGCGGCCGAGCGAGAGACCAGTCACGGGATTCATGGGTCTGACGTTAGCCATCGACGTACGCCGAGAGAAACACCGCCACCTCGTCGAACACGACTTTCCGAACTTCGGGCCGCGACAGGGTGACGTCGTGGATCGCGCCCTCGATCTGTGCGAGCGTCACGTGCCTGCCCAGGAGCGGCGCCCGACGCCGGATCTGCTCCACGTCGAGCACGATGTCGGTGCGGGAGACGTCAGGGTCGGTGATTGATGTCGGGTGGCCGGACCTGGTCGAGGAGAGCACCAGGATCGGCGCCGGGACCTCGATGCCGCGGGAGACGCGGATCTGGCCTTCCCGGATCGCGCGGATCCAGCCCGCATACACCGGCCACGAGCCGAGCGGCTTCCAGGCGAGGTCGAAGTCCCACTCGCCTTCGTGGTTGCGGTGGATGCTGCGCGCATAGATCCCACTGACCTTCCGGGGGATCTCGAGGTCGGGGCGCCGTTGGCCGATCCGCCGGATCAACGGCATCGCCAGGTTGCGAGTCAGGGCGTCGCCCTGCATGTCGAGCCACGGGGCATTCAGCACCATCCCGGCGATCTTCAGTCGCCGCTCGGCTGCCCACAGCGGGACCGTGAGACCGCCGGTCGAGTGCGCGGACAGCACGATGTGGGAGTAGTTGGCACTGATCGCGTCGTACGCCTGGTCGAGCTCCTCGTGATAGGTCGCGAGCGAATCGACGTAGTTCGCGGTCTGATGCGGTCGCAGCGACCGCCCGTACTTCCGGAGGTCGAGCGCGTAGAAGTCGTATCCACGGTTACACCAGAAGTCGGCCGCAGCGGTCTGGAAGAAGTAGTCCGCGAAGCCGTGCACGTGCAGCACGGCCTTGCCAGTCGACGGACCGTCTGCCGGTCGATGTACGAGCGTGGCGACGACCTCGCCCTCGGCGTCCGGCTTCAGCTGCAGGGTGCGCGCGATGTACGGCGCACCGAGGACGTCAGTGCTGGTAGGTGCCATGGATGATGGCTCGGCCCAGGGTCTTGAACGCGAGGTTGAAGCTCACCACTGCCGGCGATGCATCCGAGTCGACGCCGAGGGACGGCTCCTTCACGGCGTGCACGACGAAGAAGTACCGGTGGACCTGGTCACCGGACGGGGGAGCGGCGCCCATGAACTCCGTGCCGCCGCCGTCGTTGCGGCAGCAGAACGCGCTCCCGGGCAGGCTGCTGATCCCGGCCTCGAGCGAGGCGATATCGCCCGGTACGTCGACCAGGACCCAGTGCCAGAAGCCGGATGGGGTCGGCGCGTCCGGGTCGAAGCAGGTGATCGTGAAGCTCTGGGTGCCTTCGGGCACGTCCGACCACGACAGCTCAGGCGAGGCGTTGCCGAAGGCAGCGACCTGGTCGTCCTTAAGCGGCTGGCCGTCGCTGATGTCGGCGCTGGTCACCGTGAACGACGGGACCGGCGGGAGCAACGGGTACGGATCGGGGGTCACGGGACGTTCGATACTCATGCTCCGACCCTAGTCCGCTGGGTGAACCGCCGTCAGCACCCGAGGGCGGAGTACGAGCAGAATGGTCTCGTGACCGACTTCCCGACCTACCCGTCCGGACTCCGGCTCGAAGGCCGCAAGGTCGTGGTGGTGGGCGGCGGACAGGTTGCCCAGCGTCGGATCCCGGGGCTGATCGCCGCCGGCGCGGTCGTCCACGTCGTCTCTCCGATCGTGACGCCCGCCATCGAAGGCCTGGTCGGCAGCGGCGAGGTGCTCTGGGGCGAACGCGACTTCATCGAGACCGATCTGGATGGTGCCTGGTACGTGATCGCTGCCACCGCGGACCCCGGGGTCAATGCTGCCGTGCTGGCCGCCGCCGAGGAACGGCATACGTTCTGCGTCCGCTCCGACGACGCCCGGTCGGCGAGCGCCTGGACCCCGGCAGTCGGCCGTCATGGTGCCGTGACGGTGGCCGTGCTCGGGGACCGCCGCGGTTACCGCGACTCCGGCAAGACCGCAGCGCTGCGCGACCGCATTCTCGACCGTCTCCAAGACGGGAGTCTCGACGCGCCTACGTCCAAGCGGGTCCCGGGTGTCGTTCTGATCGGCGGCGGACCCGGGGACCCCGGTCTGATCACGGTGGCCGGCCGTCGGGCGCTGATGGATGCCGACGTGGTGGTCGCGGACCGCCTCGCGCCGCGGGAGCTCCTCGGTGAGCTCAGCCCCGACGTCGTGCTCGTCGACGTCGGGAAGCTCCCCCGTGGGCGGTCGGCGCAGCAGGAGGAGATCAACCGGATCATCGTCGAGGCAGCCTTGGACGGGAAGCGGGTCGCACGTTTCAAGGGCGGCGACAACTTCGTCTTCGGCCGCGGGTACGAGGAGGTCGTCGCCTGCCGCGAGGCCGGCGTCCCGGTCACGGTCATCCCGGGGCTGAGCAGCCCGATCGCGGTGCCGGCGATCGCGGGGATCCCGGTAACGCACCGGGGAGTCACCCACGAGTTCACGGTGGTCTCGGGGCACCTGCCGCCCGGGCACCCGGAGTCGCTGGTCGCCTGGGACGGCATCGCGGCGCTGAGAGGCACGGTCGTGCTGATGATGGCGGTAGAGAACGCGCCGGCGATCGCCGCGACACTGGTCGAGCTCGGGCGCGACCCGGAGACCCCGGTGGCGGTCGCGTGCGACGGCACGATGCCAACCGAGCGCACGGTTCTGTCCCGACTCGGGCGACTCGGCGCCGACCTGGCGGCGAACGCGGTGAAGGCTCCGGCCGTCATCGTGATCGGCGAGGTCGTCCGGGTCGCGCATCCCGAGGCCTGAGATGGGCGAGCGGTTCGCTGTCACCTCGGCTCACGACCCTCGCCTGGCGGACTATCGCGACCTACGCGACGTCCAACTGCGCGAGCATGTCGAGGTCGAGCATGGCCTCTTCCTGGCCGAGGGCGAGAAAGTCGTACGCCGCGCGGTCGAGGCCGGCTTCAGTGCGCGCTCGTTCCTGTTGGCGCCCCGCTGGGTCGACGGGCTCGCGGATGTCCTCGACGGCTCCGCTGCGCCGGCGTACGTCGCCGAGGACTCCGTCGTCGAGCAGGTCACCGGCTTCCACGTCCACCGCGGTGCGCTGGCGTCGTTTGAACGGCGGGCACCGCTCTCGATCGACGATGTGCTGGAGGATGCGCGGTCGGTGCTCGTGCTCGAGGACATCGTCGACCACACCAACATCGGGGCGATCTTTCGCTCCGGCGCGGCGCTCGGCTTCGACTCGGTCCTGCTCGCACCACGGTGCGCCGATCCGCTGTACCGGCGGGCGATCAAGGTGGGGATGGGCGCGGTCTTCTCGCTGCCCTGGACCAGACTGCCCGAGTGGTACGACGCGCTGCCCTCCCTCTCGGCTCGTGGGTTCACGACGGTCGCACTGACGTTGGCGCCTGACGCGTTGCCGCTCGAGTCGGCCGTCGCCGGGATCGGGCGCTTGGCGCTGGTCCTCGGATCGGAGGGACACGGCCTCTCACCACGCTGGGAGTCCGCGGCTGATCGGCGCGCGAACATCGCGATGGCGGCCGGCATCGACTCGCTCAACGTCGCGGCCGCCTCAGCGGTGGCCTGCTACGTCGCGGGGCGCCGCTAGCCGGGCTTGACGGCGGGCCAGCCGGGCGGGAACGCCTCGGTCTCGGCTTCCATCTGCTTCTCGAGCTTCTTGCGGAGCCGGGTCGGAAGGCGGTCGCCGAACACCATGCCGTTGGTGTGGTCCGTCTCATGCTGCAGGCAACGAGCGAGCAGGCCGGTCCCGGTCAGCTCGACGGGCTCGCCGCGCAGGTCCTGGCCGGTGACCCGGGCGAAATCGGGGCGGGCGCAGGTCACGTAGGCACCGGGGTAGGACAGGCAGCCCTCGTCGTCATCGTCGAGGCTGCGGTCACGCCCTTCGGGCAGGTGCAGCACCGGATTGCACACGACTCCCTGGTGCGCGACGTCCTCGTCATCAGCACAGTCGTAGACGAAGACCGCGAGATCTTCCCCCACCTGGCAGGCGGCGAGGCCGACACCGTCAGCGGCGTACATGGTCGCGACCATGTCGGCCACCAGCGCCTCCAGGGCACCGTCGAACGTGGTCACGCGCCGTGCGGGCCGGTGCATCACAGCCTCGCCCCAGCGGGTGATCGGTCGGATGGTGCCGCCGGTCGGCAGGACTGACGGAGGGGCCTCAGACATGGCGAACACCTTAAGGGCTGGGCGGTGCGGGCAACTCGTGACCCGCGCCACGCCCGAATCTGTAGCGTTATGTGTAACTCGCAGTTACAGTTTCGTCATGGCATTCGACCCCGTGAAGAGCCTGCTCGCCGCTGGAGGCAAGCACGGACTCAGTGACAACGAGAAACGTGATCCGATCGGCTTTGCTGTCGTCGCGCTGAACAAGTTCGCGCAGACCGACATCATCGACCGGCTCGGGCTCCGCAAGACCAGCGAGCAGGCGGTGTTCCGCGTGACGAGCGCCGGGTTCAAGACCGCCAGCGCCGCCGGCCGCGCCTTCTCCCGCGCCGGCGGCAAGGGGAGCGGCAAGCGGGTCCCGGCTGCGCAGCCGACCGGTCTCTTCGATCTGACGCCGAGCGAGGACGAGCAGATGCTCGTCGATGTGGTCACCGACTTCGCCGACGAGGTCGTGCGTCCCGCTGCGGCGGACGCCAACGAGATCTGTGCCGCGCCCGAAGAACTGCTCAAGGCATCGCTGGAGATCGGGCTGCCGATCCTCGGCGTCGCCGAGGACCTCGGCGGTATCGCGACCGAGCGGTCCGCCGTCGCCGGGGTGCTGGTGCACGAGGCGCTCTCGCGCGGTGACATGGGCATCGCAGTGGCCGCCCTCGCATCGGGTGCCGTCGCGACCGCGCTGTCGCTCTACGGCTCCGACGAGCAGCAGTCGACGTACCTCCCGGCCTTCGCCGGCGACGAGGTGCCAGCAGCAGCCTTGGTGCTGGCTGAGCCAGCGGCCCTGTTCGACCCGCTGATGCCGGCGACCACGGCGACCCGTCAGGGCTCCGGGTTCGCGCTGAACGGTGTGAAGTCCGGTGTCGTTCGCGGGGCAGATGCCGAGCTGTTCCTGATCGGCGCTGAGCTCGACGGCAAGCCGCAGCTGTTCCTCGTCGAGTCGAACACCGCGGGCATCACGGTGGTCTCGGACCCGTCGATGGGCGTCCGGGCCGCGGGGATCACCAGGCTCGAGCTTAAAGACGTCGCCCTCGAGGACGCCGCCTTGTTCGGTGACGCGGACACCTACCGCGAGGTCGTCCAGAACTCCCGGCTCGCCTGGTGCGCCCTCGCACTCGGTACGGCGCAGGCCGTGCTCGACTACGTCACGCCGTACGTCAAGGAGCGGCACGCCTTCGGCGAGCCGATCGCGCACCGTCAATCGGTCGCGTTCATGGTCGCCGATATCGCTATCGAGCTCCAGGGCATGCGCCTGGTCACCTACAAGGCCGCCGGCCGGGTCGCCCAGGGCAAGGACGCGACCCGCGAGATCGCGCTCGCCCGACGGTTGTGCGCCGAGCGCGGCATGCGCATCGGCCTCGACGGCGTCCAGCTGCTCGGTGGCCACGGCTTCGTCAAGGAGCACCCGGTGGAGCGGTGGTACCGCGACCTGAGAGCGATCGGCCTGATGGAAGGAGCTGTCCTCGTATGATCAACCTCGAGACTCCTAAGAAGATCCGCCCGCTCATCGACCAAGCCCACCAGGTCGCGATGAACATGCTGCGGCCGATCTCGCGCAAGTACGACGAAGCCGAGCACGAGTACCCCAAGGAACTCGACATGCTGGCCGCGATGATCGACGGCCTCGCCGACTCCGGCGCCTCCGAGGGCGCTGGCGCTGCAGGCGTCCGCCGCGACGACAAGGCTGTGGACAAGGGCAACAAGAACGGCGCCAATCTGGCCTCGGTGCTCTCCGTCCTCGAGATGTGCTGGGGCGATGTCGGCCTGACGTTGTCGATGCCCCGCCAGGGCCTCGGCAACTCGGCCATCGCCTCAGTGGCGACCGACGAGCAGCTCGCCCGTTTCGGCCCCACGTGGGCCGCGATGGCGATCACCGAGCCTGCCTTCGGGTCCGACTCGGCCGCGATCGGAACGACGGCGGTCAAGGACGGCGACGAGTTCATCCTCAACGGCGAGAAGATCTTCGTGACCGCCGGTGATCGTGCCGACAGCGTGGTCGTCTGGGCGACGCTCGACAAGTCCCTGGGGCGCGCTGCGATCAAGTCCTTCGTGGTCTTGAAGGGCACGCCGGGCATGAAGGTGGAGCGGCTCGAGCACAAGCTCGGCATCCGGGCCTCCGATACCGCCGTGATCTCGTTCACCGACTGCCGGGTCCCGGCCGAGAACATCCTCGGCACGCCGGAGATCGACCTCAAGGGCGGCTTCGCCGGAGCGATGGCGACCTTCGACAACACCCGTCCGCTGGTGGCGGCGATGGCCGTGGGTTGCGCCCGGGCCTCGCTCGACCTGACCCGCGACATCCTCAAGCAGGCGGGGATCGAGATCGACTACGACCGTCCGGCGTACAGCCAGTCGGCGGCAGCGGCGACGTTCCTGCAGCTCGAGGCGGACTGGGAGGCGGCGTACCTGCTGACCCTGCAGTCGGCGTGGATGGCCGATAACCGCCAGCCGAACTCGATGGAGGCCTCGATGGCCAAGGCGAAGGCCGGGCGGATGGGCAGCGATGTCACCCTGCGCTGCGTCGAGCTGGCCGGCACCCTGGGCTACTCCGAGACCGACCTGCTGGAGAAGTGGGGCCGGGACTCCAAGATCCTCGACATCTTCGAGGGCACCCAGCAGATCCAGCAGCTGATCGTGGCCCGTCGGGTGCTGAACCTGACGTCCGCCGAGCTCAAGTAGTCAGCAGCTGCGCACCCCGGGACGCCTCGACCGGGAACAAGGTCGGGGCGTCCCAGCCGTAGTCGGCGAAACCGGCTTCGACGGCCTGGCCCAGGTGCTCGGTGACCGCGGCCGGGACGAGCGCGATCGCGCAGCCACCGAAGCCGCCGCCGGTCATCCGGGCGCCGAGAGCGCCCCCGCCGAGCGCGCGTTCGACTGCCACGTCGAGCTCGGGGCAGGAGACCTCGTAGTCGTCGCGTAAGGACTCGTGCGAGGCGGTCATCAGCGCTCCGGCCGCCGCCCAGTCGGCGTGTCCGGCGGCATCGACGAACTCCAGGACGCGCGCCTGCTCGGAGATGACATGCCGTGCCCGGCGCCCGATCCGACCGCCGGGGACCTTGCGGAGGTCGTCGAGGTCAGCCAGCGCCAGGAGCGGCAGGCCGAGCTGGCGAGCGGCTTCCTCGCAATCGGAACGGCGGGCGGCGTACGGACTGTCGACGAGCGCGTGCCGTACGCCGGTGTCGATGACCAGCAGGGTGAGCCCGGCCGTGCTGAGATCCAACGGCACCGGCGTCCGGGACCCGTCGGCGACATCGATCAGCAGTGCCTGGCCTGGGGCCGCGAACAGCGAGATCGTCTGGTCCATCCCGCCGGTCGGGACGCCGACGTACTCAGTCTCGGCGCGGACGCAGGCGTCGCGCAGGGCTTCCGGGGCGAGGCCTAGACCGAGTAGACCGTCCACGGCGAGCGCGATGCTGCACTCCAGCGCCGCCGAGCTCGACAGGCCAGCGCCGAGTGGGACGGTCGTGGTGATCGTCACGTCGATCGCCTCGGTGACGCCCAGGGCTGCCAGCACGCCGTCGACGTACGCAGTCCAGCCGGTGGGCTCCGTCTGACTGCTCCGGCTGCCGGAGCCGATGGCAGCGTGCCGCACGCTCGCTGTCGTCCGTCGGTCGATTGCGATCGGCAGGCAGCGGCCGCCGTTGTAGTCGAGGTGCTCGCCGATCAGGTTGACCCGTCCTGGTGCGCTCGCCTCGGCCGTGATCACGCTGCCATCATGCCGGTAGATTCTTCGGGTGCGCTTCCTCAACGACGTGACCCCCGCCCACGACCTGACCTACGACGACGTGTTCATGGTGCCGCGGCGATCGGCGGTTGCCTCGCGCTACGACGTGGATCTGGCGGCGAACGACGGCACCGGTATGACGATCCCGCTGGTGGTGGCGAACATGACCGCCGTCTCCGGCCGCCGGATGGCGGAGACGATGGCGCGACGCGGCGGGCTCGCCACCATCCCGCAGGACATCCCGCTCGACGTCGTCGCCGAGGTCGTCGCGTGGCTCAAGACCAGGCACCCGGTATTCGAGACGCCGATCACCCTCACGCCCGGGATGACCGTCAGCGACGCCCTGGCACTGCTGCCGAAGAGGGCGCACCGCGCGGCGATCGTGGTCGAGGCCCGCCGCCCGGTCGGCATCATCACCGAGGCCGACTGCCTCGGCGTGGACCGCTTCACCCAGGTCGGGGCCGTGATGACGACCGATATGGTCACGCTGGTCCACGACGTCGCCCCCCGGGCGGCGTTCGACACCCTGGCCTCGACCCGGCACCGGCTTGCTCCGGTTGTCGACGCCGGTGGCGAGCTGGTCGGCCTGCTCACCCGCACCGGGGCCCTGCGATCCACGATCTATGGGCCGGCTCTCGACCGCGATGGGCGGCTCCGGGTGGCGGCGGCGATCGGCGTCAACGGAGACGTCGGGGCGAAGGCCGAGAGACTGCTCGCGATGGGCGTCAACACCCTCGTCGTCGATACGGCGCACGGCCACCAGGACCGGATGATCGACGCCCTCAAGGCGGTGCGAGGAGCCGTTGATGCTGCCGGCGCGGGCGTGCCGATCGTGGCGGGCAACGTCGTCGCGGCAGACGGGGTGCACGATCTGATCGACGCAGGCGCCGACATCATCAAGGTCGGGGTCGGGCCGGGCGCGATGTGCACGACCCGGATGATGACCGGCGTCGGCCGCCCGCAGTTCAGTGCGGTGCTGGAGTGCGTGGACGCTGCTCGCGAGCACGGCAAGCACGTCTGGGCCGACGGGGGAGTCCGGCATCCTCGCGACGTCGCGCTTGCCCTGGCGGCGGGTGCCTCGGCTGTCATGGTCGGCTCCTGGTTCGCCGGCACCTATGAGTCGCCCGGCGACCTGCAGCGCAGCGCCGACGGTCGGGCCTACAAGGAGAGCTTCGGGATGGCCTCGGCGCGTGCGGTGGCCAACCGGACTGCGACCGACGACGCGTTCGAGCGCGCGCGCAAGGGGCTGTACGAGGAGGGGATCTCGTCCTCGCGGATGTTCCTGGACTCGGCGCGCCCGGGCGTGGAGGACCTGGTCGACGAGATCTGCTCGGGCGTCCGCTCCGCGTGCACATACGCCGGCGCGCACGACCTGGCCGAGCTGGGCGCTCGCGCTGTCGTGGGCATCCAGTCGGCCGCCGGTTATGCCGAGGGCCGGCCCCTCCCGGCCGGCTGGTGAGCCGGTTCCTGGTTGTCGCGGCGACCCGAGCCGAGGCAGCGTACGTCCCGGCTGGGGTCGAGGTGGTGCTCACCGGCATGGGCAAGACGCACGCCGCGCTGGAAACCGCTCGGGCGCTGGCGCTCCGCGACATCTCCGGTCTGACGGTGCTCAACGTCGGCACCGCTGGAGCCCTGCGCGACGGGCTGGCCGGCTTGTTCGTGCCGGGAACGGTGCTCAACCACGACCTCAGCGCTGAGGCATTGCGGGCGCTGGGCGCGGATCCTGAGGACGTGCTCGAGGTGCCGGGCGGCGACGGCTCCGTGCTCGCCTCCGGGGACGTGTTCGTGACCGACCCGGTCCTGCGCGCCGCGTTGGCGCAGCGCGCGCACCTCGTCGACATGGAGGGGTACGCCGTCGCGCTCGCGTGCTCCCGGTTCGGCGTACCGGCCGAGCTGGTCAAGCACGTCTCCGACAACGCCGACGAGACTGCCGTGGCCTGGCCGAGCCTCGTCGAGGCCAGTGCCCGGGTCCTCGGTGCGTGGGTCGAGGAACGCCTGGAGCGAGGGTCCGAGGTCTAGGATCGCAGCATGAAGACACGACTCAACTGCCCCTGCGGCGACTACATCACGGGTGCTGACGAGGACGAGCTGGTCGAGAAGGTGCAAGCGCACCTGAAGGCCGAGCACGAAGGCCGCGAGTACGACCGCGAGGCCATCCTCTTCATGGCCAGCTGAGGCCTACTCCGTGTAACGGGCGCTCGTGGAGCGTCCGAGCTGGCGGACCTCCTCGTCCATCAGCGGAAGAAGCCGCGGCACGTGCTTGAGCGTCGTACGCTCGCCGAGCGGGGAGGCCAGCAGGTTGCGCCGCGCACGGATGATCCGGACCCAGCCCGGCACGTAGACGCGGCGCTTCCGCTTGCTGATCGCGACCAGGAACGCCGACGCGCAGGCGTCGACCGAGGTAGTCCCGCTCAGCGGCCACGGGAGCACCGAGATCATCTCGTCGAACGCCTTGAGGTCCTTCTTCGCGTCCTGGACCAAGGGAGTGTCGATCCAGGACATGTGCGCGGATCCGACGGCGACACCGTGATGGGCGACCTCCAGCCGGAGTGCATTGGCGAGATGCTCGGCGCCGGCCTTACTGGCGTTGTAGGCGACGAGGCCGGGGGCAGCGGCGAAGGCAGCCAGCGACGAGACGACCAGGATGTAGCCCTTCCGCTCGATCAGGCTCGGCAGTGCAGCACGCACGGTGTGGAACACGCCCGTGATGTTGATGTCGATCACCCGCCGGAACGCTGCCGGGTCGACCCCGAGCACCGAGCCGTAGCTTGCGATGCCGGCGTTGGCGAGGACGACGTCGATCCCGCCGAACGCGGCCACCCCGGCCGCGACCGCCGCCTCCATCGAGGCAAGGTCGGTGACGTCGGCGGTGACGGAGATCGCGCGGTCGCCGATCTCTGCAACCAGGGCGTCGAGCGGTGCGGCGTCGACGTCGGTCAAGACAAGGCGACCGCCGACAGCGGCGACCTTGCGGGCGGTGGCAGCGCCGATTCCCCGGCCCGCGCCGGTGATGAGAACGACCTTGCCGTCGAGGGCAGCCACGGGGACCTCCTGGTTCTGGGCGCCGTACGACGCCCGCTGCGGTCAACATAGTGGTGGGCGCCGGGAGCAGGACAGAGTTGCCGGGCAGATCCGCTCGCCAGTGGCCTAGTCGGCCCGCAACTCGTCGGCGCCCAATACAGCCATCGAGCGGCCGGTGCGCCTAGCGTTCTCGCATGACTCGATTCCGTCGTTACCTGACCCCGGCCGTTCTCGTGCTCACTGCGGCCTTCGCTCTGACTTCGTGCGCCAAGACCATCGACGAGAGCAGCGTTGAGAAAGAGATCAAGCGCCTGTTCGCGGAGAACTACCCCGACTCCCCGCTCAAGACGGTCAAGTGCCCGTCTGGCGAGGACGCCAAGAAGGGCCACACCTTCAAGTGCTCGATCACCACGGACTCCGGCCTCAAGGGCCAGGTCGAGGTCAAGCTGACCGACGACAACGGCAAGTTCACCCTGAGCGTCACGAAGGCGCCGTCCTGACCGGGGTCTCGCGGGGCCGCCGCCTTGGGACGCTCGGCGTCCTGGGGCTCGGCCCGCACGAGGCGATCAAGTAGGGCGGGACGTTCACCTGCACGTATGCCTACGACTCCGGTTCGACCGGTGTGCTGACGGTGACCATGAAGGACAGCAAGGGCAACGTCAATATCAAGATCACCAAGGCCGTCAACAAGGTGAAGCCGCAGGTGATCGAGAACGCGCTCACCAAGGCTTCACGAAGCAGAATCCGGCCGACATCGACACCTCCGTCGCCGGGAGCACCGACTGTGACGTCACCCTCGCCTCCGGGGACAGATTCATCGCCACGGGTCGTCTCCGACGGCGGTGGCCAGCTCAACTGGAGCTATGCGCGGGCCAAGTGACGCGGCGGAGTCCTCACAGGTGGGTCGGCCGGGTCAGGTCGTGGTCGGCGAGCACCTTGTCGAACCGCGCCTGGTCGAGTCGGGAGACGATGTACTTGTCGTCCTGAGCATCCCTGATCACCTTCGCTAGCGTGAACGACGAGGAGACCAGGAAGAGCGTGGTCATCGCCAGGAACGCGCGGACCCACGGGTCGACGGGCAGGTAGAGGAGCGCGAACAGCAGTCCGAGTAGTGAGGCGGCAAACGAGATGCCGGCCTGGGCGAAGAATGCCTGGGTGTTCTTGGAGGGTGCTGGTGTGTTGGTCATGCGCCAAGCCTGTCGATCAGACCGGCCCGGCGTATCCGTACAGGTACTCAACCTAGGATGAGCAACGTGAGCATCCTCGACGCATCCATCGCCCGCCTCGACGGCACCCCGTCCACCCTCGCCCAGCTGACCGGCGGCACGCCTGCACTGCTGGTCAACGTCGCCAGCAAGTGCGGCCTGACACCGCAGTACGGCGGCCTCGAGCGGCTCCAGGAGGAGTACGCCGCCAAGGGCTTCACCGTCGTCGGCTTCCCCTGCAACCAGTTCGGCGGCCAGGAGCCCGGGACGACCACGGAGATCGCAGAGTTCTGCTCGGCCACCTACGGCGTGACCTTCCCGATGAGCGAGAAGGTCGACGTCAACGGCGACTCGCGCCACGAGATCTACCAGACCCTGACCAGCACGCCCAACGAGAAGGGCGACGCCGGCGACATTGCCTGGAACTTCGAGAAGTTCCTCCTCGACGCCGATGGCTCGGTCGTGGCGCGGTTCAGCCCGATGGTCGAGCCCACCGACGCGCAGGTTGTCAGCGCCATCGAGGGTCTGCTGGGCTGAGGCTCCGCCCAGCGGCAGACGAAAAGGCCCCTGATGCTGCGTTTCCGCAGTTCAGGGGCCATGTCGTTGGTGTCCGAGGGGGGACTTGAACCCCCACGTCCGTTAAAGGACACTAGCACCTCAAGCTAGCGCGTCTGCCATTCCGCCACTCGGACGAGCGGGCGCAAGAGTAGCAAAGCAAGGGCCCTGGCTCCGAATCGGGGTCGGACGCGAGTCGCTAGCATCGGCCCATGGAACCTCCCGAGCCGGACAGCGCGTGGCCTGGCGCAACGTTGACCGGCAAGCGGTTCCGGATCGCGTACGACGCGGCCGAGCCGGTGGTGCTCCCGGTCGTCGACGGCCTGCTGGCCGGGGCAGCCGAGGTCGACATCACGCCGCCTCCGGGGATGCCGAAGGCGGGGCACTCCAAGAACGCCCAGGACGGTGTCGGCTTCCGGACCCGGCTCAAGGCCCGGATCGTGCACCTGCGCTCGGGTCGCACCTCGCTCGCGCTGGTCGCGCTGGACCTCCTCGCAGGCTCAGCGCTGGTGCAGCATGCGCTCGCCGCTGCGGCCGCCGACACAGATGTGCCGCTGGACGGGATCTTCCTAGCCGCGACGCACACGCACGCGGGCCCGGGGCAGTACAGCGGCAGCTCGTTCTACAACGACTGGGCCTCCAACCGGCCCGGGTTCGACCCGGCGTACACCGCGTTCCTCGTCCAGCAGCTCTCCTGCGCCCTCCACGAGGCTGTGGCGACCCGGCGTCCGGCGACTGCGGCGATCGGTTGCACCGACGTGTGGGGGCTGACCCGCAACCGCTCGCTGGGAGCCTTCGTCCGCAATGACGGTGTGACGGACCGCCGTATGGCCGACCAGCGGCGGTACGTCGCGATCGACCCGCGTCTGCATCTGCTCCGCGTCGATGACGCTGCTGGCCCGATGGCGTCGTTCAGCTGGTTCTCCATCCATGGGACCGGGATCAGCCACCACGACGCGTCGTACAACGCCGACGTCTGGAGCTACGTCAACGGCGAGCTTGCGCACCGGGTCGAAGCCGAGACGGGGGTCCGTCCGATCAGTGGAGCAGTGGTGGCCTCGCACGGGGACATGACGCCGGCCGTGAAGCCGGGGATGCTCGTCTTCCCCGAGGCCGAGCGGGTCGGGCGCGGGATCGGCGCAGCTGCGGCCGCTCTGCACGCGGAGTTGGCGCCGTCGCTGGACGCGACGATGCCGATCGGGTCGCTGCTGCTGCAAGTCGACCTCGCGACCGACCCGCGGGTGGACGGTATCGGGCTCGAGGACCCGAAGATCGGCTGGGCGAAGACCGCGGGCGCTGCCGAGAACACGACCCCCGTCCTGCACGCGCTGCCGCCGTTCAAGGCGGGCTACCCGCGACGTCCGCGCGGACCACACGGAGAGAAGCGGATCGCCGGCACCCGGTGGTTCCACAACCGGCTCGTCGGGCGACCCGACGAGTTCCCCCGCGTGCTCCCCGTGCACGTGCTGCAGCTCGGTGACACGGCCGTGGTCGGGCTGCCGTTCGAGACCAGTGTCGAAGCCGGACGGCGGATCGGTGCCGCAGTCCTCACCTCGCAGCTCGACGTGCGCGAGGCGTTCGTGTCCTCGCTGACCAACGACCATTGCGACTACCTGACCACGCCCGAGGAGTACTCGGCCCAGTACTACGAAGGTGCCTCCACGTTGTTCGGGCCCCGGCAGCAGGCGTGGGTCGCAGGACTGGCCCGCAATGTGGCCGACGGCCTGGCCTCCGGAACACCGTCGCCGCCGCTCGCGCGGTCGTTCGACTTCGGCCTGCACCGCTATCTCGCCGAGCCGACCGGCGCGACGCGCGAGCGGCGCATCGGCGTCGTCGCCTTCGAGGAGGCGACTCCCACTGAGGACGCGTACTGGTCGATGAGCTGGTTCGACGTCGACCCCGGCGACCTCGCCTGGCACGAGCCGCTGGTGAGGGTCGAGTGCGAGACGGCAGAGGGCTGGGTCCCGGCCGTGTACGAAGGCCAGCCGGTCGACGACGAGGGCTGGCGTATCGGCATCAGCCTGACCGGCGACGCAGCAGGGTCGGCGACCTACCAGGTGCGCTGGTTCGCGCCGCCGCTCGGACGCCCGATCCGGCACCGGTTCGTCCTGCTGGCGAATAGCGGCCAGCCGGAGGTCGCGGGGCCCGCATTCGACTGATCGCAGCCGGCATGACCCTCGGCTCTGTGGGGCAAGATGAGCCCATGGCAGAGAGCACGTACGACCCGGCCGCTGAGGTCGTCGAGATCTGCAGCGACCTGATCGGGATCGACACCTCGAACTTCGGCGACTCCTCCGGGCCCGGGGAGCGCAAGGCGGCTGAACACGTCGCTGTGCTCCTGGACGAGGTCGGGATCGAGATGCAGGTCCTCGAGTCCGAGCAGGGGCGCACCTCGCTCATCGGCCGCTGGGGAGGCGACCAGGGTGAGCCGTTGCTGCTCCACGGGCACCTGGACGTCGTCCCGGCGAACGCGCCCGACTGGACGGTGCACCCGTTTGCCGGTGAGGTGAAGGACGGCATGGTCTGGGGCCGCGGTGCGGTCGACATGAAGGACTTCGACGCGATGCTGCTCTCGGGGATCCGAGCACGCGCCCGGGCCGGCGCGGCGCCGGCGCGGCCGCTGGTGCTTTGCTTCACCGCTGACGAGGAAGCCGGTGGCGCTCTCGGCGCGGGGTTCCTGGCCCGTGAGCACCGCGACCTGCTGGAAGGCTGCACGGTCGCTGTCGGCGAGGTCGGCGGCTTCAGTACGACCGTGCGCGGCCGTCGCCTCTACCTGATCCAGGCAGCAGAGAAGGGCATGGCGTGGCTCCGGCTCACGGCGAAGGGGACGGCAGGGCATGGCTCGATGCGCCAACCCGACAATGCCGTCACCCGGCTGGCCGCCGCTGTCGCCCGGATCGGCGCGCACCCGTGGCCCGTCCGGCTGACTCCCTCGATGGAGGTGCTGCTTGCGGCGGTGGCCGAGCTCGCAGGCACCGAGGCGACGCCGGAGAACGCAGAGACGCTGGTCGAGGAGTTCGGGTCGGCGGCGCGGATGATCGGAGCGGTGATCAAGAACTCAGCCAATCCGACGATGCTCGAGGCCGGCTACAAGGTCAACGTGGTCCCCGGCGAGGCGACTGCCCGGATCGACGGCCGGTTCCTGCCCGGCTACGAGGACGAGTTCTGGGCCACGCTCGCCGAACTGGCCGGTCCCGACGTCGAGGTCACCGCGGACGTGCACATGACGGCCGTCGAGACCGACTACGAGGGGCCGGTCGTCGCGGCCATGACTGCGTCGCTGCTTGCCGAGGACCCCGACGCCCTGGTCGCGCCGTACCTGATGAGCGGTGGCACCGACGGCAAGTACTGGTCCGACCTCGGGATGGCGACCTTCGGGTTCGCGCCGCTGCGACTGCCCGAGGACCTTGATTTCACCGCCCTGTTCCACGGTGTCGACGAGCGGGTCCCGGTCGACTCGCTCGAGTTCGGGGCACGGGTCTTCGATGACTTCCTGGGCAGGCTGTAGTCGGCCTAGCTCGCGAACCAGAACAGCTGCTGCTGGCGGATGATCTTGCGGCGTAGGACGACTCGCCGGTGACCGTCGGCGGCGATCCGGACCCGGTCCAGCTCCCAGCCGCCCGACTCGGCCCGCTGGACCAGCAGCCGGGTCACGAAGCTGCGGGACTCGTCGCGGTGGATGAAGAGCTGGTCGTACTCGTACTCCACCCCGGGACGCAGGGCACGGCGTTGGAGGTTCCGCTGTTTGGCCGACGCCATCAGTCTCCCGGTGCCTCCGGACGGGAGACGTCATCGAGCGCCTCCACGATCTCTGCGGGGAGCTCGCACTCCTCGACCAGCAAGGACGCCTTGAGCTGCTCCGCAGTCCGGGCGCCGATGATGGGCGCAGTGACGCCGGGCCGGTCGCGGACCCAGGACAGTGCCACCTCCAGCGGCGTCCAGCCGAGGCCTTCGCCGGCTCGCGCGACCGCCTCGACAACCCGCTCGGCTCGCTCGTTGAGGTGCCGGCCGACGAACGAGGAGAAGTGCGGCGACGCGGCCCGCGAGTCAGCCGGCGTACCCGTCCGGTACTTGCCGGTCAGGACTCCTCGGCCCAACGGCGACCACGGCAGGACACCCAGACCGAGGGCGGACGCAGCTGGGATCGTCTCGGCCTCGACACCGCGGCTGAGCAGCGAGTACTCGACCTGTGTCGAGGCCAGCACAGCCCGACCGGGCACGGCACGCTGCCAGGTCGCGGCCTGCGCCGACTGCCAGCCGGTGTAGTTCGAGATGCCGACGTACGACGCCCGCCCGGTGCTGACCGCGAAATCGAGCGCGCTGAGTGTCTCCTCGAGCGGGGTGTCGTCAACCCAGGTGTGCACCTGCCAGAGGTCGACGTGGTCGACCCCGAGTCGCTTCAGCGAGGCATCGAGGCTGCTCAGAAGGAAGCCCCGCGATCCGTTGGTCTCGCGCTCCCCGCGCAGCCTGCTGATCCCGGCCTTGGTGGCCAGCACGATCTCGTCACGGCGTACGACGTCGCCCAGGAGGCCGCCGATGACTCGCTCGGAGTCGCCGTTGCCGTAGCCGGCTGCCGTGTCGAGCAGGGTGCCACCGGCTTCGACGAAGGCAGCGAGCTGGTCGCGTGCCTCGTGCTCGTCGGTGTCGCGTCCCCAGGTCATCGTGCCCAGCCCAAGGCGGGAGACCTTCAGGCCTGTGCTGCCCAGGTGACGCTGCTGCATGCCAGGAAGACTAGCCAGCGCGACCCCGCGTTCCGGCCCCGGCTCGCCGAACGGGATGCGAGTCAGGTCCGGGTCAGGTACGCCGCGTAGGCTCCGGGCCTGTGCACTCAGCTGACGTGATCAACTACCCCGATGCGATCGTCCTCGGCATCGTCGAGGGACTGACCGAGTTCCTCCCGGTCTCGAGCACCGGCCACCTGACCATCGCCGAGAAGCTCCTGCACCAGAAGATCAACTCCGACAGCGTCACCGCGTTCACCGCGGTGATCCAGATGGGCGCGATCGCCGCGGTGCTGATCTTCTTCTGGGCTGACATCTGGCGGATCGCGAAGGCCTGGGTCACCGGCGTGTTCCAGCCGGAGTACCGCGGCACGTTGGACCACCGGATGGGCTGGTACATCATCGTCGGCTCGATCCCGATCGGGATCGTGGGTTTCGCGGCACGCAACGCGATCAAGGGCGACCTTCGCTCGTTGTGGGTGGTCGCCTGCGCGCTGATCCTGTGGAGCGCGGTGATGCTGTTCGCCGAGAGCCGCGGCAAGCAAGAGCGCGGCGAGGACGGCCTGTCGATGCGGGATGCGGTAACGATGGGTCTGGTCCAGTGCCTGGCACTGATCCCCGGCGTGTCTCGCTCCGGCTCGAGCATCTCCGCAGGCCTGCTCCGCGGGCTCGACCGAGTGACCGCGACCCGGATGTCCTTCTTCCTCGGCATCCCGTCCCTGCTCGCCGCCGGCCTGTACGAGCTCAAGGACGTCAGCGGCATCGGAGTCGGCCCGACCGTGGTCGGCACCCTGATCGCGTTCGTGGTGGCCTATGCCTCGGTGGCCTGGCTGCTCAAGTTCGTCGCCGGGCACAGCATCGGCAAGTTCGTGCCCTACCGGATCGGCGTCGGCGTGCTGCTGCTCGGTCTCCTGGCCTTCAACGTGATGTCGGCGACCTGACGGTCACAGCCAACCGGACCGGCGGGCGATCACCCAGACGGCAAGCGAGCTGAGCGCCATCAGCACCAAGGCCAACGGGTAGCCGTACTGCCAGGCGAGCTCCGGCATGTGCACGAAGTTCATCCCGTAGATGCCGGCCACGAGCGTTGGGGCGGCGACCAGCCCGACAGCCGCGGAGATCTTGCGCATGTCGTCGTTCTGCTGGATCGAGATCTGCGCCAGGTGCGCCTCGAACGCCGCCGTCAGCAGCGCCTCCAGTCCGTCCATCGTCTCGGCGACCCGGTTGAGGTGGTCGGCCACATCACGGAAGTACGGCGCGGCCTCGGGGTGGATGCCGCGCACTGCACCGGAGGCGAACCGGTTGACCGGGTCGCGCAACGGGGACACCGCACGGCGCATCTCGGCCAGCTCGCGCTTGAGCACGTAGATGCGGGCCGAGTCGTTGGTCCGTTGGGTGCCGAAGACGGAGGCCTCGACCTCGTCGACGTCTTCGACGAGCTCTGCGGCGACCTCCTCGTAGATGTCGACGACCTGGTCACAGACGGCGTAGACGACTGCCGACGGGCCATGGGCCAGGACATTCTGCATGCTCTCCAGGGCGAGCCGGGCGTCGTGGAGGGCGCCGCCGGTCCCATGGCGGACCGAAACCACGAAGTTCCGGCCGATGAACAGGTTGATCTCGCCGGTCTCCACTGCGTCGTCCTCGTCGACATACCAGAGTGTCTTGAGCGTGAGGAACAGCGAATCGTCGTACAGGTCGAGCTTGGGTCGCTGGTGGGCTAACAGCGCGTCCTCGACGGCGAGCGGGTGCAGATCGTAGAGCTTGGCCACGGTGGCCATCTCGTGGTTGGTCGGCTCGTGCAGGCCGACCCAGACGAAGTCGCCGGGGTCGGTGGCCCGCGACCGTACGCCGGAGAGATCGGAGGTCGCGGTGCCGCAGTCCACCCGGACGCCCTTGCGGTACAACGCGTTGTCGACGATCACGGACCAAGGTTAGGACCCGGGGGAGCCGTGCCGGTGCGTAGGCTCGCCCCATGTCGACAGTGATCCTCGCCCGGCACGGCCGTACATCAGCCAACGCGACCGGCGTCCTGGCCGGCCGCACGCCGGGGATCACCCTGGACGACGTCGGTACCGATCAGGCCAAACGCGCCGCGACCCGGTTAGACGGGCTGGCGCTCGCGGCCGCGTTCACCAGCCCGCTGGAGCGATGCAAGCAGACCTCGATGCTGCTGCTCGCGGGCACCGGCCTGCGGGCCAAGGTGGAGCGCGGCCTCAACGAGTGCGACTACGGCGACTGGGCCGGCCGGCCGATGAAGGAGCTGGTCAAGCAGGATCTCTGGAAGGTCATCCAAGCGAACCCGTCAGCCGTCCGTTTCCCCGGAGGCGAGGCTATGGCCGAGATGTCGGCGAGGGCGGTGGCCGCAGTCCGCGCACGGGATGCCGAGATCACTGCCGAGCACGGCGAGGGCGCGGTCTGGCTCGCTGTTGCGCACGGCGACATCATCAAGGCGGTTCTCGCCGATGCGCTAGGGATGCACCTCGACGCCTTCCAGCGGATCATGGTCGACCCTGCCAGCTTGTCGGTGATCCAGTACACGCCGTCGCGCTCGTTCGTCCTCGCGACCAATACCCACGACGGCTCGCTGGCCCACCTCGCCAAGCAGACTGAGAAGCCGGAGGAGAAGCTCGGCGGCGGTGCGGGCCCTGGCAGCCGGCGTCGCCGCACGCCGTAGGCTCAGGGCATGGCTCCAGTCGTCCACAGATTCGACCCGCCCGAGCGCTTCATCCCCGGCACCGTGGGCGAACCGGGCCAACGTGCCTTCTTCGTCCAAGCCCGAGACGGAGCCCGGGTGACGAGCATCGCGCTGGAGAAGCAGCAGGTCGAGATCCTGGGTGAGCGGATCGACGAGTTGCTTGACGAGTTGATGAGCGCGGGCGGCGTGGCGGCCGTCATCCCGGCGATCACGCCGCTGGACCAGGTCGATACCGGGCCGCTGGATCAGCCGATCGTCGAGGAGTTCCGGGCCGGCACGATCACGCTTTCCTGGGACGGCGAGGACGAGCGCGTCGTCGTCGAGGTCTTCCCGGTGGTCGAGGTTGTCGGGCCGATCGATGCCGACGAGGACGAGCTGGTCGACCTGCCTATCGACGAGCCGGAGCCCGAGGAGCTGTTCATCGTCAGACTGCCCCCGGTGCTCGCCCGTGTCTTCGCGACCCGGGCCGCCTCCGTGGTCCAGGCGGGCCGCCCGGCCTGCCAGTTCTGCGGCGGTCCTGTCGACCCGGCCGGCCACCTCTGCCCGCGCTCCAACGGATACCGCCGTACCCAGGCCTGAGGCTCAGCGATGAGGACCGAGCGATGACTGCCCAGCCAGTCCCGGAGGATCTGCTGGTTACCGGGGAGATCACGCTGCTCGGCCGGATCATGCCGGCGTCGAACCACACCTACCTCTGCCGGCTCGGCTCAGAGAGCGGTCCTGAGGGCAGGGGAGTGCAGGCCGTCTACAAGCCGATCTCGGGGGAACGGCCACTGTGGGACTTCCCCGAGGGGACGCTCGCTGCGCGGGAGTACGCCGCCTGGACGGTCTCCGAGGCGCTCGGCTGGTCCGTCGTACCGCCGACGCTGCTGCGCGAGGGTCCTGCAGGTCCCGGGATGGTCCAGCTCTGGTGCGAGCCCGACCCGGAGATCGAGGCGGTCGCCCTGCTCGAGCAGGGCCCCTTACAGCCCGGCCAGTTGCACGTCGTGGATGCCTACGACGACCACGACCGGCCGATCATGCTGGTCCACGAGGACTCCCCGGCGCTGCGCCGGATGGCCGTGTTCGACCTCGTCGTCAACAACACCGACCGTAAGGGCGGCCATGTCCTGGCGATGACCGACGGCCACCGCTATGGCGTCGACCACGGCGTGTGCTTCCACGTCGACGACAAGCTGCGCACCGTGCTGTGGGGCTTCGCCGGTCTGCCTCTCGATGACGCGGAGGTCGCGGGCCTTACCGGCCTGAACGCGGCGTTCGATGATGGCCTCGAGGAGGATCTCGCCGATCTACTGACCCCGGATGAGCGGTGGAGCACTCGCCGCCGGATCGATCGGCTGCTGCGTGCTGGCCGCTTCCCGGAGCCGGGTCCCGGCTGGCCATCCCTCCCATGGCCCGCCTTCTGAACCACTTCGTTACTCTTCGAACCATGCGTGCCTGGCCTTCCACCGACGTCCCCCGCCTGTCTGCCCGGGGGCCGGTGGTGCAGGTGTTCAACTCCGCGACGCAGGACCTCGTCGAGGTGACCCCGCCCTCGGGCACCGCCCGGATGTATGTCTGCGGCATCACCCCGTACGACGCGACGCACATGGGCCATGCCGCGACCTACGTCGCCTTCGACCTGCTCAACCGGGCATGGCGCAACGCCGGTCATGGGGTCCGTTACGTCCAGAACGTGACCGACGTCGACGACCCCCTGCTCGAGCGGGCGACTGCCACCGGCCAGGACTGGGTCGAGCTCGCCGAGCGCGAGACCGAGCTGTTCCGCACCGACATGGCGGCGTTGCGCGTGCTGCCGCCGGACGCCTACGTCGGCGCCGTCGAGGCGATCCCGCTGGTCGTGGAGATGATCGAGCAGCTGCGCGAGGCCGGTGCGGTCTACCCGGTGCCCAATGACAACGGCACCCAGGACCTCTATTTCTCAGTGACCCACGACCGGGCGTTCGGCTCAGTCTCCGGCTGGGATCGGGATCGGATGCTGGCGGTCTTCGCCGAGCGCGGTGGAGACCCTGAACGGCCAGGGAAGCGCGACCAGCTCGACTGCCTGCTCTGGCAGGCCGAGCGCCCCGACGAGCCGGCCTGGGACTCCAGCCTCGGCCGTGGCCGGCCGGGGTGGCACATCGAGTGCTCAGCGATCGCGCGCGACCACCTCGGGACTGGTTTCGACGTGCAGGGTGGCGGCAGCGACCTGGTTTTCCCGCACCACGAGATGAGCGCCTCAGAGGCCCAGGTCAGCGACCCGGACACCCCGTTCGCGCGCGCCTACGTGCACGCCGGGATGGTGGCCCTGGACGGCGAGAAGATGTCGAAGTCCAAGGGCAATCTCGAACTGGTCTCGCGACTGCGCGAGAACGGCACCGACCCGGTCGCAATCCGGATCGCGCTGCTGGCGCACCACTACCGCAGCGACTGGGAGTGGACCGCTGCCGGTCTCGAGCAGGCCGAGGGCCTGCTCGCACGGCTCCGATCCGCGCTCGCCCACGACGCCGGGGCGCCGACCGAGCCGGTAGTGACCGGCGTACTGCTGGCGATGGCGACCGACCTCGACGCCCCCGGCGCGCTGATCACGCTGGGCACGTGGGCTGCAGCCACCGAGGCCGGTGACCGCAGCGAGCCGGGTGCGGCTGCCGTGATCCGCGAGCTCGCCGACGCGGCGCTCGGGCTGGCGCTCTAAGCCCGACGAGCGGCCTCAGACGGGCCCGTCGCCGGGGTTCTCGCGTCGCTTGAGGTATCGCTCGAACTCCCGCGCGATCGCCTCGCCGCTCGCCTCGGGCAGGTCGGCGGTGTCCTTGGACTCCTCGAGGCTGCGCACGTACTCGGCGACGTCCTCATCCTCCTCGGCGAGCTCGGCGACGCCGCGCTCCCAGGCCCGGCTCTCCTCGGGCAGGTCCCCGAGGGGGATGGCTATCTCGAGCAGGTCCTCGACCTGGGTCAGCAGCGCCAGGGTGCCCTTGGGGCACGGAGCCTGCGGCAGGTAGTGGGGGACTGCGGCCCAGAACGACACCGCCGCGATGTCGAGTCGGGCGCAGGCGTCCTGGAGCACCCCGACGATCCCCGTCGGGCCTTCGTAGGTCGAGGGCTCGAGCTTGAGCCTGTCGTCGAGATCGAGCTCGGTTGCAGTGCCGGTAACGGGGATCGGCCGGGTGTGCGGCGTCTCAGCGAGCAGCGCGCCCAGGGTCACGACCTGGTTGACCTCCAGATCATCGGCCGCGGCCAGGATCTCGGAGCAGAAACCACGCCACCGCATGTTCGGTTCGATGCCGCGCAGCAGGACGACGTCGCGGTGCGAACCGGGCGGGCGGGCGACGTACAACTGCGTGGTCGGCCAGGTGATCCGGCGCATGCCCTCGTCGGTCGTACCCACCACCGGACGGTTGACCTGGAAGTCGTAGTAGTCCTCAGGATCGATCGCCGCCACCAGCTGGGCGTCCCACACCTCGATGAGGTGGTCCACGACTCCGGTTGCGGCGCCGGCGGCGTCGTTCCAGCCCTCGAAGGCACTGATCATCACCGGGTTGACCAGCGGGCGGACCTCATCGATCTCGATCACCGGTTCAGCCTACGTGTACGAGCGGAGGCACCACGAGCTTGCTCGATGGTGCCGTAGCGAGAAACGTCGAGGAGCGAAGCGACGATCACCGCGAACGAGTGCGCCAACATGAGAAATCATCCGTGGACCGGACATTCCACCCCGTAGACTCTCGGCGTCGAGAGGCGTTGCAACGGACCTGGCTCATGCCGGCTCCGCCACGCTCGATGAAACCCCAAGGACGCCCTCCGAACTGGGAGAAATACTGTGAACGCCTTCGAGCCGAACATCAGGCCTGACTGCACCGACGAGCTGACCACGACGCTCACGGAGCGGATCATGGTGATCGACGGCGCTATGGGTACGGCGATCCAGCGTGACCGCCCCGACGAGGCCGGCTACCGCGGTGAGCGGTTCAAGGACTGGCCCAGCGACGTCCAGGGCAACAACGAGCTGCTGACCCTGACGCAGCCGCAGATCATCGAGGGCATCCACCGCGAGTACCTCGAGGCCGGCGCCGACATCATCGAGACCAACACGTTCAGCGCGAACACCATCTCCATGGGCGACTACGACATGGAGGAGCTCTCCTTCGAGCTCAATTATGCCTCGGCCCGGCTCGCCCGTGAGGCGTGCGACGCTTTCAGCACCCCCGAGAAGCCGCGCTACGTCGCAGGGGCGATCGGCCCGACCACC
>DASRRQ010000078.1:0-1543 GCA_035695505.1 Marmoricola sp. | reverse complement strand
TCGTCGAGCAGCGACTTCTTCTTGACGCCGTTCAGCTTGAGACCGGCCACCACGTTCTCGTAGATCGACATCGTCGGGAACGGGTTGGGCCGCTGGAAGACCATGCCGATCAGCCGGCGGACCGCGGTCACGTCGACGTCGGGGTCGTAGATGTTCTGGTCGTCGATGGTGAGCCTGCCCTCGATGCGTGCGTTGGGCAGCACCTCGTGCATGCGGTTGATGGACCGCAGGAACGTCGACTTGCCGCACCCGGACGGACCGATGAGCGCGGTGATCGTCTTGGGCTCGACGGTCATCGAGACGCCGTCGATCGCCTTGAACGAACCGTAGTAGGAGGTGACACCGGTCGCCTCAATGCGCTTGGCCATGGGATACCTCTTATCGGGACAGTCGATTGCGGCGGGCGAGCAGCTTGGCGGCGATCGTCAGGATCAGCACGATGGCGACCAGGGTGAGGGCCGCGGTCCAGGCACGGTCGGGTGCGTACTTGGAGGCGCTGCCGGCCTGCTGGTAGACGTAGAGCGCCAGCGAGGACTGGTTGCCGCTGAAGGCGTTGAAGTTGATGGCGTCGGCACCGCCGGCCACCAGCAGCACCGGCGCGGTCTCGCCGGCGGCCCGGGCGATCGCCAGCATGACGCCGGTGACGATGCCGGGCAGGGCGGTCGGCAGGACGATCCGCACGATCGTCTTCCACTTCGGCACGCCGAGGGCGTACGAGCCCTCCCGGAGCGGGCCGGGGACCAGCCGCAGCATCTCCTCGGTGGATCGGACGATGGTCGGCAGCATCAGCACCGTCAGGGCCAACGCGGCGGCGAAACCGGAGAAGCGCGGCGTGCCGTGGTTGAACCACGGGCTGACGATCAGCACCCAGAACGACAGGATGAACAGGCCGACCACGATCGACGGGACGCCGGTCATGACGTCGACGAAGAACCGGATCGTCGCGGTCAGCTTGCCCCGGCCGTATTCCACGATGTAGATCGCGCCGAGCACGCCCAGCGGCACGGCGAGGATGGTCGCGATGCCGACCTGCTCGAGCGTGCCGATGATCGCGTGGTAGGCGCCGCCGTTCGGGTCGCGCGCGCCGATGTTGTTCATCGAGCTGTTGAAGAAGTCGCCGTCGAGCCGGGAGACGCCCTTGGAGACCAGCGTCCACGCCACCGAGGCGAGCGGAATGATGGCCAGCACGCAGGCGAGGTAGATCGCGGCCCGCCACATCCGGTTGCGGGCGGCCCGCCGGCCCTCGACCCGGCCGGCCGCGACGTTGAGCCCGACCAGATAGAGCACCAGGCCCAGCACCAGGGCGAGGACCCAGTTGCCGATCCCGAAGCCGTACACGATCGCGCCCGCGACGACCAGCGCGGCGACGGCGATGGCCAGGTCGGCGACGACCGGCAGCCTCTTCGTACGGATGTTGCTCGCCGTCATGACGACGTCGGGCATCTCATTCTGGAGAACGCTCATGCTGTGCTCCCTTGGGGCATGCTCTCCTGGCCCTCGCCTGACACGCCGTCGATCGGTGCGGCTGGTGGCCGCTCGGTGC
>DASRRQ010000077.1:0-22663 GCA_035695505.1 Marmoricola sp. | reverse complement strand
AGGGGGTTCCCTACTCGGCGACGCTCGCCAAGACCGGCGGACCCGGCATCTGGATCATCGACGGCGGCTTGCTGCCGAAGGGCGTCACCCTCAACGCCAGCACCGGCGCCCTCTCGGGTACGCCGAGCAAGGGCGGCACCTTCACCATCACCGCGGGGTACCACCAGAACGACGGGCAGGCCACCGGTAGGTCGCTGACGATTGCGATCCGGCCCTCGCCGAGCGTCTCCACGACCACGCTGCCCTCGGGCTACAAGGGCGTGCCGTATGCGACGACGCTGGCCAAAGTCGGCACCGACGGCACCTGGGCGAGCAGCACGCTGCCGACCGGATTGATCCTGAACCCGACGACCGGCACCATCTCGGGCACGCCCACCATCGGGGGCGACTTCCCGCTCTACGTGACCTTCACCGAGATGGCCAGCAATCAGGTCGCCGCCGCCTCGCTGGAGCTGATCATCGGAGCACCGGCCGTCACCACGGACTCGTTGCCCGATGGGACCACCGGGTCGGCGTACAGCCAGCAGCTCGCCGAGACCGGCAGCGACGCGGGGACCTGGTCGGTCTCCAAGGGCACCGTCGCACCAGGCACCACCGTAAGCTCCTCCGGCCTGCTCTCCGGTACGACGACCGCTGCCGGCGACTACGGCTTCACGGTGACCTACACCGACACGGCCTCCGGCACGACTGCCAGCAGGGCCATGCTGCTGCACGTCTCGGACGTCGGCTCGCCGGTGATCAGCACCGATAACCAGCTCCCCGACGGGACGGTCGGGACTGCCTACAGCACCGCCGTCGCGGCAACGCCGACCGGCGGCACCTGGTCGGTCACGTATGCCTCGCTGCCGGCCGGTCTGACGCTGAACGCCAGCACCGGCGCGATCACCGGGACGCCCACGACGGCCGGCGACTCGCTGTTCATCTTGAAGTACACAAAGGGCACCACCAGCAACACGCGTGTCTTCGGGATCCACGTCTCAGCGGCATCGGCTGGCTGAGAGCCGCTGCCGTCGCTCCCTTTTGCGACGAAACGGGAGAACCGGGTCATACCTCCGGCGCTGGTTGCAATTCGCTGGCCTAACCGGGCGTTCGGCGCTTCCTGATACGCCGAGTTCCCCATAGCCTCGGAGGAGCCGCGCGTGGGGTGCGGATTTTCGGGACAACGCAGAAGGTTGGCACTATCCATGGGCTCTCCCACCAAGAAGCACTGGTCCGCGATCGCAATCCTGGCAGGTCTCCTGCTGGTGCTCGCCGGCCTCGTCGGACCAGCTGAGGCCGCCACGCGGACTTCTCGATCGGTCACGCTCACGGCGAGCCCGCGGTCGGCGACCGTGAGCAGCGCGATCACCTTCTCCGGCAAGGTGACCAAGTCCGCCAAGGGCGCCGTCATCGAGATCGAGCGCGAGGTCGGCTCGCAGTGGACGATCGTCGCCTACGCGCAGACGACCTCGTCCGCCGGCGCGTACTCGGCGAAGGCGAACCTGCCTGGCACCGCCGCGACGTACAGCTTCCGGGCACTTGCGCCGCAGACCACGCACCTGCGCGCCGCCGTCTCGGCTACCACGACCGTCACCGCGACGGTGCGTCCGGCCTCGGCCACGCTGACGGCCACCCCGGCCTCGATCGGCACCGGAGCGACCACCACGCTCGCCGGCGCTGTCACCCCGTTCGTAACCGGCACCCTGATCGAGATCGAGCGCCAGGTCGGCGCCAACTGGGTCGTCGCCGGCACGACCGCGCTGACCTCGAGCGGCACTTTCAGCCTCGGGCTGCAGCCGAGTGCCACCACGACGTACCGGGCACTGATCCCGAAGACCACGTCGACCGCAGCGGCGATCTCGCCGTCGCGCACCGTCACTGTCATCGCGGCTGACGCCCCCACCATCACCACCACGACGCTCCCCCAGGCCGACAAGGGCATCGCGTACTCCACGACGCTGGCCAAGACCGGCGGCGCCGGCACCTGGTCGGTCAACACCGGCTCGACGCTGCCGGCTGGCTTGTCGCTGAGCACCGCGGGCATCCTGTCCGGTACGCCGACCGCGGGCGGCACCACGAACTTCACCGTGAAGTTCACCGAGACCGCGACCAGCCTTTCCGCCACCAAGGCGCTCACCCTGGTCGTCACCCCGCCGCCCACGATCACCACCGCGTCGCTGCCGGATGCAACCCAGGGCGTGCCGTACTCGACGACACTGAGTGCGACCGGCAACCCGGGCACCTGGTCGCTCCAGGCGCCTCTGCCCGCTGGCCTGAGCCTCGACGCGAGCACCGGTGTGATCTCCGGGACGACGACGGTCGCCGCAGCCACCTACGGCGTCTACCCCGTCTACACCGAGACTGCATCAGGGCGTGCCGTCGCCAAGCCGCTCCCGCTCAACGTGGTCGCCGGCTCGGTGACCCCGCCGAACGGCCCGACGATCACCACGACGACGCTGCCGCAGGCTGACAAGGGCATCGCGTACTCCACGACGCTGGCCAAGACCGGTGCCGACGGCACCTGGTCGGTCAACACCGGCTCGACGCTGCCGGCTGGCTTGTCGCTGAGCACCGCGGGCGTCCTGTCCGGTACGCCGACCGCGGGCGGGACGGTGAACTTCACGGTGAAGTTCACCGAGACCGCGTCCGGGCTCTCCGACACCCAGGCGCTGAGCCTGGTGATCACGCCGTCGCCGACGATCTCCACGACGACGCTGCCCGACGCCACGCAGGGCGTCGCGTACTCCACGACGCTGGCCAAGACCGGCGGCGCCGGCACCTGGACGGCGCTCAACCTGCCGGCCGGGTTGTCGATCAACGCCGCGACCGGCGAGATCTCCGGCACGACCACCATCGATGCCGGGACGTACGGCGTGTTCCCGACGTTCACCGAGACGAGCACCGGCCGGACCGCCTCCGCGGCACTGTCGCTGACCGTCGACGCCGGGACGGTCATCCCGCCGACCAGTCCATCGATCACCACCACGACGCTGCCCACCGGCTCGAAGGGCGTCGCCTACTCCACGACGCTCGTAGCGAGCGGCACTGCCGGCACCTGGTCGGTAGCGGGCAACCTGCCGCCGGGCATCACCTTGAGCTCCTCGATGGGCGTGCTGTCGGGGACCCCGACGGCCGGCGGCAGCTACGGTTTCACGATCACGTACACCCAGACCGCGGACGGCGCCAAGGCGACCAAGGGCCTGGCCATCTACGTGAACCCCGCTCCGACGATCACGACCACGTCGCCGCTGCCGGACGCGCACGAGGGGCTGCCGTACTCGGTCACGCTGACCAAGGCCGGCGATGACGGCACCTGGTCGCTGGCGAAGAACAAGGACGGCGTGGAGGCGCCGCTGCCGGCCGGGCTGACCTTGAATCCGACCACCGGCGAGATCTCCGGGACGCCGACCACCTCCGGCGACCAAGGCGTCTACGTGGTCTTCACCGAGACCGACACCGGTGTTGCCGTAGCAGGGAGCTTCCTGCTGCACATCATCGCGCCGCAGATCACCACCACCTCCGTGCCCGACGGCCTGACCGGAACGGCGTACAGCCAGCAGCTGGCGGCGACCGGCCTGGCCGGCACCTGGACGCAGAGCAAGGGAGTGCTGCCCGACGGCATCACGCTCTCCTCTGCGGGCCTGTTGGCCGGTACGGCGACCGAGACCGGTGACTTCGGCTTCACGGCGACCTACACCGAGACGGCTACCGGGATCTCCGACAACCAGGCGTTCCTGCTGCACATCTCGGCACCGGGCTCGCCGACGATCACCACCGACTCGGTGCTGCCGGACGCCACCGTCGGTACGCCGTACTCAACGACGCTCGCGGCGACCCCGACCGGCGGCACCTGGTCGATCGTCTACGCGAGCCTCCCGGTCGGGCTGACCCTGAACCCGACGACCGGTGTGATCTCCGGGACCCCGGCGGTGCCCGACAACGAGCTCTTCATCGCGAAGTACACCAAGGGCTCGACCAGCAACACCCGGGTCTTCGCGCTGAACGCACAGGCGGCGCCGACCGGTCCGTGACGCGGCCAGCACGATCCAACACACCGGAAGGCCCGGGACCCACGAGGTCCCGGGCCTTCCGGTGTGTTCTGGACCAGTCACGATTCACCTGGCGTTTCCTCTACCGGCGGCGTCAGGTTCAGGTAAGACTGATGCTCTGTGGCGCTGCCAGGTGGGCAGCGCACCTCCCCGCAGTCAGGAGCATCGAATGGCCCTGTTCGAAGGCATGAACCGACGCGACTTCGCGAAGCTGCTCGCCACCGCCGGTGGCGTCGCCGCGCTCAACTCGATGGCCGGCCCGGTGATCGAGCGCGCGTTCGCGACCGACCCGTGCGGGACCGGCTCGCTGAGCGACATCGAGCACTTCGTCTTCCTGATGCAGGAGAACCGTTCCTTCGACCACTACTACGGGACCATGTCCGGCGTCCGGGGCTTCAACGACCCGGCCGCCCTGCCGGGAGTGTTCAGCCAGAAGGGCTACAACATCTCGACGAAGAAGGCCGACCCCGCCTCGGCGGTGATGCCCTTCCGGCTCGACACCACCCGGGGCGCGACCCTGGACGGCGAGGCGATCAACGACCCGAACCACAGCTGGGGCCCGCAACACCAGGCCTGGAACAACGGCGCCATGGACCAGTGGGTCAAGGTGCACGTCGCCAACGACGGCCTCGCCAACGGCCCCGCCACGATGGGCTACTACAAGCGCGCCGACATCCCGGTGCACTTCGCGCTGGCCGACGCCTTCACGATCTGCGACCGCTACTTCTGCTCGGTCCTCGGGCCCACCGACCCCAACCGGTTGTACTGGATCAGCGGCATGCTCGACCCGGACGGCACCCATGGCGGGCCGCTCCTGGACACCCCGACGCTCGTCCCACGCAATAAGTACACGTGGCGGACCTACCCCGAGAACCTGCAGGACGCCGGGGTCAGCTGGAAGGTGTACACCAGCCAGCAGGCACCGATCGTCTCCGGCGCGGTCCTCTCAGGCATGCTCGGAGCGTTCAAGAACTTCCAGAACCCGCTGAACCCGCTCTACAAGAACGGCATCGAGCCGATCTACCCGGTCAACTTCGCGTCCGATGTGAAGAACAACAAGCTGCCGAAGGTCTCCTGGATCATCCCGGACCTGCTCGCCTGCGAGCACCCGGCCCTGCCGCCCGCCTTCGGCGCTGCCGGCATCCTGAAGGTCCTCGACATCCTGACCTCCAACCCGGCGGTCTGGGAGAAGACGGCGCTGATCATCAGCTACGACGAGAACGGCGGCTTCTTCGACCACGTCCCGCCGCCGACCGCACCGGCCGGTACGCCGGGCGAGTACATCACCACCGGGACCCTGCCGAGCACTGCCTCCGGCATCGCAGGCCCGATCGGCCTCGGCTTCCGGGTGCCCGGCTTGGTCATCTCGCCGTACTCACGGGGCGGCCTGGTCGCCGGCGACACCTTCGACCACACCTCGCAGCTGCGCCTGGTCGAGACCCGGTACGGCGTCGAAGTGCCCAACCTGACCGCGTGGCGCCGCGAGACGGTCGGCGACATGACCTCGGCGTTCAACTTCGCGGCCGGCAAGGACGCGTCCACGCCGACGATCTCGCCGCGTCAGGAGCTCGGGACCGGCAACGTGCTCATCGAGACCCACGTGGGCCTCGACATCATCGCCGGCACGTTCTTCGCCGCCGAGGGGCTCAACTCCTACCCGGTGCCGCCGAACTCCACCCCGGTCGTCGAGTCGTCGCCCACCCGTGGCGTCCCGAGCGGGACCGGAGACTGCGCCCCGACCAGCGACTCCGAGCCGGAGCTCAACACGGTGCCGGGCCTGACCGACATCAAGCCTGACCCGGCCTCAACCCGGATCGCGCTCGCCGGCGAGACGATCCGCAGCAAGACGGTGACCCCGAAGGTCAGCTCCTGAGTCCTGCTGTCTCACGTACTGCCGAGCCGACGTTGCGGGTGGTCCAGTGGACCACCGGCAACGTCGCTCGCAAGACCTTGCGCAGCATCCTGGCGCGGCCGGATCTCGAGCTGGTCGGCTGCTATGCGTGGAGCCAGGACAAGGTCGGCCAGGACGCCGCCCTGCTCTGCCGTCTTGAGGAGCCATGCGGGGTCGCCGCGACCAACGACGTCGACGCCCTGATCGCCTTGGCGCCGGACTGCGTCGTCTACACCCCGCTGCATCCCGACGTCGCCGAGCTCTCCCGGCTGCTGCGCTCGGGGATCAACGTGGTGACCAGCGCCGAACTGCTCACCGGCCACAGCCTGGGCGAGGACAACCGCGCGGCGCTCGAGGCGGCGGCGTGCGAGGGCGGAGCGAGCCTGTTCGGCAGCGGCATGAACCCGGGCTTCGCCCAGCTCCTCGGGGCCGTCGCGACCGGGTTGTGCCAGGAGGTCCGCTCGATCACGATGCACGAGTCGGTCGACGTCAGCGCGTACGCCTCGGACTCCAACATGGACGGGATGGGCTGGGGCCGTCCTATCGGGGACCCTGGCCATGCCGAGGACGTCGAGGAGGCGTCGGTCGTCTTCGCTGACGGGGTGCACATGCTCGCCGGTGCATTGGGCATCGAGCTGGACTCCGTCGAGACCCGGATCGGGTTCTCGGCCGCGACGGAGGACCTCGACCTGCCCGGCCGCCCGATCGCGCAGGGCACCATGGCCGGCCTCGACCTCCGCTGGGTCGGGATCGTCGACGGCCGCGAGGTGCTCGACCTGCACCAGCGCTGGGTGATGTCGCGGCACCTCGAACCGCCGATGCCGGTCGAACACGGATACAAGGTCGTCGTCGACGGCTCGCCCCAGGTGACCCTGACGCTGGCGCTGATGCCCGACCAGCCGCTGGACACCCTCACGGTCGAGGACATGCACGGGATCGGGATGACGATCACCGGGCTGCCGGTCCTCAACGCCGTGCGGCACGTCGTGGCAGCACGCCCCGGCATCGTCACCTACGCCGACATCCCGGTGCCGACGGGCCCGTTCCGCCGCTGAGGACGGACCGGCCTCCTCCTGTCGGCATTTCGAGTACTCAGGGAGGATGGACTCATGAGCACTCCTCAGAACGCAGCCCGGATGCGCAGTGCGCTGACACTCGAGTACCCGATGTCGCTCGGCGTCTACGACCAGTACGCCGATGCCCAGAAGGCGGTCGACCACCTCTCCGACAACGAGTTCCCGGTGCAGAACTGCCTGATCGTCGGCACCGACCTCAAGCAGGTCGAGCGGATCACCGGCAGGCTCACCAACGGCCGGGTCGCTGTCGGCGGCCTGATGTCGGGTGCCTGGATGGGACTGTTCGTCGGCGTCATCGTCTCGCTGTTCGGCAGCGGCAACGCCTGGGCCGCCATCGGCTCGACCGTCGTCTTCGGGGCGATCTTCGGCCTCGCCTGGGCGATGGCCGGCTACCGGGCGACCGGCGGCATGCGGGACTTCACCTCGATCAGCCAGGTCGTCGCCACCCGCTACGAGGTCCTGGTCGAGCACAAGCTCGCCGAGCAGGCCCGCCAGGTGCTGGCGACGCTACCCGGCGCCACGACGCCGTTCGACTGAGCCGGGGCGCGAGGACCGCCGAGGTCCCCGCCCCGAGGACATTCCGGGCGTAGCGTGCCCTCATGCGTCGCGCTCGGTACGTCGTCCTCGGGTTCGTCCTGGTGCTCGTGGCGGTAGCCCTCGGCGGCTACTTCTACGAGCGTCCGCTCCTGCAGACCGGCACCGGGTACGCCGCCCACAACGCCTGCGCGCTGAAGGCGATCGCCGGGCGTAATGACGCCAAGGACGACCTGCCGCCGAACCCCCTGGTCCCGGTGCTGCGGACGAAGACGCAGAGCACCAGGTCCGGTGGCACCTCAGCCCAGGCCAGCATCCTCGGCGTCCTGGCCAAGCAGCGTGCGTGGGCAACACCCGGCTACGGCTGCACCCTCGCCGACCACCGACCCAAGCTGGACCCACCGACCAAGGTCACCTCGACTGCGAACCCGTACACCAGCGCCACTCCCCCAGTGATGACTACCGGCGTCAAGGACGCGCTCGCCACGGCGTTCGGCGACGACCTCTCCGCCACGGCGCGCAAGGACCTCGGCACCCGCGGCATCGTCGTGCTCAAGGACGGCAAGCTGGTCGCCGAGCGCTACGCCAACGGCTTCGGACCGACGACACCGCAGCTCGGCTGGTCGATGACCAAGAGCGTGACCGATCTGATCGTCGGGCGCCTCATCGCCGAAGGCAAGCTCAGCCTGGACAGCGACCACCTGCGGCCGGAGTGGAAGGACGGGCGGGCGAAGATCACCGTCCGGGAGCTGCTGCAGATGACCAGCGGCCTGACGTGGGACGAGGACTACTCGCTCGGCACCCCGATCACGAAGATGCTCTACCTCAAGGGCGACATGGGCTCCTACGTCGCCTCGCAGCCATTGGCGCACAAGCCGGGCACGGTGCTGCAGTACTCCAGCGGCAGCCCGACGCTGCTGTGCTCCGTGATCGCCAAGACCGACGGCGGGGCGGACTTCCCGCGCAGCGAGTTGTTCGCGCCGCTGGGCCTGAGCAGCGCCGTCCTCGAGCCCGACGCCGTCGGTACGCCGGTCTGCGGCTCCTACATGTGGGCGACGCCGCGGGACTGGGCCGCCGTCGGGGAGTTCGCCCTCGCCGACGGCGTCTGGGGCAGCCAGCGGCTGCTGCCGGCGGGCTGGATGAAGCAGTCCACGACCGCAGTCAAGGTCGCGAAGAGCGACTCGAAGGGGTATGCGACCGGCTGGTGGGCCAACCTCGAGGCCGACGGCTCGCTGGTCTACCAGCACCTGCCCGCCGACACTTACTTTGCTGAAGGGCACGACGGCCAGTGGCTGATCATCGTGCCCTCGCACCAGCTCGTGATCGCCCGGCTCGGCTTCACCCCGACCGCCAAGCATGATCGGGCGATCAGTCTCGCCGAGGACCTTATCGCCGCGCTCGGCTGAGCTCGACCGGTCGAGTGCGGACGCAGCTCACTGCACCACCTCGGAAACTACGTCCTTCATCGTCGTGGCATCAGGGATCGATCCGACCACCAAACATTGATGACCGGCGCGCCAACTCCCGATCTAGGCAGCGCTAGGTGTCGACCGTCGAGATCCTCGCCGGTCAGCCGTACCGGTGCTCCGCGCACGTGAGCAACTCCGTCTGAGGCGGGTCGCCGTTATTACGGTACCAATGGTCTCATCAAGGCTCGTCATCCGAGGTTCGCGGCCCGTCCCTGAACCAACCCTGAACGCCGCTGGGCACCACCCGGCCGCGGTGCGAGACTGGCCCGCATGCGGATCCTGGTCGTCGAGGACGAGAAGCGTCTCGCAGCGACGCTGCGTACCGGCCTGGAGGCCGAAGGCTTCGCGGTCGACGTCGCCAACGACGGCGGCGAGGGACTCTGGTACGCCCGCGAGCACGCCTACGACGCGATCCTGCTCGACATCATGCTTCCGGTCCTCAACGGCTACAAGGTCTGCGAGACGCTGCGCGCTGAGAAGAACTGGACGCCGATCATGATGCTGACCGCGAAGGACGGCGACTGGGACCAGGTCGAGGCACTAGACACCGGCGCTGACGACTACGTCACCAAGCCGTTCTCGTTTGTGGTGCTGCTCGCCCGCCTCCGCTCGCTGCTGCGCCGCGGAGCCAAGGAGCGGCCCCCGCTGCTGACCAGCGGCGACCTGGTCCTCGATCCGGCGACGAAGGTCGTGACCCGGGCCACTGCCGAGATCAGCCTCACCGCCCGAGAGCTCTCGTTGCTCGAGTTCCTGATGCGGCGCGGCGGCCAGGTCGTCACCAAATCCGAGATCCTCAACCACGTGTGGGACTACGCATTCGAGGGCGACCCGAACATCATCGAGGTCTACATCGGGCGGCTGCGTCGCAAGATCGACAAGCCGTTCGGGCGCGACGACATCGAGACGCTGCGCGGGAGCGGCTACCGGCTCAGGTCGTCCCCGGAGTGAGCGAGCTGGGCAACCGCCTGCTGTCTGGGGCCACCGCCTCGGTCCGGGTGCGGATCACCGCCATCGCGGCCCTGTTCGTGCTGCTGATCACCGCTCTGGGCTCGGTGCTGATCGTCTTCCTGATCGTGCACACGATCAGCAACAGCCTGGTCGACTCCGCCGGCCAGGATGCCGCCGCGATCGATGCCCAGCTCGCCCGCGGGGTCAGCCCGGCGGCCGCCGCGACGACCGGGCGCAACGACGTCGTCGTCCAATTGCTCGACAAGAGCGGCGCTGTGATCGCCAGCGACCACCCCGAGCGCGGCGCGGTCCCGCTGCGGACGACGGTCGGCGTCACCCACACCCAGATCATCCCGGGTTTCCACGACGACTTCACCGTCGTCGCGCGCCGCGCGACCTCGGGCAAGCAGGTCGCGATGATCATCGTCGGCCGCTCCACCGAGCAGCGCGACGAGGTACGCGCCGAGACTGCCGGCCTGTTCGCCGTCTCGGTCCCCCTCGTCGTCATCGCCTTGGCGGTGATCGTCTGGGTCAGCGTGGGACGTGCCCTGCGCCCGGTCGAGGTCATGCGCGGCGAGGCCGACCAGATCACCGCGACGCACCTTCCAGGCCGGTTGGCGATCCCCCGGGGAGCCGATGAGATCCCTCGACTCGCCCGGACGCTGAACGAGATGCTGGACCGGATCGAGGAGGGCAACCGGCGCCAGCGCCAGTTCGTCTCCGACGCCTCCCACGAGCTCCGCTCGCCGCTCTCGGTGATCCGCCAGGCAGCCGAGGTCAGCAAGGCGCATCCGGACCGACTCGGCGTCGACGAGCTCGCCGACGAGGTCCTGCATGAGAGCGCCCGGCTGGAGAGCCTGGTCAGCGCCCTGCTCCTGCTCGCACGCCTCGAGAACGAGGCCACCGGCCCGGTCGAGAGCGTCGACATCGACGACCTGGTCCTCACCGAGGTTGCCCGCGCCCGCGCCGACGACCGCTCGATCGCGATCGACGCTTCCGGGGTCGGTGCAGGGCGGACCATCGGCAACGCTGTCCTGCTCGGCCAGGTGGTCCGCAACCTGCTCGACAACGCCACCCGGCACGCTCGCTCCGCGGTCCGGGTCAGCCTTACCCAGGCCGACGGCCACGTGCGCCTCGTCGTCGAGGACGACGGCGCCGGCATCGCACCCGAGGAGCGCGACCTGGTCTTCGAGCGGTTCGTGCGGCTCGACGAGGCTCGCGCCCGCGACGAGGGCGGTAGCGGCCTCGGCCTGGCGATCGTGGCCTCCATCATCGGCTCCCACAGCGGCTCAGTCAGCCTCGACACGGCGCCCTCGGGAGGTGCCCGTTTCGAGGTGGTCCTGCCGATGACCGAGGACGATCGGCCCGACCCGGCCTCCCGGACGTGACCGGTGTCACCCGGGACTTATCTCCCTGAGGACGATTGTTCAGGTTTGGTTCAGCGCCGGTCAGTCATATTGTTCCTGTGACTGCCGAACTCTCTCCGCCGCGGCCGGCGCTCGCCGTCGCGGTACGCCGTCCGGGCGTGATCCCGGTGGCAGTCGCCGTGGTGCTCCTGGCCCGGCTCCTGGAGTTCCGCTCCGGCGCGTCGCCCGACGAGGGCGGGTTCCTGGCCGTCGCCGCCCAGTGGCACTCCGGGACCTCGCTCTACGGCAACTACTGGGTCGACCGGCCCCCCGGCCTGATCACGATCTTCCACCTCGCCGACATGCTCGGCGGGCTGATCGCACTCCGGGTGATCGGGGCCCTGGCGGCCGGCGCGGCCGTCGTCATCCTGGCCTCCTGCTCGCGCCGGGTCTTCGGCCGACGCGCGGCGGCCTGGAGCGCCGTCGTGGTCGCCGCCCTGTTGATCACCCCGCTGTACGGCGCCGTCGACGTCAACGGCGAACTGCTCTCGCTGCCCTTCATCGCGCTCGGCTTCCGGTTCGCGATCGAGTCCGTCTACACCTCCGAGCGCTCACTGGCCCGGGTCTACGCGATGTTGACCGGCGTCGCAGCCGTGACCGCCCTGATGATCAAGCAGAACATGGCCGACGTACTGATCTTCGCCGCGGTCTTCTGGATCGGATCGGCATGGACTCGCCGCGGGACCCGCCCAGGCCGCCGTGCGTTCGCCGAGCAGGTCGTGCTGGCCGCGATCGGGTCGGCGATCATGTACGCCCTGGTGATGCTGTGGGCAATGGCGCACGGGACCTCGCCGCTCGGCGTGTACGACGCGACGTACCCGTTCCGGGTCAAGGCCGCGCATGTGATCGCCACCTCGACCGGGCACAGCGCGAGCACCCGGCTGCACTACCTGAGCCTGGCCTTCCTGGCCAGCGGGGTCCCGTTGCTGCTGTTCGCGTTCCTGATCCTCGGCGTCCGCCGCTCGCGGGCACTGCCGGTCGTCTGGTCGCTGATCGCCGTGCTCGCGTACTCGACGGTCTCGATCCTCGCCGGCGGCAGCTACTGGCTGCACTACCTGCTCGAATCCGTCCCGGCCGTGGCGCTCGCCGCCGGCGCGACCTCGCTGGTCGCGCCCCGCCTGATCCGCTGGGCCACTGCCTTGATCGCGGTCTCGGCACTGGTCGGCGCCGGGATCGTGACGGTGCACCCGACACCCACCATCGGCACAACCGTCGGCCGAGCGGTCGGCAAGGTCGCCCGTCCCGGCGACACGATGGTGATGGCGTTCGGCGACCCGGATGCCCTGCGATCGTCCGGCCTGACCTCGCCGTACCCGTACATCTGGGCGCTGCCGGCCCGGGTGCTCGACCCCGACATGGCGCTGATGCGCTCGATCCTCGCCGGCCCGGGAGCCCCGACCTGGCTAGTGGTCCGCAACGACGAGACCCAGGGCCGGTTGGACCGGTACGGCGTCTCCCCGCTGATGCAGCGCTACCGGCAGGTCGCCGTCGTGTGCGGACGCGACATCTACCTGCTCGACGGCGTCGAGCGTCGTACGCCGGTCAAGCTCGGCGCCTGCGGCGTGGCGCTGGCGCCATGAGCGCCTCTACCGAGAACGCCGGCCGCTGCGTCGTGGTCATCCCGACCTACGACGAGGCGCTGACCATCCGCACCGCGCTGGACGCCGTGCTCCGCGCCGCGCCGTACGCCGAGGTGCTGGTCGTCGACGACAACAGCCCGGACGGGACCGCCGACGTGGTACGCAGCCACCCGGCGTACGGGTACGGCGTGCACCTGCTCGTCCGCGCCGGCAAGTCCGGGCTCGGGGACGCCTACCGCGCCGGCTTCGCCTGGGCGCTCGATCAGGGCTACGAGCTGATCGCTCAGATGGATGCGGACCTCTCGCATCCACCCGAACGCCTGCCATCACTGTTCGCGGCCCTGGGTGAGGCCGACGTCGCGGTCGGATCACGCTACGTGCGCGGCGGCGGCGTCCGGGAGTGGACGTGGCGGCGCCGGGCGCTCTCCCGCGGCGGCAACATCTACGTCCGACTCGTGCTCGGGATCGACGTCCGTGACAGCACGGCCGGTTTCAAGGCGTTCCGCCGCGAGGCGCTCGAGACGATCGAGGTCCTCGACTCCCAAGCCAGCGGCTACGCATTCCAGATCGAGAACACCTGGCGCGCGCTGCGATGTGGCCTGGTCGTCGTGGAGGTCCCGATCGTGTTCACCGATCGAGTCGAGGGCACCTCGAAGATGTCGGGCCCGATCGCCCGGGAAGCCCTCGGGCTGGTGCTGCGCTGGCGACTGGCCCAACGACGGGGACAGCGTCATGCCGCCGAGGCACGTGGGCACGCCGTTGTCTGAGACGGCTCCCGGCCCGGCCCCGACGGCTCGCGTCGCCGCACTGGCCACGAGGGCGCGCGCCGCCCTGCTCTCCCGAGAGGTGCTGTCCTTCCTCGGCGTCGGCGGCACCGGCTACGTCGTCGACGTCGTCGCCTTCAACTGGCTCCGCTCGCTGGCGCCGTTCGCGGCGCTGGACCCCACGGTCAGCCGCACCCTGGCCGTGGTCGCGGCGATGGTCGTCACCTACCTGGGCAACAGCCTGATCACCTGGTCAGGCGCCGAGCCGATGGACCGGCGCCGCGAGATCGTCCTGTTCGTGGTGTTCAACATCGTCGGGTTCGGCTTCTCCGTGGTCGCGCTGGCGGTCTCGCACGACCTGTTCGGCCTGACCAGCAGGCTCGATGACAACGTCTCGGCCAACGTCGTCGGGATGGCGCTCGGCACGGCGTTCCGGTTCTGGAGCTATCGGCGGTTCGTGTTCGCGGCGCCCGCTCCCGAGCCGCCCGTTGCGGCACGGACTGCGGTCTAAGAGAAGAATGTCGGAATCGCCTGCGCGCACCGCGGGCGCGGGTCCAGAGTTGGCCTATGACGCGACGCACCTCGTCCCGGTCGCTGCCGGTAACGCTTCTGGTCGGCCTGACCCTCACCCTCGGCGTCGTGTCGACGGCGTCGGCGTCGGCCTCGGCCTCGGCCGCTGTACACCCCGCGGCGCACCCCTCGAAGCACCCCGCACGGGCGACGACCCTCACGCCGACGCAGTTCGAGGTCAAGGTCCTCTCGCTGATCAATACCCGGCGCAAAAAGATCCACTGCCGGGCGTTGACGGCGAGTGCGGCGCTGGGCAAGGCGGCGCGCGATCACACCCGGCTGATGGCCACCGACGGCGACCTGTCGCACCAGCTGCCCGGAGAGCTCGGCCTGGCGCAGCGGATCCAGCGTGACGGGTACAAGAACTGGACCTACCTCGCGGAGAATGTCGCCTGGGGCGGCACCACGCCGAACGCCGTCTTCCAGATGTGGATGCACAGCGCGGCGCACCGGGCGAACCTCCAGCACTGCTCGCTGCACAACATCGGAGTAGGCGTCGTCCGTGGCGGCGGCAGCACCTGGGTCACCGCGGACTTCGGCAGCCGTCGACACTGAGCCCGGGCGTGGGACGCTGACCCGGTGAGCCCCCGCCGCGCCGCCCGCCTCGCCTGGTCTGTGATCAGCACGCTGCTGGTGCGGGTGCTGGCCCGCCTCGCCCCCCAGCGCTGGTGCCCGCCGGCACTGAGCCTGCGGCTGTTCCGCGCCTCGTCGGCGCCCGGCACCGCGGCGTACGCCGAGGCCGTCCGCACGCACCTGCCGCCCGCCACCTGGACCACGACCGCAGTCGCGATCCCCGGCGGCTTGATCGACCTGGTCATCCCCGACGGACCGGGGCCGCATCCGCTCGTCGTCTGGGTGCACGGCGGCGGCTGGCACTTCGGTGATCGGTCCTATCCGCTCCCGTACCTGGAGATGCTGGCCTCGCGCGGGTTCGCTGGGGCCTCGCTCGACTACCCGCTCGCGCCGGGCGCCCGCTATCCAGCGGCACCGCGCCAGGTGAACGAGGCGCTGCGCTACCTGGTCGAGCAGGCTGCGGACGATCGGATCGACCCCCACCGGATCGTGCTGGCCGGCGACTCGGCCGGTGCCCAGCTCGCAGCCGAGGTGGCAGCGCTGATCACCAATCCGGCGTACGCAGCGTCGACCACCCTTATCCCCGCACTAGGTCCCGAGCAGCTCCGCGGCGCACTGCTGTTCTGCGGCATCTACGACCCGCCCGCTCTGGTCGATGCGGACCGGATGTTCTCCGCGGTGCTCGGCTCGGCGATGTGGTCGCTGACCGGGACCCGCGAGTGGTGGTCCTCGGAGGCCTGCCGCCTGATGACGGTCGTCGATCACGTGACCGCCCAGTTCCCGCCGACGCTGCTGGCCGCTGGCAGCCACGACCCGCTGACCCGGCGGCAGCACCCGTCGATGGCAGCGCGGCTGCGGGAGCACGGCGTACTGCTGGAGGAGTTCTGCCCTGGGGACGACGCCCGGCCGATCAACCACGAGTTCCAGTTCTGGCTGGATACGCCCGAGGCTGCCGAGGCGCTGGAGCGGTCGATCGCATTCCTCTCCCGTGTCTTCTCGGAAGGGTAGAGCATTCTCATTGAGTCCTCTATGATTCCTGGCGAGGTCCCGCGAGCGCGGGCACGCTCGGCCCCTTTGACATCCAGGAGACGACTTCATGCGCCACGGCATCGTGCTGTTCACCAGTGACCGCGGGATCACCCCGGCCCAGGCCGCCAAGGCGGCCGAAGATGCCGGCTTCGACACGATCTACGTGCCCGAGCACACCCACATCCCCGTCAAGCGCGACGCTGCACACCCCGGCACCGGTGACGAGACGTTGCCCGACGACCGCTACATGCGCACCCTGGACCCGTGGGTCTCGCTCGCGACCGCCGCCGCGATCACGACGAGGATCCGGCTCTCCACGGCCGTGGCGCTCCCGGTCGAGTCCGATCCGATCACGCTCGCCAAGACGATCGCGACGCTGGACCACCTCTCCGGTGGCCGGGTCACCATCGGCGCCGGGTTCGGCTGGAACACCGACGAGCTGACCGACCACCACGTCCCCGCTGCGAAGCGTCGGAGCGTGCTACGCGAGTACCTCGAGGCGATGCGGGCGCTGTGGACCTCCGACGAGGCGGCGTACGACGGGGAGTTCGTGACGTTCGGCGCCTCCTGGGCTTGGCCCAAGCCGACCCAGGCCCACATCCCGGTAATCATCGGCGCCGGCGCCGGCCCGAAGACCTTCGCCTGGATCGCCGCGAACGCCGACGGCTGGATGACCACCCCGATCGAGTCCGACGTGCCCGAGAAGGCCGCCGCGCTCAAGCAGGCGTGGGCCGACGCGGGGCGCGAGGGGGCGCCCGAGATCCACGTGTTGATTGCGATGCGGCCTTCGCCCGAGGACCTCGCAGCCTGGGAGGAGTGCGGCGTCACCGAGCTGATCTGGGGCCTGCCTGACAAGCCGACCGAGGACGTGCTGGCGTTCATCGCCAAGCACGGCACGCGATTGGGCCTGAGCTGACCTTGGCCGCCCCGACCGCCCCCGGCTCGGAGGCCTTGAGCGCCAAAGGCACCCGCCTGAACAAGCGGGGCCTCGAGACGCGGCAGGCGCTCCTTGCCATGGCTCTGGAATGCCTGGCCGAGGGTGGTCCGGAGTCGGTCAGCGCCAGCCTGATCGCGCGTGAGGCGGGCGTCACCTGGGGCACCGTGCAGCACCAGTTCGGCGACGTCGACGGGCTCTGGGCGGCTGTCCTGGAGCACGTGTTGAACGACACCGCGGCAATGCGGCCGCGGCTGCCCGAGTCCACGAGGCTCGCCGACCGGGTCGAGGCGATCATCGCGATGCTCTGGACGGCGATGGACCTGCCGTCCTCACGGGCGATCCACAACCTGCGGATCGCTCTCCCCCGGCAGCGCGACGAGCTCGAGGCGGCCTACCCGGCGACCGCTGCGGCGATCGCGCACTTCGACGCGGCCTGGACTCAGCTGATCGCGCACGCCTTCGACGGCTTCGAGCTCGACCGGACCAGGCTCGCCCGGGTCCGCAGCCTGCTACCCGGAGCGATGCGCGGGCTGCACAACGAACAATTCCTCAGCACCTACACCGACTCCGCGGAGGCCCGACTGGGCCTGTCCGAGGCGATCACCAGCTATCTGCAGAGAGGTTCCACCCCATGAGCGAGTCCTTTGACGTCATCGTGGTCGGCTCCGGCGGAGGCGCTCTGACGGCGGCGTACCTGGCCCAGAAGCACGGGCTGCGGACCGTCGTGGTGGAGAAGACCGAGTACTGCGGCGGCACGTCGGCGTACTCGGGCGGCGCATGCTGGCTGCCCGGCTCCGAGGTCCAGCAGCGCGCCGGCATCGCTGACTCGACCGAGTCGGCACGCAGCTACCTCGGCGCCCTGCTCACCGACCCCGACCCCGTCAAGGTCGAAGCGTTCCTGGACCAGGCGCCGCGGCTGGTCGCCGAGCTCGAGGCCGACGACGCCTTCACCTTCGAATGGCTGCCGTTCCCGGAGTACTACGACGCGCCGGGCCGGGTCTCCTGGGGCCGCTCGATCCAGCCGGCGAACATCAAACGCGGCGAGCTGCCCGAGCAGGTCGCCGCGCTGGTGCGGCCGCCGGTCGAGCTCGATCGCGCCGGCCTGCCCGGCCGCAACACCCTCTCCGGCGGCCAGGCACTGATCGCGCGGCTGCTGCTCGCCTTCGTCCGCGACGGAGGGACCGTGCTCACCGGGCACGCGGTCACGGGCCTGCGGACCGAGGACGACCGCGTCGCCGAAGTCGTCGGCCTCCACGAAGGCGGGTCGTTCTCCCTGGGCGCCTCGCGCGGTGTCGTGATCGCCTCGGGCGGCTTCGAACACAACGCGGAGTGGCGCGAGCGGCACGGCGTACCGGGTGATGCGGCGTGGTCGATGGCCCCCGAGGGCACGAACACCGGGGAGCCGATCGCCGCAGCGGTCGCCGTCGGCGCCGCGACCGACCTGCTAGACCAGGGCTGGTTCTGCCCCGGCCTGGAGCACCCGGACGGGCGCGGGTCGTTCACGCTCGGGTTCCGCAGCGGGGTCATCGTCGACGCCTCCGGCAACCGATACGCCAACGAGTGCCTGCCGTATGACCGGTTCGGCCGCGAGATGGCCAAGGCCGCGCAAGGAGATCCCGGACGGATCCCGTCCTGGTTCGTCTTCGACTCCCGCGAGGGTGGCCGGCTGCCGGCGATCGCGATGCCCGAGGGCGACCCGGCCGACCATCTCGCCGCCGGGACCTGGGTGCAGGCGGAGACCGTCGCCGAGCTCTCCGAGAAGCTCGGGCTGACCGATCTGGTCGCGACCGTGGACCGGTTCAACGGCTTCTGTGAGACCGGCGTCGACGAGGACTTCGGCCGCGGCGGGGACGAGTACGACACCTTCTTCGCCGGCGGCGAGGGCCCGAACAAGGCTCTCGTCGGAGTCAGCCAGGGCCCGTTCTTCGCCGCCCGCTTCGTGCTGTCCGACCTGGGCACCAAGGGCGGCATCGTGACCGACGCCGCCGGCCGGGCACTGCGCGAGGACGGCTCGGTCCTGCCCGGCCTGTACGCGACCAGCAACTCTGCCGCGTCCGCCTTCGGCGCCTTCTACCCCGGCCCCGGCGCCCCGCTCGGCACCGCTATGGTCTTCGCCTCCCTCGCCGTCCAGGACCTGTTGGGTTCCGGCTTGTAGTTCGTTGAGTTGGGGCTTGGGGGCGTTTGAGTGGGCTTGAATGGTCCCGTGAAGCTCAGCACCCAGGCCTTCCTGCTCGGACTCAAGGCGCACCAGGCCCTGTACGAGGGCAGTCACGGCCTCGTCGGTCACCGACTGCTCCTGATGCCGACCCTGCTGCTGCGTACGACGGGCCGCAAGAGCGGGCTCACCCGGACGAACGCGCTCGTCTACGGTCGCGACGGCGCCCGCTACCTGGTCTGCGGCTCGAACGGCGGGCACGACCTGCCACCGGCGTGGGCGCTGAACATGGAGGCCGAGCCCGAGGTCGAGTTCCAGGTCGGCGTGCGCCGCCGGCGAGCGACAGCGACCACCCTGCGCCCCGGTGACGCCGACTACGAGCGGCTGTTCGCGATCTGCAACCGGGCGAACCGCGGCCAGTTCGCGGCGTACCAGAAGAAGACGGACCGGCCGCTCCCGGTCTTCGTGATCACGCCGCACTGAGGTGGCGAGGGGGCAGACTCGGAGCATGGACGTCCTCAGCTCAGGTCACGGTCTGGTCGAGTCACCGCGCTGGCACGACGGGAAGCTCTGGTTCGCCGACTGGACGGCGGGCGAGATCCGCGTCGTCGATGAGGGCGGCGGCTCCCACGTCGTGGTCCGGCATGCCTCGCTTCCCCTGTGCTTCGACTTCCTGCCCGACGGCACGCTCATCCTGGTCTCCAACAGCGAGATGGCCCTGCTGCGACTCGGCGCCGACGGCACGCTCACGACGTACGCCGACCTCGGCCCGCTCGCGCCGTACGGGTCCAACGACATCGTCATCGACGGCCGCGGCAACGCCTACGTCAACTCCCCCAACTTCGACTTCGCCAGCGGACCGCCGGCGGGCGAGCCTGCGCCGGGGCACGTCGTGCTGGTCCCGGCCGACGGGGCCCCGCGGGTCGTGGCGCACGATCTGTCGTTCCCGAACGGCATGGCCGTCAGCGCCGACAACAGCACCCTCGTCGTGGCCGAGTCGTACCGCAGCCGGCTGACGGCGTTCCCGATCTCCGACGACGGCTCGCTCGGGGAACGGCGTACCTTCGCCGACCTCGGCGAGGACCCACCGGACGGGATCTGCCTCGACGCCGACGGCGCCGCCTGGTACGCCGACGTGCCGCACCAGCACTGCGTCCGGGTGGCCGAGGGCGGCGTGGTGCTCGAGACGGTCGAGCTCGACCGCGGCGGCTTCGCCTGCATGCTCGGCGGTCTGGACGGCCGCACGCTCTACACCGTCGGCGCGCGGTGGCCCGGCGCTGCCGGTCTCGGCGATCCGAGCTGGGTGTGGGACGGGTACGTCGTCAGCGTGCCGGCTCCCGCCGTACGGGCTGGTTGGCCCGGAGGCAGCCACCTCGACTGACCCCAAGCCCCAACTCGACCCACCACAAGCCCCAACTCAACGGGGTCAGGGGTCGGTCACGCGGCCGCGGAGCGACTTGGTGCGGCCGCGCTGCTTCTTCTCCTCGACGCGGCGGCGCTGGGAGGCCTTGCTGGGCTTCGTCGGGCGCCGGGGCGGGGGCGGTGGGGCGACGGCGTCGCGGAGGATCGCCACCAGCCGATCGCGGGCCGCGGACCGGTTCCGCAGCTGCGAGCGATGCTCCGAGGCGGTCACCGAAACCGGCCCGGCTGGCAGCGCGCGCAGGATCCGGCGCCGTTGAGGCTCGGTGAACGCAATCGAGACGGCGGGATCGAAGAGCAGTTCCACGCGGCTGTCGCTGGTGTTCACCGACTGGCCGCCGGGACCGGGCGAGCGGGAGAACCGTTCGATCAGCTCGGCGACGGGGATCACGGCGCCGCTGGGCAGCCCCGGGCCCGCCGGGACGACGAGATCACGACCGGGCTCCGCCACGACGTCATGCTAGGCCGTCCGCCCGAGCCTCCCCGGCGCCTCCGACCGGCCCACAGGGTTCTTACCGATCGGTGACGCGCGGCCGAGTCCTTGAAGAACGCGACCAGCACCTGCCTAGAGTCGGGACGAACACCCTTGTCGACAGGAGCACGTGCGTGATCACCCTGGGCCTGATCGGTCTGACTGGAGGACTGATCGCCGGTATCTCCCCGTGCATCCTCCCGGTGCTGCCGATCATCTTCATGTCGAGTGGCGCGACGGCGCCGATCGCCCCGGCAACAGCCCCGGTGCCGGTCGGCGTGGTGGGCGCAGCAGCGGACGAGATCGACCCGACCGGTGGCCGTGTCGCCATCGCCGTACCGCCCGCGCCTCCCACCGGGCGCGATCTGACCCCGTTCCTCGTCGTCGCCGGCCTGGCAACGAGCTTCAGCATCTTCACGCTGCTCGGCACGCTGATCCTCAACGCGCTCCCCCTGCCGAGCGACATCATCAGGTGGGCCGGCCTGGTCGTGCTGGTCCTGCTCGGCATCGGCATGATCGTGCCGGCCGTCGAGCGGATCATCGAGCGGCCGTTCGCCCGCTTCTCTGCCGGCGCCGGCGCCGGCAACCGCCGTGGCTTCGTGCTCGGCCTCGCGCTCGGTGCGGTCTACGTCCCGTGCGCCGGACCGGTCCTCGCCGCGATCACCGTCGCCGGAGCCACCGGCAAGATCGGCCGCGACACCATCGTGCTGACCATCGCCTTCGCGATCGGCACCTCGATCCCGCTGCTCGGCTTCGCACTCGCCGGACGTCGGATCTCGGAGCGGATCAGCGCCTTCCGGTCCCGCCAGCGCACTGTCCGCACCGTCGGCGGCGTCGTGGTGATCGCGCTGGCAGTGGCCCTCACCTTCAACCTCACCGATGCGATCCAGCGCGCGGTCCCGGACTACACGAGCGCGCTGGACAACGCCGCCCACACGGCCTCCAAGATCCGCGACGCCGTCGGCAGCGAGGCGAGCCAGGGGCTGACCAACTGCGCCGACAACCCGTCGTCGAGCCTGGCCAACTGCGGCAAAGCACCCAAGATCGACCGCATCTCGAGCTGGTTCAACACCACCGACGACAAGCCCCTGACCGCCGCCGACCTCAAGGGCAAGGTCGTCCTGATCGACTTCTGGGCCTACTCCTGCATCAACTGCCAGCGCGCGATCACCCACGTCGAGGCCTGGTACAAGAAGTACGAGCCGGACGGCCTCGTCGTCGTCGGCGTGCACACTCCGGAGTACGCGTTCGAGCACGTCCGCAGCAATGTCGAGGCAGGCGCCAAGCGGCTCGGCATCACCTATCCGGTCGCGCTCGACAACGACTACGGCACCTGGAACAACTTCTCCAACGACTCCTGGCCCGCGGAGTACCTCATCGACGCCGATGGCAACGTGCGGCACGTCGCCATCGGCGAGGGCGACTACAGCGGCACCGAGAAGCTGATCCGGCAGCTGCTCAGCGACGCCAACCCGGACACCAAGCTCGGCTCGTCGACCGACGTACCGGATGCGACGCCAGACCACGAGCAGTCGCAGGAGACCTACCTCGGCTCCGAGCGCGGCAGCCAGTTCTACACCGGCAAGCCGGGGCTGACCAACGGCACCAAGACGTTCACCTTCCCCACGAAGATCGGCAGCAACCAGTTCACCCTCAACGGCACCTGGACCGTGGGCGACCAAGCGCTGACCGCCGGCCCGAACGCCGAGCTGGCGCAGAACTTCACCGGCAACAAGGCCTACCTCGACGTCGGCGGCACCGGCACCCTGACCGTCAACGCCGGCGGCAAGACCAAGGTCATCAACGTCAGCG
>DASRRQ010000076.1:0-8597 GCA_035695505.1 Marmoricola sp. | reverse complement strand
GCAAGGAGCTCGACCGCTCCGTCGCTGACCAGCTGAAGTCGCTGCCTGAGAAGCTGATGCTCCGCGTTGCGCGACACCTCGTCGCCGCGGGCGAACTGCTCGACTCCGATCCGAAGACCGCCTATCAGCACACGCTCGCGGCCCGCGGACGCGCTGGCCGACTGGCTGTCGTGCGCGAGGCCGTCGGCGAGGCGGCCTATGCCGCGGGGGAGTACAGCGAGGCCCTCGCAGAGCTGCGCTCGGCGAAGCGGATGAACGGCGCCCACGACTATGTGGCGATCATGGCTGACTGCGAGCGCGCACTCGGCCGGCCCGACCGGGCGCTGACCCTGCTCAAGAACACGCCGCGCGACAAGTTCGCTCCGCCGTTGCTCGCCGAGGTCCTCATTGTGGAGGCAGGCGCGCGCCGCGATCGCGGTGAGCTCGATGCCGCGCTGCGCACTCTGGAGAACGGATCGTTGAACTCCAAGTCGCGGGCGCCGTGGGTTGCCCGGCTGCGGTACGCGTACGCCGAGACCCTGCTCGCCGCGAAGCGACCGGAGGACGCCCTGGAGTGGTTCCACCGCACCGAGGCGGTCGACGTCGAGGAGATCACCGACGCCGGCGCCCGGGCGCTGGAGATCGAGCGCAGCCTCCCGAAGCAGTGACCATGGACGCTTCCGGCCCACGGCGGCTGTCGGCGACGTACGACGTCGCGGTCCTCGATCTCGATGGCGTCGTGTATGTCGGCGCCGATGCCGTGGGCGGGGCGGTCGACGGACTGCGAGCCGCCCGCGATGCGGGGATGCAGCTCGCGTTCGTCACCAACAATGCTGCACGGCCTCCGTCGGTCGTCGCCGACCATCTGACAGCACTCGGGATCCCGGCTGCCGCCGCCGACGTCGTGACCAGTGCTCACGCAGCTGCAGGTCTGATCGCGCAGGAGGTCCAGTCCGGGGCGACGGTCTTCGTGATCGGCGGTCCCGGATTGCACGAGGCGCTGCGCGAGCGTGGCCTGGTCCCCACGACCGATGCCGCGGGCGGTGCGACCGGCGTCGTCCAGGGGTTTGGCCCGGACATGCCGTGGCGTCAGGTCATCGACGGCGCGTTGCTGGTCCGCGAGGGATTGCCGTGGGTGGCCAGCAATACCGACCTGACGGTGCCGACCAAACGCGGCCCCGGCCCCGGTAACGGGACCTTGGTCCGGCTCGTGGCTGAGTTCTCGGGCCGCATGCCGGAGGTTGCCGGCAAGCCGCAGCCGCCGCTTTTCCGGGAGACGCTCGCGCGCGTGGGCGGCGAGCACCCGCTCGTCGTCGGCGATCGGATCGACACCGACATCGAGGGCGCCATCGCGGTGGGCTGGGACAGCCTGCTGGTGATGAGCGGGGTGACATCACTCGCTGACCTCGCTGCGCTGGCACCAGAGCTCCGGCCGACGTACGTCGGTGCCCACGTGGGCTGCCTGGCCGAGACGATGCAGCCCGTTATCGCCCAGAAGCAGGCTGCGACCGTGGACGGTTGGACCGCGTTGGTTGCAGATGACCACCTGGCTGTCACCGGCGCGGGCGGCTTGCACGCATGGTGGTGCGCGGTCGCGGCGGCTCTGTGGGGCCACCTCGACGCTGCAGGCTGGGCAGCCACCACCGACGGGGCTGAGCCCGGTAGCGTGGTGCCATGACCGACCAGGCCTCCGAGCGCACCGACGACGACCTCGCAGACGTGTACCCGGCCGACCCGTCAGACGGCTCCGAGGAGGTGGACCGCGCTCGCAGGGAGGCACTGCTTGAGGACTCGCCCGAGGAGATCGCCGGCCGCGCTCCCGGTCGCGTCGAGACCGGCCACCCTGATGTCGATGCCGTGATCGGATCCTTGGAGTCTCTTGACGCGGTGCCGGTCGACGAGCACGTCGCGGTCTTCGAGCAGGCGCACGAAGAGCTGCGCCGGACGCTGTCGGGCGCCGGCGACGACCGCTAGCCAGCGATGCCTCCCCGTCGCCTCCGGCTCGACGCCGAGCTGGTCCGCCGCGGCCTGGCCAGGTCGCGCGATCACGCCGCCGCGCTGATCGCGTCTGGACGCGTCACGGTCGGCGGGGCCAAGGCAACGAAGCCGGCGACGGCAGTCACCACCGATGCCGACCTTGTCGTACGCGAGGACCCGGACCGTCCTGACTACGTCAGTCGCGGCGGTCACAAGCTTGCCGGTGCGCTGACGTCGTTCGGCGCTGAGGGGCTGCGCGTGACCGGCCGGCGCTGCCTGGACGCCGGTGCCTCCACGGGCGGCTTCACCGACGTACTGCTGCGCGCGGGTGCGCAGCAGGTCGTGGCCGTCGACGTCGGCTACGGCCAGCTCGCCTGGTCGCTGCAGTCCGACGCCCGCGTCGTCGTGCACGACCGGACGAACATCCGCGAGCTCACCGTGGACCTGATCGGAGGCCCGGTCGACCTGGTCGTCGGCGACCTGTCCTTCATCTCCTTGAGGCTCGTGCTCGACGCGCTGATCGGCGTCACCCGACCTGACGGCGACCTCGCCCTGATGGTCAAGCCGCAGTTCGAGGTCGGCAAGGAGCGCCTAGGCAAAGGCGGCGTCGTGCGCGACCCGGCGCACCGCGCCGCCGCGGTGCTGGCAGTGGCCGAGCAGGCTGCGGCGCGAGGCTGGGGCGCCGTGGCCGTAGCGGTGAGTCCGCTGCCGGGCCCGTCAGGCAACGTCGAGTTCTTCCTCTGGCTGCGCGCTGGTCCGCCCAGGATCGGTGAGAGAGAGATATCCACCGAGGCGAGCCGGTCGGTGGACACGTCCCCGGACGGTGAGAGGCTGTCACCGTGACCGGGGAGACCTCCGCAGCTGACGACGGCGTACGCCGCATCCTGCTGCTCGCGCACACCGGGCGCGACGAGGCCCTCCTCGTCGCCCGGAAGGTCGTCGCGGCCCTGTGCAGTCAGGGCCTGGTCGTCCGGGTGCTGGCCGAGGAGGCCTCCGACCTCGGACTGGACTCGCCCGCCGGGCTCGAGCTCGTCGACGAGGCCGGAGCAGCGGAAGGGTGCGAGCTCGCAGTCGTGATCGGCGGCGATGGCACGATCCTGCGAGCCGCCGAGCTCACCCGGGACTCCGGGACGCCGCTGCTCGGCGTCAACCTCGGCCACGTCGGCTTCCTTGCTGAGGCCGAGAGCGAGGATCTCGACGCCACCATCGAGGCGATCCTCGAGCGCACCTATACCGCTGAGGACCGGTTGACGATCGACGTCGCCGTGTTCCAGGGCAAAGAGCTGGTGACCTCCACCTGGGCGCTGAACGAGGCGAGCATCGAAAAGGCTGCTCGTCAGCGGATGCTCGAGGTCGTGGTCGAGATCGACGGCCGCCCGTTGAGCCGGTGGGGCTGCGACGGCATCGTGTGCGCAACGCCGACCGGCTCGACGGCATACAACTTCTCCGCCGGCGGCCCTGTCGTGTGGCCTGGTGTCGACGCGCTGCTGATGGTGCCGATCAGCGCCCACGCCCTGTTCGCCCGCCCGATGGTCGTCGCGCCGAGCTCGGTGCTCGCTGTCGAGGTGCTCGCCCAGACCCAGGGCGCCGGAGTGCTCTGGTGCGACGGGCGTCGGACGGTCGAGCTCCCGCCCGGTGCCCGGATCGAAGTACGCCGCGGCAGCCAGCCGGTCCGGCTGGTCCGACTGCACGAAGCGCCGTTCACTGATCGCCTGGTCGCGAAGTTCGACCTGCCCGTCGAGGGCTGGCGCGGCAGTTCCGAGCGCCGGCGCAAGCAGCCGGAGGCAGACGCATGAGGGAGGAGGCAGCATGATCGAGGAGATCAGGATCGCCTCCCTCGGCGTCATCGACGAGTCCGTGCTCGAGCTCGGCCCAGGTCTCAACGTCATCACCGGCGAGACCGGTGCCGGCAAGACAATGCTGGTCACCGCCCTCGGGCTGCTCCTCGGTGCCCGCGCCGACGCTGGTGCCGTACGCACTGGGGCGAAGGCCGCGCGCGTCGAAGGCATCGTCGCCGTCTCCGAAGGGCCTATTGCGGAGCTGGCCGACGAGCTCGGAGGCGAGATCGAGGACGGCACCTTGGTGCTGGCCCGGCAACTCTCCAGCGAGGGACGGTCCCGCGCGTTCCTTGGCGGCGCCTCGGTGCCGGTCTCGGCGCTGCAGAGCGTGGCCGACCACCTCGTCGCCGTACACGGGCAGTCCGATCAGCACCGGCTCCTGCAGGCTGCGGCGCAACGCGCGGCGGTCGACGGTTTCGCCGGCGCCTCCGTAGGCTCCCTACGGGAGGTCTATGCGCGGTCGTACGTCGAGCTCAAGCAGGTCGAGGCGGAGCTGGCCGAGGTTGTCGGTGCCGCCCGCGAGCGAGCTCGCGAAGCCGATGTCCTCCGGTTGGGCTTGGCTGAGATCGAGGCCGTTGACCCGCAACCGGCCGAGGACCTCGGCCTCGCTGCGGAGGAGGCGCGGCTCGGGTTCGCCGACACCCTGCGGACCGCCGCCGAGGCCGCCCGTGAAGCCCTCTCATCGGAGGAGGAGGCCCCGGACGCGCTCGGCGCCGTGGGCGCTGCGCGGCGGGCACTGGACTCGGTGCGCGAGCACGACTCCGAGGCCGGCACGCTGGCCGATCGCGTCGCCGAGGTCAGCTACCTGCTCTCCGACGTGGCCGCCGACGTTGCCTCCTATGCCTCCGGCCTCGAGACAGACCCGGCCCGCCTCGCCGTCGTCTCGGACCGGCGTTCCGCTCTGACCACGCTCACCCGGAAGTACGGCGAGACCATCGACGAGGTGCTCGCATGGGCAGCCGTCTCCGCCGAGCGACTGCTTCTCCTCGACGACTCCGAGAGCCGCGCCGAGGAGCTGCGCGGCGAGCAGGCGCGATTGCGCGCAGCGCTCGCGAGCGAGGCGCAAGCCCTCTCGGCTGCCCGGCGTACGGCGGCCACGACGCTGGCCGAGGCGGTCAGTGTGGAGTTGGCGGCGCTGGCGATGCCCCACGCCCGCATCGAGATCCGGCTGAGCCGGACCGAGGACGCCGATGGCCTGTCGCTCGACGACGGCACCTGGCGGTTCACCGTCAACGGCGTCGACCAGATCGAGATCCTGCTGGCGGCCAACACCGGTGCCGAGCCGCGGCCCTTGAGCAAGGGAGCATCCGGCGGCGAGCTGTCTCGGGTGATGCTCGCCATCGAGGTGGTGCTGGCTGGCACCAGCCCAGTCCCGACCTTCGTTTTCGACGAGGTCGACGCCGGCGTCGGCGGCAAGGCCGCGGTCGAGATCGGCCGGCGGCTCTCCGCCCTGGCGGGGTCAGCGCAAGTTCTGGTCGTGACGCACCTCCCGCAGGTGGCAGCGTTCGCCGACCGGCACGTGGTCGTCGCGAAGTCCAGTGACGGCAGGGTGACGACCTCGGGACTCGAAGTACTCGACGACGCAGGCAGGGTCCGCGAGCTGTCCCGGATGCTCGCCGGTCTGGAGGCCTCCGAGACCGCGATGGCGCACGCCCAGGAGCTGCTCGACGTAGCCCAGCAGGCTCGCGACCTACGCGGCTAGGACGACTCCGCGGCCCGCCCGGGCCGACCCCGGTGCGACAAATCGGACGGGAGTCGTGTGAAAATAGTGACGTTATGAGGTTTCGCACGCGACACGATGTCGCCCCGCCGCCAGGGACCGTCCTGAAGGTCCGCGCCGACCGCGATTTCGCGACCCTGCTCGAACGAGCCGAGCCGGGTGACCTGCTGGTGCTCGAGCACCGCGATCTGGATGCCGAGACGGCGCGCTCGCTGCTCGACACCCGCCCGTACGCCGTCCTGAACGCGGCCGATTTCATCTCGGGCCGCTACGCCAACCTCGGGCCGCGTCTGCTGGTCGGCAACGGCGTCCGGTTGCTTGAAGGCGACCGCGACCGCGTCCTGGCCCTGCGCAACGGTCAGAGCGTCCGTCTCGACGCTTGCACGTTGTACGACGGCGCAGTGGTCGCCCTCGACGTCCGCGAGCTCACCGAGGACCAGGTCTCGGCCCGGATGGATGCCGCCCGCTCGGGGATGACCAGCCAGCTCGAGAGCTTCGCCCACACCGCCAGCGAGTTCCTGAAGAGCGAGCAGAACCTGCTGCTGCACGGCAGTGGCGCGCCGACACTGCGGGCCCGGCTGCGCGACCGGGTCGCCGTGGTCGTCGCGCCCGGCGCGACCGTGGGCGACGTGAAACGGATCCGCCGCTTCATCCGTGAGCAGAAAGCGGCCCTGATCGCCGTCGACTCCGGTGCCGAAGCGGTGGTCAGCGCACGGCTCCGGCCCGATGTCCTAGTGCTCAGCCGAGCGGGGATGGTGCAGCCTAAGCCGCTTGCCCGCTGCCGTGAGGTCGTGGTCAACGACACGAGCACAGCAGCTCGACGCCGAGCGGAGAAGCTCAACCTGCCGGTACACACGATCCAGACCACCGCCGCCAGCGTGGACATCGCGCTGCTGCTCGCACACCGCGGGGGAGCCCGGCTGGTAGTGCCACTGGGCACTCCGACGTCGCTGGAGGAGTTCATCGATCGCGATCGCAGCGACCAGGCCAGCAGCGTGATGACCAGGCTGCGGCTCGGCAGCGTCCTAGTCGAGGGTGCCGCCGTGCCGCTGCTCTACACCGGCAAGCTCAAGCGCCGTCACGTCGCGCTGCTGCTCGTCGCAGCCGTAGCGGTGCTGGCGGTGACCATCGCCGCAACCCCGATCGGGCAGGGTTGGTGGACCGATCTGCACCACCACCTGCCAGGCCGACTGAGCGGCGACCTCCACCTGGGACGGAACCACCTGTGAGGCGGGGCTTGGTCCGCGTCGCGATCGCGATCCTCCTGGTAGCACTCGGCATCGGGGTCGGTGCAGGGCCTCTGCAGCACGACGCGAGCCGCCGCGACAAGTCCCTGAAGTCGGCCCGAGCCGAAACAGCAGCCCGTGGCGCGCGGATCACCGCGCTGGAGGGACGGTCGGCGTACGCAGACTCGTTTGCCAAGGGCACCGCGGCTAAAGTCCTCGCCGGCACGCTGACCGGCCGCAGCATCACGCTGATCACGTTGCCGGGGGCAGATCCCGCTACCGTCGCCTCGCTGCGCGCCCTGATCGCCGTTGCGGGAGGACAGGTCACCGCGTCGGTCCCGGTCACGGCGACCGTGACGGACCCGGCCTCCCAGCAGTTGGTCGACTCGCTGACCAGCCAGATGCTGGCGCAGACGCCTGGCGTGACGGTGGCAGCCACCGCGACCGGCTACCAGCGGCTCGGCGCTTTGCTGGCCAGGGGAGTCAGCGCGCCGATCTCCTCGCACCTGCCGAAGGCCGCCGTCGACACTGCGGCGATCAGCATCGCCGCAGGACTCACCACTGCAGGCCTGCTGGGCAAGCCCTCAGTCGCTGCCCGGGCCGGGTTGGCGCTGATCGTCGCCGGCGACACGCGGGACGCTGCCCGGTCCTCCGTGCTGACCAGCGTCATTACCGGGTTCGCGCACGAGGTGCTCACCGTTGTCGCCGGCCCGAGCCCTGCTGACGCATCGGGCGGCCTGCTCGCGGCGCTGCGCGAGGCGCCCGACCGGAGCTGGAGCACCGTCGACGGCACCGACGCGACGACCGGCCAAGTCGCCGCTGTCCTCGCTCTTGCGGCCCGGCCGCGCGGTGTCACCGGCAACTTCGGCTCGGGTGCCGGCGCTACCGCTGCACTGCCGCCGTCGTAGCGGTTCGCGACGTCGATGGGCTGGTCCACTCGGTGCGTCGTGCGGAAGGCTCCCCGTTTTGTTGATAGGGTCGAACCCCGTGGAGATGACGGCGTTCCTGCTACCAGGTCAGCCGTCCCAGCCGCACCTCTTGCGAACCAGACACGGGAGTCACCTTGGCACCTAGCCAGCCGACCAAGCACGTTTTCGTTACCGGCGGGGTTGCCTCCTCGCTCGGCAAGGGGCTGACCGCCTCCAGCCTCGGCAGCCTGCTGAAGTCGCGCGGCATGCGGGTCACCATGCAGAAACTAGACCCGTATCTCAACGTCGACCCCGGGACCATGAACCCGTTCCAGCACGGCGAGGTGTTCGTCACCAACGACGGAGCCGAGACCGACCTGGACGTCGGCCACTACGAGCGGTTCCTCGACACCGACCTCAACCAGATCGCCAACGTCACCACCGGCCAGGTGTATTCGCGGGTCATCGCGAAGGAGCGGCACGGGGAGTACCTCGGCGACACCGTCCAGGTCATCCCGCACATCACCAACGAGATCAAAGACCGCATCGTCGCGATGTCGGCCCCCGACGAGGACGGCGCCGCGCCGGACGTCGTGATCACCGAGATCGGCGGCACGGTCGGCGACATCGAGTCGCTGCCGTTCCTGGAGGCCATCCGCCAGGTGCGCCACGACATCGGCCGGGACAACTGCTTCTACCTGCACGTGTCGCTGGTGCCCTACCTGGCGCCGTCCGGCGAGCTGAAGACCAAGCCGACCCAGCACTCGGTGGCCACGCTGCGCAACATCGGCATCCAGCCCGACGCGCTGGTCTGCCGATCCGACCGGGAGATCCCGGAGAAGCTCAAGCACAAGCTGGCGCTGTACTGCGACGTCGACCGCGAGGCGGTGGTCTCCGCCCCGGACGCGCCCAGCATCTACGACATTCCCAAGGTGCTGCACCGCGAAGG